>DAHVQK010000088.1 GCA_027317845.1 Gammaproteobacteria bacterium
ATACAACGACATCAGAATACCGAAACCTGACAGCACCGTCACCACGGAGCTGCCGCCGTAGCTCACGAGCGGCAGCGGTACGCCGACCACGGGCACGAGGCCGGTGGTCATGCCGGCGTTGATGAACACGTACACGAAGAAAGTGAGCGCAACGCTGCCGCCGAGGAGGCGCGAGAAGGTGTCGGGTCCCTGCATGGACAGGTAGAGCGAGCGGCCGATGATGAAGCCGTAGAGCAGCAGGAGACCGGCGAGTCCGAGCAGGCCGAACTCCTCGCCGATCACCGAGAAGATGAAGTCCGTGGTTCGCTCGGGCAGGAAGTCGAGCTGGGCCTGGCTGCCGGCCATCCAGCCCTTGCCGAACACGCCGCCCGAGCCGATGGCGATCTGCGACTGGATGATGTGATAGCCGGCGCCGAGCGGATCGGCCTGCGGATTGAGGAAACTCACCAGGCGTTCGCGCTGATAGCCGTGCATGTAGCGCAGTCCCAGCCACACTCCGGCGACTGCGAGCAGTAGCAGCACCGCGATGACCCGTTTGCGCAGACCCGCCAGGAACACCACGATGGCGCCGCCGGCGCCGATCAGCATGGCGGTGCCGAGATCGGGCTCCTTGGCCACGAGCGCCACGGGGACCAGGATGATGAGACCGAGCAGCGCGAGATCGCTCCAGCGTGGCGGCAGCGGTCGCTCATGCAGATACCAGGCGCACATCATCGGCACCGCGAGCTTCATGAGCTCGGAGGGCTGAAAGTGGATCGGACCGATGTCGAGCCAGCGTTTGGCGCCCAAGTGCACATGGCCGACCGCCGCCACCGCGAGCAGCAGCAGGACCCCGAGGCCGTAGAGCCAGGGTGAGATGCGGCGCAGCACGTTGGGGTTGACTCGCGCCAGGGCGAGCATGACGACCGCTCCCAACACCACGCGAAGCCCCGTGCGCAGCAGCACGGACAAGCTCTCCGCGGAGGCGCTGTAGAGCACCACGAGTCCGTAGGCCGCGGTGATGCCCAACCCGATCGCCAGCGTCCCGTCGAGCTTCAGCGCGAGCAGCACCCGCGCCGCCCCGCTCAACGTGCGGCGCGCCCGCGACTCCGTGGACACTTCTTCGTGGATCATGGCTTACGAGGCTCCGTCGCCAGTACGGCAGACCCCATCGGAGGTCCCTTCGCGCGGGCCGTCTCCTGCAGCGGGGTGAGTGTTGCGGATACACCGGGAAGGACCCGTGCCCTGAGCCGTGCCGGCTCGGAGAACGGTCCGCGCCCGGGGTCGGGCAGCAGCTTGCCGTCGGGTCCGAGCAGGTAGGCGTCCATCACCTTGCGCGCAATCGGCGCAGCCCCCGTGGAGCCCCAGCCGGCATGTTCATCGAGCACGGCGACCGCGATGCGCGGATTGTCAGCCGGCGCGAAGGCGATGAACCACGCGTCATCGCGCAGCTTCTCGAGCGTCCCCTTCGCCTTGTAGCTCTCCTCGTTGGAGGCTCCCTTCGCCTGCTCGCTGACCAATTGCGCCGTGCCAGTCTTGCCGGCGATGGGGTAGGTGCTGTCGCGCAATTGGTAGTACGCGGTGCCCCGGGGTTTGGTGGTCACACCGATCATGGCCTTGACGATCACTTTCCAGGAGGCGGCGCTGATCTGGGTGAGGTTGCCTTGCAGCACGGGGCGCTTCCAGTGGATCTTGCCCGTGCGTGAATTGCGGATCCCGGTGACCAGGCGGGGTCTGAAATTCAGGCCCCGGGCGGCCAGCATGGCGGTGTAGTGCGCCAGTTGCAACGGTGTGGTGAGGAAGTAGCCCTGGCCGATGCCGAGAATCACCGTGTCGCCCGGGAACCACTCGCGCTGGGCCGGGTTCCTGAAATGCGTCGCTTTCCACGCCCGGGACGGCACCAGTCCCGGCAGCTCGCCCGGAATGTCGATATCGGTGGAATGGCCGAAGTCGAAGTTCGGCAGCCATGCCGAGATGCGGTCGATCCCCATCAAGTGGGCGAGGCGGTAGAAATACACGTCGCACGACATGATGATGGCCTTGCGCATGGTCATCGGACCGCAATATTCGTGCATGGCGTTATGGTAGAGATGGGCGCTGCCGGGCAGGTGATAGGCATAGCCGGCAAGCACCTCCTGGTGGGCGTCGATCACCCCGTCGGTGAGGGCTCCGAGGGCCAGCCCCGGCTTGATCGTCGAGCCCGAGGGGAGCTCGGCGCGCAGCGCGCGGTTGAACAACGGCTGGCGCGGGTCCTCGAGCAGCGCCCGATATTCCTTCTCGCTGATGCCGCGCGCGAACAGGTTGGGATCGAAAGACGGAGAACTCGCCATGGCGATCACATCGCCGTTCCAGGGATTCAGCGCGACCACCGCCCCGTCGTGTCCATCGAGGAGGCTCTCGGCCACCCGCTGCACTTTGAGATCGAGCGAGAGAATGACATCGTCGCCCGGTGTGGGTGGCTCGACGTGCAGCTCCCGGCCGAGGGCGCCGGGTCTTTGCACCGGCCGGCCGAGGGCGTTCACCAGGATCTGGCGGTAGCCGTTGGTGCCGTGCAGCTGCTTCTCGTACGCGGCCTCGACGCCGGTCTTGCCGATCACCGCGGTGCCGGCGTAGGCCGCCTGATCGATGTGCTTCAAGTCGTTGGCGCTGATCGTGCCGACGTAGCCCACCGCATCGACGGCGAGCGGCCCGAACGGATACCACCGCGCCTGTCTCGGGCTGATGTCGATGCCTGGAAATTCGAAGCGCCGCGCCGCAAAGCGCGCCACCTCCTCGTCCGAGAGGTGCAGGCGGATCGGTACGGTGTCGAAGCTCTGGTGGGATTTGATGGTGCGGATCAGATCGGGAACGTCTTCGGCCTGCAGCAATCCGAGCTTGACCAGCCGCGCGAGCGAGCCGCGCAGATTCGGCACCTCGTCGGGCGTCAGCACGAGGTCGAAGGTCGGCTGATTCGAGGCGATGATTTCACCGTTGCGGTCGAGGATCAGTCCGCGCGCTGCCGCAATGGGCTCGGTCCGCACGCCGTTGGCCTGGGACAGCTGTGTGTAGTAGTCGTGACGGACGATCTGCAGGTAGTAGAGTCGCCCGAGTACGCCGAGTCCGGCGAGCGCCATCAGAACGCCCGCGAGCCACGCGCGGCG
This sequence comes from Gammaproteobacteria bacterium, assembly GCA_027317845.1. Classification (GTDB taxonomy): domain Bacteria; phylum Pseudomonadota; class Gammaproteobacteria; order Steroidobacterales; family Steroidobacteraceae; genus 13-2-20CM-66-19. Next base: position 3,120 of record DAHVQK010000088.1, read on the forward strand.
GTCAAACAGGCGCTGCTCGTGCCAATGATCCTTGATGCGGACGGGAGACATTCCTGAGGGACACTCTCGCTCAGGTACGTGGCCGGTAGCTTCGCGAGAGAAGGGTCGCCACAGCCGGCCACAGGAGTGCGCCGGTCGCCGTGGGCACCCAGCGCAGTGGGGTGGTCAGCGGGTGTCCGCTCCAGCCGTCGACGGCGAAGAGGACGAATTCATACAGGACCAGCACCGCGAACACCATCAATGATTGCTGTAGCAGCGGCTTGGTGCGGATCCTCTGATGCTCGTGCACCCCAAGGTAGGCTACCAGCGCCATCGCGAGCGCATGCTCGCCCAGGACCGGCCCCTGGAAGGCATCGAGCAGCAGTCCCGAGAACCAGCCAAGCCCGATCCCGCCGGCGAACGGTGCCTGGATGGACCAGTAGAGCACGGTCAGCACCAGGAATTCCGGTCTCAGGATGGCGAGCCAGGCGGGCAACGGCAATAGCGTGAGGATGAGCGCGATCAGCGCTGTCTTGATTATCGCGCCGCCAGCGGAGGCACTCATGGCTTGCGCTGTCCCGAGGGTGGCGAGGAGGCCGTCGGCTTCACCGCAGCGTGCACGTCGGGGTGTTGAGCCGGGGCTCCCGGCCCGGCGGGCGCAGCCCCACCGGAGGCCGGTGTGCACACCGGCGCAGGCGTGCTCGGCTTGGGCGCCGGCAGGGGCTGGACGGCGGGATTGCCGCTCGTCAGCTGACCGCCATTTTCCTTCAGCGGCGCAGCGGGGCTGCTCTGGCGGAACCACAGCAGCGTGACCTCGCGGTCGTTTTCGAGGTGCGCGAAGGGCATGGCCTGGACCCGGGCGAGCGGCTGAACGGCACCGGGATGCACGCGAGTGACGCGCGCGACCGGATAGCCCGACGGAAACACTCCGCCCAGCCCCGAGGTGACGAGCACATCGCCCACCCGGACGTCGGCATTCGCCGGCAGGTACGGTAGCGCGATCGCCTTCGGATCTCCGGTCCCCACGGCGATGGTCCGATATCCCGTGCGTTCGATCTGCACCGGCAGATCGTGGTCGGGGTCGGTGATCAGCAGCACCTCCGCGCTCCAGGGCCCCACGTGCATGGTCTGGCCGACGACCCCGTAGTCATCGAGCACCGCCTGGTTGCGGAACACGCCGTTGCGGGCGCCGCGGTCCACCAGGATGCGCTGGCGCAGGCCGCCGAATTGGATATTGACGATGTCGGCCGGCAACCATCGCTCGGCCACCGGCGGCAGGGCCTGCTTCAGCCCGATGAGCGCGGCATTTTCCGCTTCCACGGCCTCGAGACGCAGCGAGCGTATCTCGAGATCGCGCACTCGTGTGCGCAGGCGCTGATTCTCGGCCTCGAGCGCATCGCGCGCGGCGAAATCGCTCTTGATCCAGCGCCATGCCGTCACGGGGGAGTTCAGTGCGGTCTCGACCGGATAGGTGATGGCCTGCAGACCGTAGCGGACCCGCTCCAGCCAGTCGAGGCGCTGATCGAGCACCATGAGCACGATCGACACGAGCGCGTACAGGAAGAAGCGAAAGCCGGCGGCGCCGCCACGATTTCGCGTGGATCCCCGGGTGCCGAAGAACGCCACGGCGCGCGGGCTCGGGCTACTCGAGCCCGAAGTGGCCGGGGCCCATTTCGTCCATCAGTTCGAGGATGCGTCCGCCGCCGCGGGCCACACAGGTGAGCGGATCATCCGCCACCACTACCGGCAGGCCCGTCTCTTCGGTCAGGAGCTTGTCGATGTCGCGCAAAAGCGCGCCGCCGCCCGTGAGCACGATGCCACGTTCGGCGACGTCCGCGCCGAGCTCGGGCGGGGTCTGCTCGAGCGCCTGTTTGACGGCGCTGACGATGTTCTGCAGCGGCTCCTGGAGCGCCTCGAGGATCTCGTTGCTGTTGAGCGTGAAGGCCCGGGGCACACCCTCGGAGAGATTGCGGCCCTTCACCGAGAGTTCGCGGACCTGCTGCCCGGGATATGCCGAGCCGATCTCGATCTTGATGCGCTCCGCGGTCGCCTCCCCGATGAGGATGCCGTAATTGCGCCGTACGTAGCTCATGATCGCCTCATCGAAGCGATCGCCGCCGATCCGCGCGGAGTTGGCGTAAACTACGCCATTCAGCGAGAGTACGGCCACCTCGGAGGTGCCGCCGCCGATATCGAGGACCATCGAGCCGCGCGCCTCGTGCACCGGCAGGCCTGCGCCTACCGCCGCAGCCATCGGCTCGCTCACGATGGCGACGGTACGGGCACCCGCTCCCTCGGCAGACTCGCGGATGGCGCGGCGCTCGACCTGGGTCGAGCCGAAGGGCACGCACACCAGCACCCGCGGCGAGGGCCTGAGCATGCGGTTGCCATGCACCTTGTTAATGAAGTACTGAAGCATCTTCTCCGTATAGGTGAAGTCGGCGATCACGCCGTCCTTCATGGGCCGCACGGCCGTGATGTGCCCTGGCGTGCGGCCGAGCATTCCCTTGGCCTCGGAGCCGACGGCGACGATGACCTTGCCGCCGCGGGATGGTTCGTCCTGCACGGCGACCACCGAGGGCTCGTTGAGGACGATGCCCTTGTCGCGGACATAGATGAGGGTGTTGGCCGTTCCCAGGTCGATCGACAGATCGCTGGAGAAG
>DAHVQK010000098.1 GCA_027317845.1 Gammaproteobacteria bacterium
CCAGGCGCTCGAGAAGGTGGGGGGCGTCGCCGAGGCGCTCACCTGGGAGGTATTCCGCGACACCCTCCTCGAGCAGGCCGAGCAGGGCGTCGATTATTTCACCATCCATGCCGGGGTACGCCTGCGCTACGTGCCCCTTACCGCCTCCCGGGTGACGGGCATCGTCTCGCGGGGCGGGTCCATCATGGCCAAGTGGTGCCTGGCGCATCACCGCGAGAGCTTCCTCTACGAGCACTTCGAGGAGATCTGCGACATCTGCCGCGCCTACGATGTCAGCTTTTCCCTCGGCGACGGACTGAGGCCGGGCTCGATCGCCGACGCTAACGATGCCGCGCAGTTCGCCGAGCTCGAGACGCTGGGGGAGCTCACACGAGTCGCCTGGAAGCGCGACTGCCAGGTGATGATCGAGGGCCCGGGACACGTGCCGATGCACAAGATCAAGGAGAACATGGACAAACAGCTCGCCGCCTGCGGCGAGGCGCCGTTCTACACTCTCGGGCCGCTCACCACCGACATCGCCCCCGGGTACGATCACATCACCTCGGCGATCGGCGCGGCCATGATCGGCTGGTACGGCACCGCGATGCTCTGCTACGTGACGCCGAAGGAGCACCTCGGGCTGCCCGACCGCAATGACGTCAAGACCGGCGTCATCACCTACAAGATCGCCGCCCATGCGGCCGATCTCGCCAAGGGGCATCCGGGGGCGCGGGATCGGGACGATGCGCTCTCGCGGGCGCGGTTCGATTTCCGCTGGGAGGACCAGTTCAACCTGTCACTCGACCCCGACACCGCCTGCGCCTTCCACGACGAGACCCTGCCCAAGGAAGGGCACAAGGCGGCGCACTTCTGCTCGATGTGCGGCCCGAAGTTCTGCTCCATGCGCATCTCCCACGAGGTGCGCGAGGAGGCAAACCGCCAACAGGGACTGCAGGAGATGTCCGAGAAATTCCGCGCCGCGGGGAGCGAGCTGTACGTCACGACCGAGCGGAGTTGAGTCATGCGCGCCACGGTGGTAGGGGCCGGTGTCGCGGGCCTCGCCTGCGCGGTGGAGCTCGCCGAGCGGGGCCTCACGGTCGAGGTCCTAGAGCGTACGCGGCGTCTGGGATCGGGGTGTTGCTCCTGGTACGCCGGCGGCATGCTCGCACCCTGGTGCGAGCTCGAGAGCGCCGAGCCTTTGATCGCCACGCTCGGGGCCGAGAGTCTCGCATGGTGGCGGGCGAAGTTTCCCGGCACGGTGCTCGCGGGGAGCCTGGTCATTGCCCATGGGCGCGACAGCGGTGAGCTCAAGCATTTCGCCCGCCGCACCGAGCGCTTCGAGTGGCTCGAGGGTGAGGCCATCGCGGCGCTCGAGCCGGATCTTGCCGGCCGGTTCGAGAAGGCGCTGTACTTCCGGGAGGAAGGACATCTCGATCCGCGTGCGGCGCTCGCGGCGCTCGCCGAGCGGCTCACGAGTCTCGGCGGACGGATCCGTTTCGGCGCTGTGGCCCCTCACGAGTCCGAGCGGCGCGAGGCGGGTGTGCTCATCGACTGTACCGGCCTTGCAGCCCGCGACGTGCTGACGGATCTGCGCGGAGTGAAAGGGGAGATGCTGGTGGTTCGACTGTCTGACATCTCCCTGTCCCGCCCGGTGCGCGTATTGCATCCGCGAGTGCCCGTCTACATCGTGCCGCGTGGCGACGGACACTACATGATCGGCGCCACCATGATCGAGAGCGACCAGGCGACGCGCATCAGCGCGCGCTCCATGCTCGAGCTCCTGGGGGCGGCCTACGCGCTGCATCCGGCATTCGGTGAGGCCGAGATCGTCGAGATCGGCACCGGGGTGCGGCCGGCATTTCCGGACAACCTGCCGAAACTGCGCCGCCGGGGCGACACCCTGTATGTCAACGGCCTCTTTCGCCACGGCTTCCTCGTCGCGCCGGCGCTCGCGCGCCGGACGGCGGACTGGCTGCTCGAGGGGCGGGAGGCGCCCGAGGTGATGCAATGAACATCCAGCTGAACGGCGAGCGGCGCCAGATCGGCGCGCAAGACCTGGCCGCCGCGCTCGAGGAATTGGGCCTTGCGGGGGCCGTCGTCGCCACGGCGGTGAACGGTGAGTTCGTGCCGGCGGACGCACGGCGGGCGACGCCTCTCACCGAGGGCGATGCGCTCGAGGTGCTCTCGCCCATGCAAGGGGGTTGAATGAACACCGCCGACACGCTGACGCTCTACGGCGCAGGGCTCCGCTCACGGCTCCTGCTCGGCACGGCGCGCTATCCCTCGCCCGCGATCCTGACGGAGGCGGTGCAGGCGGGCGGCACCGGACTCGTCACGGTTTCGCTGCGGCGCGAGTCCGCCGGTGAGCGGGCGGGGCAGGGGTTCTGGTCGATCATCCGTGACATGGGTGTCCGTGTGCTCCCCAACACCGCCGGCTGCCACTCCGTCAAGGAGGCGGTGACCACGGCGCACATGGCGCGCGAGGTGTTCGGCACGCCGTGGGTGAAACTCGAGATCATCGGCGAGGACGACACTCTGCAGCCGGACGTGTTCGCCCTGGTGGATGCCGCGCGGATCCTCGGCGAAGAGGGCTTCGAGGTGTTTCCCTACACCACCGAGGACCTGATCGCCGCCGAGCGGCTGCTGGAAGCGGGCTGCCGGGTGCTCATGCCCTGGGGCTCGCCCATCGGCTCGGGCCGTGGGCTCAACAATCTCTTCGGCCTCACGGCGCTGCGCGCACGCTTTCCAGAGGTGCCCCTGATCATCGACGCCGGCATCGGCGTGCCCTCGCACGCGGCGCAGGCCCTCGAGCTCGGCTTCGATGCCGTGCTCATCAACACCGCGGTCTCGCAGGCCGTCGATCCGGCGCGCATGGCCGGCGCCTTCGCACAGGCGGTGGCGGCCGGGCGGGAGGCGTATCTTGCGGGACCCATGGAGCCGAGGGACATGGCGGTGCCCTCCACACCGCTGATCGGCAAAGCCTTCCTGGGGTAACATGAATGAACCTGCCGCGCGTCTATCCCATCGTCGACAACTGCGCCTGGGTGCGTCGCCTGCTGCCCACCGGCGTGCGCCTGATCCAACTGAGGATCAAGGAGCACACTACGGAGGAGCTGCGCGCCGAGATCACCTCGGCGAAAGCGCTCTGTGAGCAGGCCGGAGCGCAACTCGTGGTCAACGATCACTGGCAGCTCGCGATCGAGGCGGGATGTGACTTCGTGCACCTGGGGCAGGGAGATCTCGACACCGCGGACGTCCCGGCGCTGCGCCGTGCGGGCGTGCGCCTCGGTATCAGCACGCACGACCCCGCTGAGCTCGAGCGCGCTTTGCCCCTGGAGCCGGATTACGTGGCGCTCGGGCCGATCTATCCGACGCTGCTCAAGACCATGCGTTTCGCGCCGCAGGGTCTTGAGCGCATCGGCGAGTGGCGGCGGCGCATCGGTAAGCGGCCGCTCGTGGCCATCGGCGGCCTGACGCTCGAGCGGCTCCCTGGGGTGCTGATCGCCGGAGCGGACTGCGCCGCCGTGGTCACCGACATCGTGCGCAACCCCCATCCCGAGGCGCGTCTCGCCGCCTGGCTCGTCACCGCCGGATCGATGGAGCCCGATGGACCGCCGCGGGCGGATCCATGAGCGAGCGCTACTCGCGGCAGATCGCATTGCCTGAAGTCGGCGCAGCAGGCCAGGCGCGATTGCAGAGGGCCTCGGTCCTCGTGGCCGGCGCGGGGGGGCTGGGGTGCCCGGTGCTCGAGTACCTGTGCGGCGCCGGCGTGGGACGCGTGGTGGTTGTCGATCCGGACCTCGTCGAGGAATCGAACCTGCACCGCCAGCCGCTTTACCGGATGATCGATGTCGGTCGGCCCAAGGCACCCGCCGCGATCGCCCTCCTCGCCGAGCGCAATCCGCACGTTTCGCTCGCGGCGGCCGTGGAACGCGTCACGCCGGCCAACGCGCCATCCTGGGTGTCCCGCGCGGAGGTGATCGTGGATGCGGCCGACAGTCTCGCGCTCACCTACATTCTGAGCGATGAGTGCCGCCGGCAGGGCAAGACGCTGGTGAGCGCCTCGGTGCTCGGGCTCTCGGGCTATGCAGGGGTGTTCTGCGGCGGGGCACCGAGCTATCGCGCTGTGTTTCCGGACATGCCGCTTCAGGCCGGCTCCTGCGCGCTCTCGGGTGTGCTCGGCACGGCCGTGGGTGTCACGGGCGCCTTGCAGGCCCACATGACCGTGGCCCATCTCCTCGGGCTCGAGCCTGCGGTGCTCGGCCGCCTCGTGAGCATCGACTTTCGCACGCTTCGGTCCGGCGGGTTCTCGTTCGTGGCCGCGAGCGAGCCCGCGGGACCGCAGTTACGGTTCATCGATCCGCAGGAGGTGGGAGCGGCGGATGTCATCATCGATCTGCGCAGTCTGAGTGAGGCGCCGGTCTCGCCCTTTCCTCAGGCGCTGCGTCTCGGCGTCGAGGAGCTGAAGCGCCACCCCCTGCCGGGAGAAGACCGCCTGGTCCTGTGTTGCCGCTCGGGTGTAAGGGCCTGGCGCGCGGGGCGCGCGCTCCTGCAGCGCGAGCCCCGCGATATCGCCCTCATCGCCTTCGGAGACTGAGCGCTTGAGCGAGTCCGCCGAGGCGGCTCCGGCCGTGTTGGTCATTGCGGGCTCCGACAGCAGCGGCGGGGCGGGGCTGGCGCGCGATCTGCGCACCTTGCGGGACTTCGGGGTCGAGGCGGCGTGCGCTATCACGGCGGTCACCGCGCAGACTCACTCGCGAGTGTGGGCCGTGCACCCGCTCCCGCGGGAATTGATTCTCGCGCAGATTCTCTCGGCGCTCGAGTCTCGGCCGATCGGTGCGATCAAGATCGGCATGCTCGGAGCCGCCGCGGCGGCGGATGCCGTGGCGCAGGCCCTCGCGCGCGCGCGGCACATTCCCATCGTGCTCGACCCGGTGCTGCGCTCCTCCTCCGGTGGCGTGTTGCTCGATGCGCTCGGTGAGCGGGCGATGCGCGAGAGGCTGTTCCCCCTGACGACGCTCCTTACCCCCAACATCCCGGAGGCGGCTCATCTGGTGAGCGCGGAGGAGGGGCCGGGGAGTCCCGACACGGCGACGCTCCTCGAGTGGGCGGCAATGCTCCTCGGGCAGGGGCCGCGCGCCGTGCTCATCAAGGCAGGGCATGCCACGGGGGCCGAAGCGGCGGATCTGCTCGCGGGCGCCGAGGGTACGCGACGCTGGCTGACCTCGCCGCGGCTTGCGGGGAGCGCGCGCGGAACCGGCTGTGCGCTCGCCTCGGGGATTGCCGCGGGTCTCGCGCTCGGGCAGGGGCTGGAGGAAGCCTGCTGGTCGGCTCGCCAGTATGTGCTCAACCTCCTGGCTGTGACAGACTTGCCATCCGGCCGGTCTCGAACGTCTTAGTCTCACGAATCGAACTTCGGAGCCCTCGAGGCCCGAGGGGGGGGCGCATGGTAGGGGGAAGGGAGCGCGCATTGCGCTGGGCGGGATCTCTCGTGATTGTTCTGGCGTTGAGCGGCTGTGGAGGCGGTGGGGGCGGCAGCGCCGCGATCAGCACGAGCAGCGGCACCGCCGATCCCGCCTGGACCCCTGGCCTCTATCAAGCGGCCTCGAAGTATCAGGCCGAGTGCGCTTCCCCGCGCACCGGCGATGACCCCTACACCCATCAGCCGTATCCGGATGTGCAGGGCACGGCCACGGACGAAAACAACTGGCTGCGCTCCTGGACGCACGATCTGTACTACTGGTACGCCGAGGTGCAGGACGCCGACCCCTCGCTCTACGCCACGCCGGATTATTTCAATCTGATGAAGACGACCCAGACCGACGCGAGCGGTGCGCCGAAGGACCGCTTCCATTTCTCCTATCCGACCTCGCAGTGGGAGGCCATGGAGTATGGGCAATCGGCGGGCTACGGGCTCGCATGGTCGATCGTCCAGGCCACTCCGCCACGCCAGGTCGAGGTGGCCTATACGGAGCCCGGCACGCCGGCCTCCAGCGCGCCCGCGAATCTCGTGCGTGGTGATGAGGTGCTCTCGGTCGATGGCGTCGATGTGGTCAACGCCACCGCCGCCGCGAGCATCGACACCATCAATGCGGCGTTGTTTCCCTCGACGGTGGGTGAGGCACATACCTTCACCGTGCTCGATCCCGGCTCGAGCACGCAGCGCACCTTCACGATGCAGGCCGGGAACATCACCGACACGCCGGTGCTCATGGTCAAGACGCTGTCGACGGCATCGGGGCTGGTGGGCTACATCCTCTACAACGACCAGGTGGACGTCGAGGCCGAGCAGGAACTGGTCCAGGCGATCGATACGCTCAAGGCCGATGGCGTCACGGACCTGGTGCTCGATCTGCGCTACAACGGCGGCGGGTTGCTCGAGCTCGCAAGCGAGCTGTCCTACATGATCTCCGGACCCTCGCTCACCGCCGGGCAGACGTTCTACCAGCAGCAGTTCAACGCTCAGCACCCCTCCACCAACCCCGTGACCGGCAGTCCCATCACGCCCGTGCCCTTCCTCGGGACCGCCCAGGGGCTCTCGGTCGCCTCGGGTCAGCCGCTGCCGACGCTGAACCTCCCTCGCGTGTTCGTGTTGACCGGCGGCGGGACCTGCTCGGCGAGCGAGGCCATCATGAACGGCCTGCGTGGCGTCGGGGTGCAGGTGTACCAGTTCGGTTCGACCACCTGTGGCAAGCCCTACGGCTTCTATCCGCAGGACAACTGTGGCACGACGTATTTCTCGATCGAGTTCAAGGGCGTGAACGCCGCGGGCTTCGGGGATTTCGGCGACGGGCTCTCCCCCGCCAACACTACCACCTCGCCCGGGGTGACGCTGCCGGGGTGCTCGGTCGGGGATGATTTCGCGGCTGCGCTCGGGGATCCGCGCGAGGCGGTCTTGAGCGCCGCGCTCGGCTATAGGGCCAATCCTGGCGTGTGCCCGGTGCCTTCGGGGCAGGGCTCACCGGCACTGTTGTCCAAGCAAGCGCGAAAGTTGCGCATCCGGACCCATCGCCCGCTACGGGATATGCTCATATTACGCCGCTAACGAGGTCGATTTGGCAGGTAAAATGGAAGGAACAGCAAATATCATCGACTGGATTCGGTGCCCGGTCCTGGCGATCATGCACGGACGGCTTGCATTGCCTGCCACCCGGCCCCAGATCAGGCGCAGGATGCGGTTGCGAAACCGGCTGCGCGCCGGCGGACTAAGTGCTCATGGACCCGGACCGGGTCCCACATCGAGAACCCTATGCTCAAGAGATTGATCCTTTCCCTGGGACTCGCCCTCATGATGCTCGCCGGGACGGCGCTCGCGGCCGATCCGTCGGCGGCCCAGATCTACCAGGCGACGCAGAGCGGCCACCTTGGCCAGGCACAGCAGATGGTCCAGCAGGTGCTGCGTGATCATCCGAACAGCGCCAAGGCACACTTCGTGGCGGCGGAGGTCGCCGCCCGCGCACAGAACTATGGCCAGGCGCGCCAGGAACTCGCGAAGGCCGAGTCTCTGCAGCCGGGGCTCCCGTTTGCGAGCGCTCATGCAGTCCGGGCGCTTCAGGGGCAGCTCGGTCAATCGCCGCGCTACGGCGCGGGCTACGGGGTGGCCCAGCGCACCGCCCGCCACTCCTCCCATATCGGCTGGGGGCTGCTGCTCATCGGCGGCATCATCGTCGTGTGGATGATCGTGCGCCGCCGCATGGCGGCGGCGCACTACAACGCCTATCCCGGCCCGATGCCCGGTGCGATGCCCCCCGGGGGCCCGATGGGCACCCCACCCGGTTACCCACCGGGCGCTTATCCGCCCCCGGGGTATGGTCCGGGGTACGGCGGCGGTCCCGGCATCATGGGCAGCCTCGGCACCGGGCTCGCGATCGGCGCCGGCGTGGCTGCGGGTGAGGAACTGGTGGGGCACATGCTCAATCCCGGCGCGGGCGCGGGCGGCATGATTCCCGATGCGAACGCCGGCACGGTTGATCCGCAGGTCAACGCTGACATGGGCGGCAATGACTTCGGCGTCTCGGACCCCGGGTCCTGGGATGATGGTGGAGGAGGGGGGGGCGGCTGGGACAGCGGCGGCGGAGATGGCGGTTGGACCTAATCCGCCGCACTCATGGGCCGTGAGCCACTGAGGGCTCGGTCGCCGCCGAGCCGACCCAGAGCCGGGCGAGCGCGATGGACAGCGCCCC
>DAHVQK010000101.1 GCA_027317845.1 Gammaproteobacteria bacterium
TCTGCTCTACCAACTGAGCTACCTGGCCGCCGCAGGGAAAGGGGCCGCGTATTAGACCGGCCGCCGCCGGGGGCGTCAAGGCACCGGGAACTCCCCCTGCCGGATCTCGTTCTCGGGCGGCCCACCGATTTCCGCCGTTCAATGGGCGCCCGTGTTCGGTGCGCCGGTGGCGCTTGGCCTAGGCGCCGGCGGCCTTCGCCGTCACTCGCATAGCTCCGGTCTCGACGACTTCTGTTCCGCCTCTCTCTATCGGGAGAGGTTCGCCCCCGGAAACCGGGGGACGCCCGCGTCCAAGAGTTCACAACGCGCTACACTTTGTGGTGGCGCCGATACGGATCATCCGCGCACATGAGACTCGAGCCCGGTCGCGACTGTCGCGCCGATGCTGCGCGGGACCGCCCCCAGACCTTGCTCGGACTGCCTCGCCCCATGGTTCATCCGGATCGCGAGAGACGTATCGATATGAGCACAGTGGCCGATCCCGGCCTCAAGGGCCGACTGGCCTCGGCGGGAGACATCATTCCCTGCGTAGAAGAGCTGACTCACGTCAATGAGTCACTGCACCGCCAGGAGGGGCTGCTCGCTGCCTCGGCCAAGGCGAGCCGCATGCTGCTGGCGACCCCGGACGTGCGGGGCGCCATTCCCGAGGTCTTACGACTGCTCGGGGAAGCGGCGCACGTAGACCGGGTGAGCGTGCTGCGAGCCCGCCGCGGCCCGAACGACGAGCCCCTGCTGGTGACCGTGGCCGAATGGACCGCTGAAGGCGTACCGTCACAGCTCGGCAAGACCGCGACCCGGTCCTGCGACGAGCGCGACCTGCCCGACATCTCCGCGGAGCTCCGCCACGGCCGCAGCGTATGCATCAACCCCGGTGAGACCGGCAAGACCTGCGCCGGGTCCACCGACTTCGAGGGCATCGGCACGCAGAGCAAGGCCGTGGTGCCCATTCTGGTGGCCGGGGATTTCATCGGCGCCATCGGCCTTGACAACACGCGGCAGCGGCGCGCCATCGATTCCGCGGAGCTGGCGGCGCTCGAGACCGCCGCGAGCGTGATCGGCGCGGCCCTGCACCGCCAGCGCCTGCTCGATGACATGCGCCGCGAGCGCGAGCGCGCCGCCGAGGAGCACGCCACCGAGCTCGCCAAGGCCAATGCGGTGATCCGCGGCAACCTCGAGCGGCTGGCGAGCGAGCCCGATCTCAACGGTTTCCTCGGCCACTTGCTGCTCGAGGCCACCCGCCAGTTCAACGCCGCCTCGGGCGCCGTCGTGGTCTCGCGCGACAGCCTGCAGGAGTGGCGCATCGCCGCGCACGTGCGCGAAGGCAAGCTCGAGGAGCCGCCCTACCCGATCAGCGTGCCCACCGGCTCGGCGTTCGGCAACCGCTTCGGCCAGCCGCACGAACCCATGTACATCGATGTCGCGCAGCAGCACCAGGAATTCTGGCCCGGCATGCTCGCATTCGACCGGCGCGAGGGGCACATCGGCAAGGTGGTCTACCCGCTGGTGTTCGGCTCGCGCAACGTCGGCTTTCTGCTCCTGCGCTTCCGGCGCAAGGCCGAGGACGTGCCGCACAGCGAACTGCTGGTGGCGCTGGCGCAGCAGGCGACCCTGGCGGTGCAGTTGACGCGGCTCGCCTATCAGGCCAAGGAGGCCGCCGTGCTCGTGGAGCGGGCACGCATCGGACAGGAAATCCACGACGGCCTGGCGCAGGCCTTCACCGGCATCCTGATGCAGCTCGGGGCGCTGGAAGAGGATCCGCCGTGCCAGAAGAAGGACTCCACGCTCGCCATCACGCTGACGCGCATCCGCGATCTGGCCCGGGACGGGATCGCCGAAGCGCGCCGCTCGGTCATGGCGCTCAGGCTCGATCAGACGCGCCGCACCGGACTGGAACTCGCGCTGCGCCAGCTCGCCGAGCGCTCCACCGTCCCCGGCGGGGTGACCTGCACGTTCAGCAGCGACACGATCAACACGGGGCTGCGGCCGGAAGAGGAGCACGAGCTGTTGCGCATTGCGCAGGAGGCGCTCAGCAACGCCGTACGCCACGCCCGTCCCACCACCATACGGATCACGATCACGGACGAGGACACCCACTGGGTGCTGGCCGTCGAGGATGACGGCCTGGGAATGGGCCAGAGCCCCGAGCGCCACGAGCGTCAGGGCTTCGGTCTGACCAGCATGCGCCAGCGCGCCACCGACATCGGCGGCGAATGGCACATCGAAAGCCGGCCCGGATCCGGCACCCGCGTGAGCGTACGCATGCAAAAGCGGAGAACCTGATGTCGGCCGAGATGCACAAGAAGATCCGCGTGATTCTCGCGGACGATCACCCCGTCGTGCGCGACGGACTGGCGGCGATGGTCAATCAGCAGCCTGACATGGAGGTTGTCGCCGAGGCGGGCGATGGCGACACGGCCATTACCCTCTTCGAGGAACGCAAGCCCGACGTGATGGTGCTCGATCTGCGGATGCCCAAGCGCGACGGTCTGGCCGTGGTCCAGCGGGTGATGGAGATCAACCCCAAGGCCCGCCTGTTGGTCATGACGACATACGACGGCGATGAGGACATCTTCCAGTGCCTCTCGCACGGGGCCAAGGGCTACATTCTCAAGGACGCTCCCCGTCAGGAAATACTCTCGGCGATCCGGGCCGTCAGCGAGGACCGGCCCTACACCTCCTCCACCGTCGCGGCCAAAGCGCTGCAGCGCATGGCCAAGCCCAGCCTCACCGAGCGCGAGCTCGACGTTCTCGAGCTGGTTGCCCAGGGCCGCAGCAACAAGGACATCGCGCGGCGGCTCTCGATCACCGAGGGCACGGCCAAGACCCACGTGAAGTCGATTCTCACCAAGCTCGACGCCATCAGCCGGACGGAAGCGGTGGCCGTGGCACACAAGCGCGGGCTGATCCGCCTCTGAGGCACCGCGCGCCGGATCCGGTGACCGTTCTGTGACACCTCGGACGGCGGATCATGGTGTGCTTGCGGGCATGGACCAGTTCGGCGTCGTTGGCATCTCGTACCGGCACGCCGGCGTAGACGACGTCGCGCGCCTGTCCCTGGATCGCGCGAGCCTCCCGCAGCGCCTCCCGGCGCTACGCCAGGCCCTCGGGGTGGCTGAGCTGCTCTATCTGGGCACCTGCAATCGGGTCGAGCTGCTCTACGCCGCCGGTGGCGGCCAGCCCGCCGGCGACCTGCGCGGCGAGGTGCTCGCCGAGCTCACCGGATGTGCACCGCCCCCCGGGCAGGCGCCGCGGCTGCTGCGCGCTTGGGCGGGCGAGTCAGCCATCGAGCACGTGCTGCTAGTCGCCTGCGGTCTGGATTCCGCGCAGGCGGGCGAGCGGGAGATCAGCGCTCAACTGCGCCTGGCCTGGGAGAGTGCCCGGGAAGCCGGCACCTGCGGCCCGTTGCTGAACCGTCTGTTGGGCGAGGCGCTCGGCATGGCCAACCGGGTGCAGCGGCTGCGCTCGGGTCTTCCGCAACGCTCACTCGCGGACCTGGCGGTCGAGCGTGTACGGGCGCATCTGGGCGAGCGGCGCGAG
>DAHVQK010000103.1 GCA_027317845.1 Gammaproteobacteria bacterium
CCGCAAGATCACCAAACACCGCGGTCTCCTGCGGAGTACCGACCCGCGCCCCGGGATGCTGCCGGGCCCATTCGGCGAGCTTCGCCGGCTCACGCGCAGCGATCATCACCTCGCGACCGTGCCCGAGAAAGTCGCCGGTGAGCGGCTCACCGGCCACACCTGAACCCGGTACACCGAATCGCATGAGGCACCTCCGCAGCAGGCCTTGCCAGTCAGACTCCCTCGCGGGCGGACTATATCAGTGACGCGGGCGCTCTTGGAATGAGCCGGCCGCTCAGCCACAGCAGCATCAGCGTCCAGTAGCCGAGGCCAACGCCAAGACGCACGAGGATCGACACCGTCACGCGTGGCGAGAGAAAACCCTCGATCAGCCCGGAGCCGAGCAGCAGCAGCGCGCAGCCGAGCAGCAGAGGGCCGAGCTCGGCGGCGCGGCGTCGGAGTGATTCGACGCGGGAGGGGACCACAGGGCGGATCACGGCCTCCCCCAATGCGGTCCCCGCGGCAGCCGCGAGGCACATGACCGACAACTCCACCGGACCGTGCGCCAGAGTGAATTTCACCAGCCCGAGCGCGAGGCCGTGCTGGTGCGTGAAGGCGAGCAGTCCGCCGAGCATCAGCCCGTTCAAGGCGATCATGTAGAAAGCCCCCAGCCCGAACAGCAGTCCCGTGCAGAACGCGCCCAGGGTCACCACCACGTTGTTGGAAAAGATCTGCGCCGACAACATTGCCGGTGGCGCGATGTCGAGCACCTGATAGGTCCAGAGGTGCCCACGCTCGACTCCATCGATCATGCGGGGGCTTGCGATCAGACTGATCAGCTCGGGATAGGTGCTGATCAGCCACCAGCCCGCAAAAGTGCTCGCCACGAGCAGTGCGGCGATCCATAACGCAAGAACGCGCACCGAAGCGGCGGCCGCCGGAATGTCATCTCGAAACAACGCCAGCCATCTGCCGCCGGTAAGCCTCGGTGCGCGGTTGATGGCGGCGTGTAGTGTCGCACAGGCATTCTCCAGCGCCGCGACCAGGAAGCTTCCCGGCAACAACTCGCGCGCGCTCGCCAGATGCTGCGCCATGACACGGTAGGTTCGAAGGGTGCTCAACGCCTCATCCACGGTGGCCCGCGTGCGTTGCGGCGCGGTCGCGGCCTCGGTCGCAAGCGCCTGCCACTGCGGCGCCCGCGCGCGGATCCAGGTGGCCGCATTAACGTCTGGGGCCGGCAAGCAGCCTCTCCAGGCGGGCTCGCAGGGCTGGGCCGCTCGCGGTTTCGCCCCGCCGCGGCTCGAACCCCGGATCGATCTTGGCGAGCAGCGCGCGCGCCAGCTGGGTCCGCCGGGTGTCTTCCAGCGAGGGCCAGCGGTCGAGCAGGTCATGAATCAGCCGCAGCGCCTCGAGCGATAATGCCGTCCGCTGCATCTGGGCACTCAGACGGCCGAGCGAGCGCACCGGATCGGGTTCGTCGACCACGAGCACGGTGCCCGCCACCATGTCCCCGAAACGCACCCGCTGCTTCGTGAACATGCAGCACGTCAACCCCACCATGTAGCACACTGGCAGACTGTCGATCAGGCGAAAGAGATTGCGGATGAGCAGCGCACCGGTCCCGGGCGTCGCCCCCTCCAGGGTGACGATCCGGGCACCGGCCTTGCGCAGGCCGGGGGTGCGGCCCCGCATCGCCACCTCGACGACGGGGTGATAGAGAAGGTAAGTCGCAATCGCCAGAATCCCCGCGGCGATCATCACCGCGTTCCCAGGTGCGCGGTGGGCCCCGAGCGCCAGAATCAGGCGCAGCACGGCACCGGTGAGCAGCAACCCGAGCGCGAGCAGTGTCCGCAACAGCCAGTCGGTCACGAAGGCGTAGCTGCGCGTGCCGGGCCCCGCGATCCGGAGGCTGATGTCGACGCCCGTCAGGCCCTCGACGATGAGCTCTTCCTCGGCCATGCGTTTGAGATGAAAGGTTGCCCGCCGCGCCCGAGCTTAGCTATTCTGGCGGGTGGGGACAAGCCGCGCGGGCCCTCGCCCGCCTCATCACAATATCGGAGCCAACATGCAGTACGTGGCACCCTCCTCTCCGCTGTCGATCGGGGGCGTTCTCGACAACTGGATACGGCTGTTCCGCGCCTCCTTCAGCCGGTGCTGGGCGCTGGCGCTGATCGCCGTGGCGGGCGGCGCCATCACGCAGTTCTTCATCACCCCTCCGTTGCCGGTGCCGGGGCAGAACCCTCTGCAGGCCCTGCAGCAGATTTTTGCCCTGATGCGCGTCGCCGGGCTGCTGATGATCGTGTCGTGGCTGATCACCCTCGTGGTCAACGGGGCGCTGCTCACTCAACAGGTGGCCATCTTGCGCGGCGAGACCTCTCCGTCCATTTCGGCGGCACTCGGCGCCGGGGTGCGTCGGCTGCCGCAGATGCTGCTCGCGGTCGTGCTGATGGCGCTGATCGTCGCTGCGGTCTGTCTCCCGGTGGGTGTCGGCGTGGGGGTGATCATCGCGCTGCGTCACGCAGGCCATGATCCTGCCGCGCTGACCTTTGTCGTAGTCGTCGTCGGCCTTGCGCTCGCCGCGTTTCTCTTCTACCTGGTTGTGCGCCTGGAATCCTGGCTGCCGGCACTGTTCATGGAGGACTGCGGTGGGGCCGCCGCGCTCGGTCACAGTTGGCGACTGGTCAAGGGCCACTGGTGGCGGGTCACCATGATCTCCTTCGTGGCCCTCATCATCATGGCCATCCTCAACATGGCGCTCACCTGGATCGCCGGAAGCGTCGTCGCCTTGGCCGGCATACACGCCATGGACGCGCTCGCCAACCCCGCGCAGTTCATCCACCGGATGCGCATCGTGGGCGCGCTCGCGGCGTTGGGCAACGTGGTCATCATTCCGCTCCTCACGGCCGTGGCGCTCGCGATCTACCACGACCTGAAGCTGCGTCGTGAAGGCGGTGACCTCGCCGCGCGCGCGGAGGCGCTGAGCAGCACCTGAAAAATGCGGCGCCCAGGGCCATGGATACCGCTGTTGGCCGCGTCTCTTGTCGCGTTCCCGGCCAGCGCCTGGGCCGTCTCCCAACCCCCGCCCCCCGCTTCGCGGGCCCTGGTCGCGCGATGCCTCTCTCGGGCGCCGGCCACGCTGAAGGGATTGAACGCCCTGCGCGGCGCATGCCCAGGGATCGGACACGCCATCGACGACCTTGGGCTCGACGCCTTCCTGCCGCCAAACTGGCGGCAGGCTCTCACCCCGCTTGCGCTGGCCCGTCTGGATGCGCTGGCGCAGCGCTACAATGGCTCGCCGCTTTCCTCCGCGCCCAGCGCGGCAGCACTGCGCGCGGTCGCAGGCGGGCTCAGGCCGCCTGCGTCGCCGTCTTCGCTGTGGGACCGGCTCACTTCATGGGCAGGGCGATGGACGGCGCCATGGCGCAGAATGCTGCGTCGCGGGCTGCGTTCCCTGGGCGGCGAGACGGGCTCGCACGGTCTGCTCGCGGTGTTTTTCGTGCTTGCGGGAATCCTCCTGCTGACCGTGCTGCTCGTGGTCATGCTCGAGCTGCGATCCGCCGGCCTCATCGGCTCGGGGCGCCGCCCCGCGCGCCGCCCCGGCGCTCGCATCGATACCCGGACACCGCCTGAGGCAGCCCCAGGGGACGCACCAGACTGGAAGGAGGTGGGTGAGCGGCCCACGCGAGTGCTGCGGCTGTTGGTCGACGCGCTCGACCGGTCACACCGCATCGGGCGCGAGCGACACCTGACCTGCCGCGAGATTTCCGCGCAGGCGCGATTCGACACCGAGCGCCAGCGGCAGGACTTCGCGCAAGTGGCGCTGCTCGCCGAACGCGAACTCTACGGGCCCATCGCTCCGACGAGAGTTCCCGAGAAGACCCTGCGGGCGGCCCAGGCGCTGCATGCAAGGCTCCTGGCTCGGCCGGCACGGCCTGAGACCGAGCCATGAGAGAGCGGGTGCTCACACTCGCGCTCGGGATCGGCGCGCTGATCCTGTTCTATGCGCTCATCTTCCCCAAGCCGCAAAATCCGGCGCCCGCCCAGGGTCTGCCGCTGTCCACCGACGCTCGGCCGGAGGGGTATCTGGCGATCTGGAGGTGGCTCGGCAGGGAGCACATTCCCAGCGTCAGCCTGAGATATCGCTACGGTCGGCTGCCGGGGCTGTTGCGGCAGCCGACCGGTAATCTGCTGCTCCTGACGCTCCCTCAGAGGGTGCCCATGCAGGCCACGGAGCGCGGCGCGCTGCGCGCGTGGGTGGCCAGGGGAAACACCCTGCTCATCGCGGCGGCGCTCAATGATGAGCCGCCGTGGGCGGCGGATACGGACGACCCGGTGATGATCCAGGACCTTCAACGGCTCGTGGGGCTCAAATTCCTGCCCGCGCGCGCCACCAGCCTGCTGCGCTCGCTCGGCACCCGGCGCCTGGACCTCCGTCCGCTCGGCACCCATCCGCTTCTCGAGGGCGTGAAGCAAATTACGGCGCCGCTCACCCTGCCCTCGCGCGCCTGGCGGGCGCATCTCACGTATCGGCAGCTGCCACTGCAGCTCGCCGCGCGCAGCGACGATGGTCTTCCCGCGCTATGGCTCGAGCACCTGGGCGCCGGCCAGGTCATCCTCTGCGCCGCCGCCAGCCCGTTCTCCAACGCAGGCATGGTCTTTTCCGGCAATGCCCGGTTCCTGGCCAACCTCATCGCCTGGTCGCGCGGCCCCGGCGGGGCGGTCGTGTTCGACGATGCTCACGAGGGACTGACCGCCTTCTATGACGCCCGGGCGTTCTTTGCCGACCCGCGCCTGCATGCCACGCTGGGCTGGATCGTCATCCTGTGGCTGATATTCGTCGTGGGCTCGCAGCCGCTGCGCGCCCCGCCTCCTCTCTGGCAGCCGCTCGATGAAACCGCCTACATCGAGGGCAGCGCGCGCTATCTTGCTGCGGTGGTCGAGCCCGGCGATGCCGCCCGGCGCATGATCGAGGACTTTCTCGGCGAACTGGCCGGGCACTCCGGAGATACCGGGATCGACGCCTGGCAACGGCTCGAGGCCGAGCCGGGCCTGAGTGACGCCGAGCGGGCGGCGCTGCGGGCCTGCTACGCGCGGGCGCAAGCCGGCAAGCGTGTCAACCTCACCCGGCTGCAGAATCTTCTGGCACAACTACGTAAGGCACTGCGATGAACGCGCTCGAAGAGCTCGAACAACATATCCAGGAACGGCTCGGTGGCACCGTCATCGGCCTGCGGGATCTGATCCGCGCCCTGGTGATCGCCGTGGTCTCCCGCGGTCACGTGCTCGTGCAGGGCGCGCCGGGACTGGGCAAGACGCTGCTCGGCAAGACCCTGGCGGCGGCTCTATCCGGCCGTTTCACGCGCATCCAGGGCACTGCGGACCTGATGCCCTCCGACATGACCGGCGTCCATGTCCTCGATGAGGCGAACCGCAAGTTCGTGCTCCATCCCGGCCCGATCTTCACCGACGTGCTGCTGGTCGATGAGATCAACCGCGCCGGCCCCAAGACACAGTCGGCGCTGCTGCAGGCCATGGAGGAACGGCAGGTCTCGATCGACCGGCACACCTACCGCCTGCCGGCGGGCTTTCTCGTCATCGCCACGCAGAACCCGCATGAGTTCGAGGGGACTTTCCCCCTGCCCGAATCCCAGCTGGACCGGTTCATGATGCGCATCGACGTCGGTTACCCGGCGGTCGAGGATGAGGCGCGCGTGCTCGATCGCTACGGCACGATTGCGGCCGCCGGGGAGGCGGCTTCGGGTCCCGCCACCGCAAGTGTCACCCCCGAGCACATCGCGGCGGCCCGTCAATGCGCCGACCGTGTGCACGTATCGGGGGAGTTGACGAGCTACGTCCTCGCGCTTGCAAAGGCTTCGCGTGAGCACGCCCAGGTGGCGCTCGGGCTCTCCACTCGCGGCGCGCTGGCCCTGCTGCGCGCCGCGCGAGTCGCAGCGGGGCTGCGCGGCTCGGAATTCGTCACGCCGGATGACGTGAAGCTCGTGACTCCCTGGGTCGTTGCGCATCGACTGAGCCTCACCTCCGATGCGATGCTGGAAGGGCGGGGAGACCGGGAAATCGCGACGGCCCTGCTCGAGCGGGTGCCGGTGCCTCGCTGAGCGCAGTGCGATGAGTCTGCGCCGCAACGCCCTGCTGTGGGTCCTGGTGACGGGAATCCTGGGCATACTCGGGCAATGGGACCCGGCGCTGAGGCGATGGTGGTGTCTGCCGGGTGCACTCTTGCTCGCCGGGCTGGCTTACGAAGCCGCCGCGAGCAGGCGCTGGCACCTGCGGCTGCGGTTCACCGGACCGGAGCACTGGCTGCTCGGCAGGCCACACCTCATGCGCCTGACATTCATCCACGGCGGCCGCGCCCGCGTGACGATCCAGGCCGCCCTTGCGGCGCCCGAAGGGTTCGCGGCCGAAGCGCATATCGAGTCGCTGCGCCTCGCCCGGGAGCCCGGTACGGCTGAAATACGTGCCAGGGCTCGGCGCCTGGGGCGGTATTCGTGGCCTGTTCCCGAGATACGGATCTCCGGGCCCCTGGGCCTCGCCTGGTGGCCGAAGCACGTGGCCGGGGAATGTACGGTCACGGTGATTCCCGATATCGTCAACCGGTCGGCCAGAGTCGCCGGTGATCGCGCCGGCGGCGGGCAGCGCGCGCACCTCGGTGGCGGCGCGGGAAGCGAGATCCTGCAGCTGCGCGACTACCGCCACGGCGATCCGCTGCGCATCATCGACTGGAAGGCGAGCGCACGCCGCCGGAATCTGATCAGCCGCGAGCTGAGCGAGGAGCGTCACCTCGAGATCATGATCGCCATCGATGCCGGACGGTCGAGCGCTCTGGCGGCCGGTGAGGTCGACCGCCTGGGGTTGTACGTGAACGTCGCTGCCCGGCTGGCGCAGAGGGCAGCCGAATTCGATGATGCGGTGGGCATACTGGTGTTCGCCTCGCAACCGTTGGCGATGCTGCCACCCGCGCGGGGCGACGCCGCGGTCGT
Source organism: Gammaproteobacteria bacterium (assembly GCA_027317845.1). Lineage (GTDB taxonomy): Bacteria > Pseudomonadota > Gammaproteobacteria > Steroidobacterales > Steroidobacteraceae > 13-2-20CM-66-19. The sequence goes on from DAHVQK010000103.1 coordinate 6,978, forward strand.
GCGCATCCGTCGGATGCTGTCGGCCTGTCGGGTACAGCAGGGCCCATCCAACCCCACGCTCGCGGCCGCCCGTATCCGCGCCATGAGCCACCGCCGAAACCTCGTCGTGCTGCTGACGGACCTCGAGGACACCTCGCAGGAGCAGCTCATCCAGGCGGTTCGGCTGCTCAGGCCGAAGCATTTCACGTTCGTCGCGGGCCTCGAGAATGCGCAGATCATGGCGTTGCCGCTCGCTCCAGACGAGGAGCCACTCGCCCCGTATCGCACGCTGGCCGCATGCGAATATCGCCATGCGCTCTCGAGCCGGGTGCGCGCCCTGCGAGCGCTCGGTGCCGCGGCCCTCACCGCGCGGCCCGAGCACCTGGACCAGGCCGTGTTCGAGGCTTATCGTGAAGCCCGTCTCCGCCGCCGAGCCTGAGCAGCCATGACCGCCCCGATCTCCACCGAGAGGACACACCATGTCCAGTGACAGAAGGCTATTCGAGTCCACCCTCCTGGCGCTCGCGCTGCTTGCGCCGGCGAGCTCGCTCGCCGCGCCGGCGCCGGCCACAGACGCCACGGTCGCCTCCGCCAAGGCGTTCGTCGAGACCATGGCGCAGGGTCATTTCAACCGGGCGGAGGCGGATTTCACCCATCAGATGAAACAGGCCGCGCCGCCCGAGAAACTCCGGCAACTGTGGAATGCGCTCATCCGGCACGGCGGCGCATTCGAGAAAACCGGCGCCACCCGGACGATGCACAGGGACGGCTACACGGTCGTGATCGTCAGAACGGACTTCAAGAAAAGCCCCATCGGACTGGAGGTCGCATTCGATTCGGCCCACCACATCGCCGGGCTGCACTTGGTGGATCCGCCCCGGGCCGCTGATTGAGCGTAGGGCCCCCATGCAACTCATAGGCATGCTCGATTCTCCTTACGTGCGGCGCGCCGCGGTGTCATTGCACGCGCTGGGACTGCCGTTCCAGCACCGCTCCGTGTCGGTATTTCGCACCTACGACCAGTTCCGGGAAATCAATCCCGTCGTGAAGGCGCCGACGCTCATCTGTGACGAGGGCACGGTGCTCATGGACTCGACGCTGATCCTCGATTATGCGGAGGCTCTGGCCGCGCCGCGATCGCTCATGCCTCGCGCAACCCCCGAGCGACTCGCGGCGCTGCGCATCGTCGGGCTCGCTCTCGCGGCCTGCGAGAAAACGGTACAGATCGTCTACGAGCGCACCCTCCGCCCCGCGGACAAACAACACGAGCCTTGGGTGGAGCGTATCGCGCAGCAGCTGCGCACGGCGTATCGCGAGCTCGAGTCCGATTTCGCAACGCGGCCGCATGGCGCGCCGGAAACGCTCGGCGCGGCGCAGATCGCCGCAGCCGTGGCCTGGCGCTTCACGCACGAGAAGCTGCCCGGGGTCCTCGCCCGGTCCGATCACCCGCGGCTGCAGGCGCTGTCATCGTGGGCGGAAGAGCAGCCGGCATTCCTCGCCTGGCCCTACGACGAGGTGACACTTCACGTCTGAGGGCAGTGTCCGCGAGCCGTGCGCGCACCAGGCCGGCGGGGCTCGCGGCATGCCCGACTCAGGGCCTGCAACCACATTCCAGACGGATCAGGCGGACTTCGGCTCGGTGCGATACCCGCCGCGGGTAGCGGCCATGCGGCGCGCCGCGGCACGCAGCACCCACGGCGCGAAACGCTCCAGCGCGACGAACAGCTTGCCGTGCCCGGTGACCACGACCTCTCGCTGGCCCCGCGCGATGGCGCGCAACATCTGCTCCACCGCGCCCACGCGTCCTGCGACGATCCATTGCGGCATCGGCTCGGCGGCATCGGCATGCAGCTGGCCCTGGTTGTCGACGCGGCGAATGTTGCTTTCGACGAAACCCGGGCTGATCAATGTGACCCGCACCCCCATGACCGCGAGCTCCGGCGTGATGGAGTTGGCGAGGGCGCGCACCGCGAATTTGCTCATCGCGTACGGGGAGGCCCCCGGGGAGGCCGTCCAGCCCGCCACGCTGCCGAGGATCACCAGCTGACCGCGCGACTTGGCCACCTCGGGCAGGGCAGCCTTCAGTGTGCGCAGCACGCCGAAGACATTGGTCTCGAACTGACGACGGTAGTCCTCCACCGACAGCTTGGCGAAGTTGCCGACAACCCCGAAACCTGCGTTGGCGACCACGATGTCCAACCGGCCGCGCAGGCGGATAGTCTCGGCCACGGCATGCTGTGGGTCTTCATCCCGCGTGACATCGCACGCCACGATCAACGGCTCCACGGCTCCCGCCTCGCGGATTTTTCCGGCGAGGCTCTGCAGCAGTTCGGTACGCCGGGCCGCCAGCGTGAGCACCGCGCCTGCACGGCCGAGCTGACAGGCCAGCTCCTCGCCGATGCCCGAGGAGGCTCCGGTGATGAGGACGATCTTGTCGCGAAAGCTATCGGTGATGCCGGCTTGCATGGCCCCCCCCATGGGTGCGTTCGGTCGGTTGCCCGCGACGGCTCCGGCGGCGGGGCGCCTGGAGTGTGGCCGCTCCGTGCGGGTATTCTACCGATGCCGGACGATCCTGCCCGTCGATAATTCCGTTTTATTTTCAAAGTGTTACGAGCGCAATGCCGCCGCGGGGCTGAAGAGCGGCGCAATCTCTATCACACTCTCTACGTGCAGCCCGAAGCATTGGCCAAACTCATCGCGACCGCCTATCGCTGCCTGATGACCAGGCTGCGCCACCGCGGTCGGTGCAGATCTGTCCGTTCTGCGGTTTCCCCGTCCCAACGCGACCACGGGC
>DAHVQK010000135.1 GCA_027317845.1 Gammaproteobacteria bacterium
GTGGTCACGTAGAAGTGGCCGGTGCCGGCCGAGGAGAGCAGCTTGATCTTCTCGCGCATGGGTGAACTCCTGTCAGATCTTCATGCCCTGGGCGCGCAAGGAGGCCACGACCTGGTCGATGCCCTTCTTCTCGATGGTGCGCAGGCCATTGGCCGAAATGCGCAGGCTGACCCAGCGCTTCTCGGTTTCCAGCCAGAAGCGCTGGGTGTGCAGATTGGGCAGGAAGCGGCGACGCTTCTTGTTGTTCGCGTGAGAGACGCGATTTCCGACAGCCGGCCCCTTGCCGGTGATCTCGCAGACGCGGGACATATGCAACGACCTTAAAAATCAGAGACTTGGCAAAATATCCGGCCTGCGGTGACCATGGCCTACCCGCAGGAGCCGGCCTTTATACCAGCCCCGGGGCAGGCCGGCAAGAGACTCCCCCCGCCGGGGGGAGCTCACAGCAGGCCGTGCTCGGCAAAAGAATAACACCGGCTGCCGCCAACGATGATGTGGTCCACCACCCGCACGTCCATGAGCGCGAGGCCATCCCGCAGACGGCAGGTGATCGCATCGTCGGCCGGGCTGGGCTCGATGCCGCCGGAAGGGTGATTGTGCGCGACGATCACGGCCGCGGCATTGTGTGCCAGCGCCTGGCGCAGCACCTCCCGGGGATGGACCTGTGCGCAGTCGACCGTGCCGCGGAACAGCTCTTCGAAGGCGATCAACCGGTGGCGGATGTCGAGATACAGGCAGCAGAACACCTCGTACGGACGGTCGCGTAGCTGGGCGAGCAGGAAGCGATGAGTCGCCTGGGGTGTCGTCAGCGGCTGCCCGGCGCGCAGGTCTTCCTGCAAGAGGCGCCGGCCGAGTTCCACCGCCGCCTGGACGGTGGCGTAGCGGGCCGGCCCTATTCCCCTGCGCCGCCAGCGGGAGCGTTGGGCGGCGAACAGCTCGCGCAGTGAGCCGAAGTCATTGAGCAGAGCGCGGGCGAGCTCCACGGCCGAGCAGCCCGGTACCCCCGAGCCGATCAGCACCGCAAGCAGCTCGGCATCGGAGAGGGTGCGCGGGCCCTGGATCAGAAGCTTCTCGCGCGGGCGCTCCGAGAGCGCCCATTTGCGGATGGGCAGCAAGCCGGCTTCTCGTACCTGGGTCTCCATCGGGGGCGCTCCCAAAGGCGTGGCGGTGCATCTTGAGGCGCGGGGGGCGGGCCCGGCAGGGGGGAAATCGGGGGTGTTCATGCACAAATGCGCAGTTCCCGCGAGTCTGTTTGCGCCGGCGGGGACAGCCGCCGGATAATCGGCCGATGCAAGGCAAACGTATCCTCCTCGGCGTGACCGGCGGCATCGCCGCGTACAAGAGCGCGGATCTGGTGCGGCGGCTGCGCGAGCGCGGCGCCGAGGTCCAGGTGGTCATGACCGCGGCCGCGCGCGAGTTCGTCGGCCCGATCACTTTCCAGGCGCTGTCCGGACGTCCCGTGAGGACCGACCTTTGGGACAGTGCCGCCGAGGCGGCCATGGGACACATCGAGCTCGCCCGCTGGGCGGAGCTGGTGTTGATTGCGCCAGCGAGCGCCGACTTCCTGGCACGCCTCGCCATCGGCACGGCGGACGATCTCCTTGCGACGTTGTGTCTCGCCACCGAGGTGCCGATCGCTGTGGCGCCGGCCATGAATCGCGTCATGTGGAACAACGCCGCCACGGCGGCCAACGTCGCCCTGTTACGCCAGAGGGGCGTGCGGATCCTCGGGCCCGCCCAGGGCGAGCAGGCCTGCGGGGAGATCGGCGAGGGCCGGATGCTCGAGCCGGTGGAGCTTGCCGATCGCGCCGCGGAGCTGCTGCCCTGCGACGGGCCGCTCAGGGGCCGGCGTGTGCTGATCACCGCCGGGCCGACGCGCGAGCGGATCGACCCGGTGCGCTTCATCAGCAACCGGAGCTCGGGCAAGATGGGCTTTGCGCTCGCCCAGGCCGCGCGCGAATCGGGCGCCGAAGTCGTACTGATCAGCGGACCGGTCGCGCTGCCGACGCCACCGGGTGTGCGCCGCGTGGACGTGGAAAGCGCCGAGGCGATGCTTGTCGCGGTGCAGCGCGAGGTTGCACAAGCGCACATCTTCATCTCTACGGCGGCGGTGGCCGATTACCGGCCCGCCAATCCCGCCGAGCAGAAAATCAAGAAAACCTCCGACCGCCTGCACCTCGATATGGAGCGCACCGCGGACGTGCTGGCGACGGTGGCCGCACGGCCCGAGCGCCCGTTCGTGGTGGGCTTCGCCGCCGAGACCGAGTCGGTTGAGCAGAACGCGCGGGCGAAGCTGTTGAAGAAGAACCTCGACATGATCGCGGCCAACGAAGTGAGCCACACCAAGGGATTCGACTGCGAAGACAACCATCTCGTGGTCCTGTGGCGCAATGCGCGGCAGGACCTCGGCAGCGGACCGAAACTCGCGCTGGCGCGCGCTCTGATGCGTCTGATCGCAGAGTCCTACGCCGCCTCCCTCGCCGGGGCGGGCCAGCGCGACACGGTCCGCGCTTGAGCGCCGCATCCGCTGCGGCGCGGCCGCTCAAGGTCAGGATCCTCGATCCGCGGCTCGGCCGGGAGTTTCCGCTGCCCTCGTATGCGACCGCCGGCTCCGCGGGGATGGATTTGCGCGCCTGCCTCGACGGGCCGCTCAACCTCGCACCCGGTCGCGCCGAGCTCATCCCCACCGGTATGGCGATTCATGTGGAGGATCCGGGCCTCGCGGCCGTCGTCCTGCCGCGCTCGGGCCTCGGCCACAAGCACGGGGTCGTGCTCGGCAACCTGGTCGGTCTCATCGATTCGGATTACCAGGGGCAGCTCATGGTCTCCTGTTGGAACCGCGCCCAGGAGCCCTTCGTGATCCAGCCGGGCGAACGCATCGCACAGCTCGTCGTGGTGCCGGTGGTGCAGGTGGCGCTCGAGGTGGTGGAATCGTTCGAAGAGAGTCGCCGCGGCGGCGGCGGCTTCGGGCACTCCGGCCGACACTGAGCGCCGCAGGAGGTCGGAGCGATGCGATGCCGGGCTCGCTCGTGGAGTCCGTGACGGGAGTCGTCCCCGGCCGAAAAAAATCAACGTATCGCATGAAGTGCGCATCCCTCCGCGAGTGGCGTCGGGGCCGCCCCGATGCCACTCGCGCTGGCCTGGTTGCCGGGTCGCGTACCGAATGTTCTTCTGGTTCCCGGCACGTCCTCCATCGCGCATCTGCGCGAGATTCTCGCCGTCGCCGAATTGAACCTGACCGGGGACGCGGTGAGGGCGTTGGATGGGACCTGAGCTTGCAGGGGATCGGCGTGATCCCTGACAGAGGCCAGATCAGGCCGCAGCGGGCGCAGAGTGCGTGCTCCAAGAGTGAGCCACTGCGGACCGTCCATTGGATCTGGCGGTCCGAGGCAGACTCAACGAAGAGTACGCGTGAGGGAATGCCGGTCAGGGCCGATTCTTCGCCCGAATGCCTCATGCCCGCGACGAGTGGGCGCAAGGACGCGAGCGCCGCGGGGGAATCTCCTATAATTGAACCCATCCGAACGACGAACACAGGGCGAGGGCACATACTTGAAAACGCTCGGCACCGAAGTTCTTGACAGGCTCGCCGATGCGGCGCGCGGGAGCCCGCGGCAGCGAAGCCACCACAATCTGCATCCATCGCACGAGGCGTCCATCCAGCGTCTGGCGATCGCGATGGAGCCCGATACGTATGTGCGCCCTCATCGTCATCCGCACACATGGGAGCTTCTCATTCCCTTGCGCGGGCGATTCCTGTTCACCGCCTTCGATGACCGAGGAGTGGCGCAGTGGCGGCAGCTTCTGGGCGGCGCGGACGGGCTGTCGGCGCTCGAGTTCGAGGCGGGAACGTGGCACACGGTCACTGCTCTGGAATCCGGCAGTGTCATCTTCGAGGTCAAGGAGGGACCTTACGTGCCGGTGCCGGATTCGGACATGGCGGGGTGGTCGCCGTCCGAGGGGACGCCGGACGCGGCGCGTTTCGTCAAGGCGATGCGCGCCGAGGCGGTGCAGCTGTCGCGGGAATCGACCCGGTTGATCTGACCGACGGGTCGAGCTTCCGCCCCGGCCCCGCAGCCGAGGTGGAACTCAACTTGCGCACCTCAATGGGCACCGAGATCTGACCTTGAGCGGTCACTTTTGAATGCGCGAGTGCCACTGCGGGGCATCACCATGGCAATGTGTCGAGCGCCAGTCCTGTTGGCACGCTCGCATGCGTTCCCGGTCCGAAAGTCCACTTGACGCTGCGGAGGCCGGCAACGGCGGGCTATATGGGCTCTCAGCTCTCCGATAGACCGGCGACACAGAGCGGCCAGTCGAGTGCGCCGACTGCATCGAATGCCAAACGAGAGAAGCGGACATCCGAGTGACCGCTGCCGAGGTGGCGCCCCGATCGACCGGTCGCACGTCAATGAGTACGTGCCGCCGGTTCAGGGCGCCACGAACGTGCCGCTGATGAGATAGAGCGCGTTCTGCCCCGCCGTGGATCCCGGTCCAAGCCACGCAAGACCATTGCTGCCCCATCGAAGAGGCCGCGTTCCAACTGGCAATCGGGCAATCCAGATCGGGTTGAAGCCCGTCAGAGTGAAGGACTCTATCGTGCCTTCGGCCGTGCCGTTCACGGTCGTCGTATAGGCTGCGAAGACACGATCGTTCCCCGTATCGATCGCCAGTTCCGCGTACGGGACCCCGGAGGGGAAACTGTACTGCCCGACAGTGGTATCCGTCGCCGGGTTCAATACTTCTCCATTGGCGCTGTAAATGAGGACATTTGCGAGCTGCAGGTTCCCGCCGTAATCAAAGCCGGATTGCGCCGCACTACCGGTCTGTAGCTGTGTGCCCGCGCCAAGTCCAGATGTCGTCACCGCAACGGCACTCAGGTTCGCATCCAGGATGTAGATGGTTGAGGCATCGCTGCTCCAGATGGCCTCATTCCCGTACACGACGTCACTCGTCACAGACCACGTATCGGGTCTGGCCACCTGCCCATCGAATAACTCAACTTCCCATACGTCCGGCTGCGATGGAAATGAGGCGGACCAGGTGGCCGAGTCGGTTGGGGAGACGGCGATCTCGGACGGCTCCACGGTGATGCTCGTCAAGGGAACCATTTGATCGAGCGACATGCCGGAGGTCTGTACTCGCAGGACCTGGATCGGCGGAGAGAGCTGAATGGTCGACCACCCTTCCGTAAGAAGATAAAGGTAGGCGCCATCCGCGGAGGGCGCGATTTGGCTTGCCGCGGCCGGCAATGTCAGGAGCGTAGTCACGGCACCGTCGGTCGGATCGATCTCCACCAATTGAGGAGGCGTCGGGCTCCCGGAGGTCGTTGTGCTGGGAGCAGTGGTGCCGTAAAGGACCTTGCCGGTCGGATCGACTGCGAGCGCAGTGAGGTTTTGGTTGACAATCTGCTCCTGAAAATCCACTCCAGCCGATGCCGTGACAGTGTAGGTGACCGGGATCGTGAAGGGAGTGCCCTCCGCGGGCTTGGTGCAAGCGCTGTCGTAACAGATCGAGAGCGTGATCACATCGCTGTAGACGCCTGGGCCAAAACTCCCTGGCGATTTCATGTTTACCGTCAGCTCGCCAGTGCCATAGGAATATGGCTCGGCATTCGCGCTTGTCTGCTTGAAGCTCATGCTCGCGATGGGACCGCCGCTCTGCGAGGTGTAGAAGACGTACGCACCGTAAGGCGGCACTTCATATGCGGTGACTTCAATGCCCACAGTGGGGGCCGCGCCGTTTGACGGAGCTTCGAGCTCCAGCGTGTCGGGCAGAATCGCATAGGTCGCATCGGAGACCACGTTTCCCGTCACCGTATAAGTCACTGTCACGGCTATGGGGCTTCCGGCGATCTGGTCGGTGCACTTCGAATCCGTGCATACGGATACGGTGACTGTATCGTGGTCTGTACCAGACCCCATGAGGGATGGCGGATCGAGCATCATCTCCAGTGACCCCGGTTGCGCACCATTCACCAAGGTCGACTGCCAATTGATGTTCGCGGAAGCCACCGCGGTGCCCGCAAACTGCGTCTCGTAGTACACACCTTTGGGTGGGGGATTGGAGATGCTGAGATTGACTTGGAGGCCAGGTGCAGAGTCCGTTGGGCTTGCGGTTGCGGACACGGCGTTGGCAGATGCGCTCAGGGTGGGAGCGCCTGTCGGAGTACTCGAGGCCGCTGAACCCGCCGCCGCGCCGCCCGGTCCGCCGCCGCTGTTGCCGCAGCTTGCCTGGCGTTGCCCTGGAATGGAGCGGGTGATGGGAATCGAACCCACGTTAGCAGCTTGGGAAGCTGCAGTTCTACCATTGAACTACACCCGCGCGCCCGGAGGGGGCATTCTACGAGAGATGCCGTTCGCCCGGCAATCCACTCCTGCCAGTCCGCGGCATTCAGATCGGTGGCGCATCGATTACCCAAGGCCCGCTCCGACCGCCCGGAATCGACGGGCGGCGCGGCCAGGGAACGTCTTGACAGCCGATGCAATGCTGGCACGATCCTCACATGAGCGTCACGCCCGAGCAGACGATCACCCGATCCGTCTGCGTCTACTGCGCATCGAGCCGGAGTGCCCACCCCGAATACCGGCAGGCGGCGTTCAGTCTCGGTGAAGTCCTGGCGACGCACGGTATTGCCATCATCTATGGCGGCGGCGCGGCCGGCTCCATGGGAGCGCTTGCGGACGGGGCGCTCGGGCGCGGCGGGCGGGTAGTCGGTATCCTGCCGCGATTCATGGCCGACCTCGAATGGGGTCACCCCGGACTTACGGAGCTCAAACTCGTCGAGGACATGCGCAGCCGCAAGCACCTGATGCTCACCGGCGCGCAGGCGGCGATCGCGCTGCCCGGTGGCAGCGGCACCTTCGAGGAACTTCTCGAGGCCATCACGCTGAAGCGCCTCGGCCTGTATACCGGACCCATCGTTCTCGTGAACACGCGAGACTACTTCCAGCCGCTGTTGGACATGCTCGAGCGCTCCGTGCGCGAGCGTTTCATGGATGAGCGGCACCTCGCGATGTGGCAGGTGGTCGCACAGCCGGACGAGGTGCCCGCCGCGCTCGAGCGCGCTCCCGCCTGGAGCGAGGCATTCCGCAGCTTCGCCGCGGTGTAGGGAGCGCGCGCTCCCTACACCGCAACCCCGTTCAGGCCCGCTGCCCGCTCAGGCGGTCTCAGCCAGGACCTTGCCGAAGCGCCGCTGCCGCCGGGCGAAGTCCGCCAGCGCCGCGCGCAGCTCGCTTTCTCCAAAATCCGGCCACAGATGGTCGGTGAAGTACAGCTCCGCGTAAGCGCAGTCCCACAGCAGAAAATCCGACAGCCGCTGCTCCCCGCCGGTACGGATGAGCAGATCCACGGGGCCGGATTCCGGCACCGCGTGGTCGACTTCGGCTAACAGTTCCTGGAAATCGTGGACGGAGAGCGTGTTGCTCGAGGCGCGCCGCGCGGCCTCGAGGATGCTGTGCTTGGAGGAGTAATCCACCGCGATCCGCAGGCGCATGCGCGAGCCGCCCGCCGTGAGCCGCTCGCTCTGCTCGATCGCGCTCACCAGGTCGCGCGGCAGGCGGTCACGGCGGCCGATGACGTTGATGCGGATGGCGTGGCGCAGACAGCGGCGGGCTTCGGTCGCGAGGTAACATCGCAGGAGCTTCAGGAGGGAGTCGACCTCGGTTCCCGGGCGGCCCCAGTTGTCCGAAGAGAACGCGTACAGCGTCAGCGTACGGATGCCCGCATGGGCGCTCGCCTCGACGATGCGCCGCACCGTCTTGGCGCCCTGGATGTGCCCGGCGCTGCGCGGCATGCCGCGCAACTGGGCCCAGCGGCCATTGCCGTCCATGATGATGGCTACGTGCAGGTTGCCCGGGAGGCTCATGAGCGCCTCGTCGCCTTGATGACCGCCTCGATGTGATCGAGGTAGCGGTTGAGCGCCTGGCGGCCGGCGGTGGTGAGTCGGTACTCGGATTTCGGCCGTCGGCCGGCGAAGGACTTCTCGCAGGCGATGTAGCCGGCCTCCTCGAGCTTGCGCGCGTGGGCGCTGAGGTTGCCGTCGCTGACCTCGAACAGCCCCTTGAGCTCGTTGAACGTGAGCGGCTCATTCACCGCCAACGCGCTCATGATTCCGAGGCGTACCCGCTCGTACACCAGGCGGTCGAACTTCGAGTCCTCGGCGCCGCCGCGCGCGACGAGCCGGTGCACAGTCTTGCCGGTGTCGGGTGCCCGCATCGGCGCCTCATGTCTCCGGGTGTTGGTCTTCATGGCTGGAGACGCGTCTTGGCATCGATACGTCCGATGAGCAGCCCGAATGCCAGGTGAAGCACTCCGAAGCCGCCGGCGAGAATCAAATTGTGCCAGCGCGCGGGCAGCTCGAAGGCCGCGCTTCCCCAGAGCACGAACAAGGCGCCCATGATCCCGACGAGACGCATCATGGCCGGCGCGGTGAGCAGCGTCGCAGAGAGCACGGCGCTGCCGTAGAGCAGCAGCCACATGCCCGGAAGGAGCCGGGTTTCCCCGACGCGCCAGAGCGCCCCGGTGAGCACGACGCCGGCAAGAAGCGCCGGACACAGGCACAGGACGAAGCGTCGTGCCGGCCCCCGGTACAGCGGCAGCCCGCGGCCGGCGCGATGGCGGGCGATGAGCACGATCCCGACGCCCGAGGCGAGCACCGCCGCGCCGAGCCAGATCCAGATCCAGTGATCCGAAAGGGCCGGCAGCGAAGCGAGCGCCGCCGCGGCAAGCCCTACGATGCCCATGGCGATGCCCGCGGTGCCGGGAACCGCGAAGGCGCCCGCCGCCTCTATCGAGGAGCGAATGTAATTGAGCGTCCCGAGCGCGTGGCTGTCCATCTCAACCGGACTGCTCGGTCGCATCCTGGGGGCGGAGCCGTGCATGAGCGGTGGACTCTAGGGTCGGTTAATAGTTTCGTCAAGTACTCTGCGTCACAAAGTCAAAATGCGGCGGGCCGAGCCGGAAAATCGCCCGGCGCCGGAAGTGGCTCCAGGCACTCGGGCAAGATGAACGCGCCACTCCTAAGTTATGCTTACAGCCTATGGAACCGGCTTCCTCCACCACCGGCGCAGAAGCCGGACAGACATCAGGCCTTCAGGCGGGCGTAGAGGGCGGCAGCGGACGCCCGGATCCGGCCAGAGACCGGCGGCAACGGGGCCGCGCCGCGATCACCGCCGCCGTGGGTGCGGTGCTGGTGATGCTGATCGTGGCGGGCGGTCTGGTCTGGTGGTACGAGAGCCACTTCGTCAGCACGGACGATGCCTTCATCGATGCCCGCGTCGCGCAGATTTCCCCCAGGGTGGCGGGGCAGGTGATCGCCGTGCCGGTCACGGACAATCAACAGGTCGGCCCGGGTCAGATTCTCGCGCAGATCGACCCAACCCCCTACCGCGTCGCCTTGCAGCGGGCCCTTGCCGCCGAGCGGCAAGCGAGGACCGGTCTCGCCAGCGCGCGCGCCAGTCTCCTGGTGGCGCGGGCCGCGCTTCAGCAAGCCATCGCAGGGCTCGCCAGCGCGCGCGCGCAGTCTGTCAATGCCACACAGGAGCGCAAACGCTACCTGTCGCTGCGCGCGAATCACCCCAAAGCCGTTTCGCGCAGCCAGATCGACTTGGTGAAGGCGCAAGCCCGCAGCGCCGCCGCTGAGCAGCGGGCGGCCAGGCAACGTGTCGTGGGCGCACGCGCTCAGATCGCGGCGGCCAAAGCCGCCATGGCCGGAGCCGGCGCAAACGTGGCTGCCGCACGGGCGAAGGTTCACGCCGCTCGCCTCGATCTCACCTACACCGTCCTGAGGGCTCCCACTGCAGGCCACATCGCACAGCGCTCCGTGGCGGTGGGCAACTACGTCGCGCCGGGGCAGTCCCTGATGGCCCTCGTGCCGCTGCGCCTGTGGGTCACGGCGAATTTCAAGGAAACCGATCTCCCCTACATCCGTCCCGGCGAGAAAGTACGCGTCCACATCGACGCCTGCCCCGGGGCGGATGCGAACGGACGCGTCGAGTCGATCCAGCGCGGCTCCGGCGAGGCATTCGACCTGCTGCCGCCGCAGAACGCCACGGGCAACTACATCAAGATCGTGCAGCGGGTGCCGGTGCGGATCGTCTTCGGCGCGCTGCCGCGACATTGTGTGCTCGGACCGGGCATGTCGGTCGAGCCCAAGATCCGGGTGAACTGAGTTGGCCATCGATCCGGGTGCCCGCGGCGTCCAGCGCTGGACGCCGGTGCGCTCCGCCGCCGGCCGGCACAGTCCCTGGCTGATCGCGAGCATCATCTCCATCTCCACGTTCATGGAAGTGCTCGACACGGCCATCGCCAACGTGTCGCTGCGCCACATCGCCGGCTCGCTCGCCTCGACCTACGATCAGGCGACCTGGGTGCTCACCAGCTACCTGATCGCCAACGCAGTGGTGATTCCCATGAGCGGTTGGCTGACGGGCGTGATCGGCCGAAAGCGCTATTACATGAGCAGCGTCGCGTTGTTCACCGTCGCGTCGCTCTGCTGCGGGCTCGCCCCGTCACTGCCGTTTCTCATCGTGGCCCGGGTTGCCCAGGGCATCGGCGGCGGCGGGCTGCAGCCGGTCACCCAGGCGATGCTGATCGACAGCTTTCCTCCGGCCTCGAGGGGCAAGGCGATGGCCGTGTACGGATTCACGGTCATCCTGGCTCCGATGTTGGGGCCGCTCCTCGGCGGTGTGATCACCGATCAGTTTTCCTGGCACTGGATGTTTCTCATCAACGTTCCCGTGGGCCTGCTGGCGTTGACCCTGGTGGAGGCGTTTGTCGATGAGCCGCCGCTGCTCGTCCAAGAGCGGCGGGCACGTTGGACCCGGGGTATACGTTTCGACTACCCGGGGGCGGCGCTGATCGCCCTCGGCCTCGGGTCGCTCGAGGTGATGACGGACCGCGGCGTGCAGGAGGACTGGTTCTCCAGCCCGCTCATCCGCGGCGCGGCGGTCGTGGCCACCGTGTGCATCATCGGCTTCGTGGTGTGGGAGCTGTTCGCGCGGGAGCCGCTCCTCGAGATGCGCCTCTTCAAGTACCGCAATTTCGCGGTGTCAACCTTCATCATCACCGTCATCGGCGTCATCCTGTTCGGCACGACGCAGTTCATCCCGCAGATGGTGCAGCAGGTATTGGGCTACACTGCCACGCAGGCCGGTCTCGCGCTGACGCTCGGGGGGATGGTGACGCTGGTGAGCATGCCGCTCGCTGGCATCCTGACCGGCCGGGTGGAGCCGCGTTATCTCATGGCCGGCGCATTCGCCGTGGTGTCGGTCTCGCTGTGGATGATGGCCCACTTCGCCATCACCGTGACGTTTGGCGAAATCGCCTTCGCCCGCGCGTGGCAATCCGGCGGGTTGCCTTTCCTGTTCGTGCCGCTCATGAGCGCCGCATACGTCGGATTACCGGGAGACGACACGGGCAGCGCCTCGGCCATGATCAACGTCGGACGCAACCTGGGTGGCAGCATCGGCATCGCCATGGTCCAGGCGCTGCTGGCGCGGCGTGAGCAGTTCCATCAGGCGCGTCTGGTCTCGCGGCTGCAGCCGCTCAATCCGCTCTACACGCACGCCGTGCAGGGCATGGCGCGGCTCCTGGAAACCCATGGCGCCGCGCCGGCGGCGGCGACCCGCATGGCCGTCGGTACCCTCTACAGCCTCATGGAGCGGCAGGCGACCATGATGGCATTCGACGACGTCTTCTGGGCGCTCATGGTGTTCGTCCTGGTCATCTTCCCGGTCGTGCTGATGCTGAAGCACGGTCCGGCCGAACGCGATCACGCCAAGCATGTTCCGGAGGCGGCGGTTTGACTGGCAGGCAAACCGCCGTATCTTTGACTCCGTGACCGTGATGCTCTCATTGCCGTACGCGCAAGAGCGCGACGCCGCAGACCCCTTGCGGCCGCTGCGCGCGCGCTTCGGGATGCCGTGCACGACGCGGGGCGACCCCTGCATCTATCTCTGTGGTCATTCGCTCGGGCTGATGCCACTCGCCGCGCGGGCCGAGATCGCCCAGGAGCTCGATGACTGGGAGCGCCTGGCGGTGCTCGGTCACGAGCATGCGCGCAGGCCCTGGATCCCGTATCACGATGCGCTCGCTCCGGAGGTGGCGGCGCTGCTCGGCTGCCGTGCGGAAGAAATCGCCGTGATGAACTCGCTCACCGTCAACCTGCACCTGATGTTGGCGAGCTTCTATCGCCCCGAGGGCGCGCGGCGCGCCATCCTCATCGAGGCAGGGGCGTTTCCCTCCGATCGCTATGCGGTGGCCACGCATCTTCAATGGCATGGCCTCGATCCGCGGGAATGCCTGATCGAGCTTGCCCCGCGCGGGCATGAGGACCTGATCGCGGAAGAGTCCATCGAGAACCTGCTCGCGCAGCGTGGCGAGGAGGTCGCGCTCGTGCTCTGGCCCGGAGTGCAGTACCTGACGGGACAGGCCTTCGACCTGCCGCGCATCGCCCTGGCCGCGCACCGCGCCGGCGCGCTCGTCGGGTTCGACCTGGCCCATTCCGTGGGCAACCTGCCCGAGCCGCTGCGAGATCTGGAGGCTGATTTCGCGGTCTGGTGCAGCTACAAGTACCTGAATGCCGGCCCGGGTGCGATCGCCGGGTGTTTCGTGCACCGCGGGCATTTCGGGTCATCGCGCCACCGGCTGGGAGGGTGGTGGGGGCACGAGCGCTCGAGCCGCTTCCAGATGCCTCACGAGTTCCGGGCCGCGCACGGCGCGGCCGGCTTTCACCTCAGCAACCAGTCGATTCTCTCCACCGCGCCGCTGATCGCCTCGCTCGCGCTGTTCCGCGAAGCGGGGAGTGCGCGGTTGCGTGAGAAGTCCGTGGCGCTCACGAGGTTCATGGAAGAACTCCTCGCCGAGCGCACTCCCGCGATCCGCCCGATCACCCCGCGCGCGGCCGGAGCCCGCGGGGCGCAGCTGTCGCTGCGCCTGAGCGGTGGTCCCGAACGCGGCAGGCGGGTTCACCAGTGGCTCGCGGACCACGGCGTGCTCTGCGACTGGCGGGAGCCCGACATCATTCGTGCCGCGCCCGCCCCGCTTTACAACGGATTCGAGGATGTTTTCAACTTCGTGACGCGTCTCGAGGAGGCGCTGCGGTCCACGGGCGGCCGATGAAGACCGGAAAGGTCACGATCGTCGGTGCGGGCCTCACGGGTCCGTTGCTCGCCCTCATGTTGGCGCAGCGCGGTTTCGCGGTGACGCTCCATGAGCGCAGGCCCGATCCGCGTACGGTCCAGGGTGAGGCGGGCCGCTCCATCAATCTTTCTCTGTCGGCCCGCGGGATCCGGCCACTCGAGCGCTGTGGGGTGTTCTCCCGCGTCGAGCCATTGCTGATCGTCCTGCGCGAGCGCATGGTGCACGAACTCTCGGGGCGCTCGACGGCGCAGACGTACGGACAGCGCCCCGAGGAGGTTCATTATTCGGTCGGTCGGGTTGCGCTCAACCGGGTGTTGACCGAAGCGGCCGAACGCGCCGGCGTCGAGGTGCGCTTCGGGCAGCGCTGCCTCGGTCTCGACCCGGGCTGCGGGCGACTGCGCTTTCTCGATGTGAGTTCGGGCCGCGAGTACGAGTCCGACCTCGAAACCGCCATCGCCGCCGATGGCGCCGGCTCCGCGCTGCGTGGCAGTCTTGCCGCCGCCGGTGTTTCCGAGGTGCGGATCGAGCCGCTCGATCACGACTACAAGGAAATGACCCTGCCGGGACTCGCCGGCCGGCACCTGCTCGCGCCGGGCGCGCTGCACATCTGGCCCCGCGGCGGGTTCATGCTGCTCGCCCTTGCGAACCAGGACGGTGGTTTCACGGTGACGCTGTTTTTGGCCCGCACCGG
>DAHVQK010000138.1 GCA_027317845.1 Gammaproteobacteria bacterium
GGCCGATCGGCCGCGTCCAGTCCGCCGCGCTTGCGCTCATCGTGGACCGCCAGCGCGAGATCGAGCACTTCACGCAACGCGACCACTACACGGTGAACGCCAGGCTCGGCGCGGATATCACCGCCGGCTGGCAGATTCCGCAGGACCTGCTCATCGAGGGACTCCTCCTCGATCGTGCGCCGGCTGAGGCGTGTGCGGCGACCGTCACGGGTAGGGACGCGCGCGTCGAGAAATTCACCGCGAAGAAAGGCGAGCGCGCCGCGCCGTTGCCGTTTTCGCTCTCGGCGCTGCAGAAGCTCGCGAGCCGGCGCTTGAAAATCCGGGTGGCCGCGGTGGATAAGGCGGCCCAGGCGCTCTATGAAGCGAAAGTCACGACCTATCCGCGTACGGACTGTCAGTACCTGCCCGAGGAGCAACTGGGGGATGCCGCGCGGCTCTTGAAGGCGATCAATGGCGGGAGTCTGCCGAAGGGCACCGAACCGTCGCGCCGTCATCGCGCGTGGAATTCGAAGAAGGTCTCGGCGCACCACGCGATCATCCCGACCGGCCAGCCGCTGCCGGCCGGCATCGATCCGGATGCCCGGCGCGTGTACGAGCTCATCTGCGAATCCTACATCCGGCTCTTCATGGGTCCTGAGACGTTCGAGCAGCGCGAGGCGATCTTTCTATGTCCTGCCGATCCTGCTATTACCCCGGACGATCCAGCGTGCCGTGC
Source organism: Gammaproteobacteria bacterium (assembly GCA_027317845.1). Lineage (GTDB taxonomy): Bacteria > Pseudomonadota > Gammaproteobacteria > Steroidobacterales > Steroidobacteraceae > 13-2-20CM-66-19. The sequence goes on from DAHVQK010000138.1 coordinate 716, forward strand.
GCAGCACCGCTTCAAGGCCAGCGCGAAGATCGTTGAGGAGAAGGGTTGGACGGCGCTCGGCGCCGATGACGAAGACGACAAGGAGGGTGGCGATGCGCGAACCGGACCGAGTCCGGCGCAGGGGCTACCGGTGCTCAAGGAAGGCCAGGTGTTGCGGTGTGCGGGCGCGGAGGTGGTGGCGAAGCGCACCGAGCCGCCGAAGCGGTATACGGATGGCACGCTGATCGAAGCAATGAAGGGCATCCACAAGTTCGTCATGGACCCGAAGTTGAAGGCGCGCCTGAAGGAGACCTCCGGCATCGGCACCGAAGCGACGCGCTCGAGCGTCATCAAGGGGCTCGAGCAGCGCGCGTACATCGAGCTGAAGAAGGGAGCATTGTTTGCGACGGAGCGCGGCTGCACGTTGGTGGACGGCCTGCGCGCGATGCGCGTGCCGCTCGTGGACCCTGGCTACACGGCGCTTCAGGAGGATGGGCTCGCCGAGGTCGAGAGTGGGCAGCGGACGTTCGAGGAGTTCTATGCGGAGGCGGTGACCGCCGCGCGGTCAATCATCGCGACGATCTTGAACGCCCAGGGCGAGGCAATCCCGGGGGCGACCGCGATGAGCGTGTGTCCGGGCTGCGGCGAGAAGCGGTGCGTGGCGCGTGTCAGCAAGAAGGGCTGGCCGCACCACAAGTGCCTCGCCTGCGAGTCGATATTCGTGGACGAGAACGGCGCGCCGGGCCGGAAGTTCGAGCCGGATGCCGCGAAGGGGTCGGGTGCCGCGGCAACGTCCGGCACCGGGGCTGCGCCAGGCACGGGCCCGAAGTGTCCGATGTGCAAGACCGCGACGCATCAGAAAAAGACGCGCAACGGGAACGACTACTTCTTCTGCGACGGCTGCAAAGGGGCCTGGTGGCCGGATCGGGCCGCGCCGGGCAAGCTCGGTCCGAAGTGGGAGGTGCGCAAATAGGCGATCTGCGCCAAAGCGCAAACTGATATGAAATGCTTGGCACTCAGGCATAAAGTTCACAAAGGGCAGCCACCTCCGCCGCCGCAGGTGCCCCGGCTGCACAATTGCGGC
>DAHVQK010000151.1 GCA_027317845.1 Gammaproteobacteria bacterium
GGTGCCGGACACCAGTGACCATGCAGAAAGCTTGGCACAGCTTTCCGTACGGATTCCGTACGAAAATCGGCTACCGAGCTTAAGTCTTTGATTTATTGGAGCGGGAAACGAGGCTCGAACTCGCGACCTCAACCTTGGCAAGGTTGCGCTCTACCAACTGAGCTATTCCCGCATCGCGGTGAGAGGCGGCATTTTAGATGCCGCCTGTCCGAAGTCAAGGTGCAGTTGCCCGCGCGCCGGCTCGAGCGGCTACTCCTTGAGTTCCGGGCGCTTCAGTTCCGGCCAGGCGGCGCGCAGGTACGCCACCATCGAGACGAGCGTCGCGAGCGCCGCGAGCTCAGTGAGCATTACGCCGGTCGGGTAGGTCGGGAAGGCCTTGAGCGGCAGACGGTAGAGCATCATCGACAGCCCCACGATCTGCAGGATGGTCTTCACCTTGCCGAACTGCGAGACGGCGACTTTGCGCCGCTGCCCGATCTCCGCCATCCACTCGCGAAGCGCCGAGATCGTGATCTCTCGCCCGATGATCACCACTGCCGTGAGCACGATGAGCGGCCGGGTGTCGCGGCTCACGATCAGCACCAGCGCGACCGCCACGATGAGCTTGTCGGCCACCGGGTCGAGGAAGGCGCCTAGACGCGAAGTCTGGCCGAGCCGGCGCGCGAAATAGCCATCCAGGCTATCGGTGATCCCGGCCGCGGCGAACAGCAGGCCCGATGCCGGGCTTGCCCACGGATACGGCAGGAAAAAGAGCAGCACGATGAGCGGGATCGCCGCGATGCGCAGCCACGTCAGCGTGTTCGGCAGGTTCCAGGGCAAGGGCCCTCCCCTTCATGAGCCGGGATGCAGATGATCATAAAGCGTGCGCGCCAAGGTTGCTCCGATTCCGGTCACCCGCTCAAGGTCCGCCACCCCCGCGCGCAACACCCCCTGCAGGCCTCCGAAGTGCGTGAGCAGCGCCCGCCGCTTGGCCGGGCCCAGCCCCGGAACCGTCTCGAGCACGGACTCGGTGTAGCGGCGCGCGCGCTTGCGCCGGTGGCCGGTGATCGCGAAGCGGTGTGCCTCGTCCCGGATCCGCTGGATGAGCCGCAGCGCCGGGGAATGGGCCTCGGGGATCCTCGGGACACGCTCCCCGTACACGAACAGCCGCTCCTGTCCCGGGCGCCGGTCAGGCCCCTTGGCCACACCGACCAGGGTGAGCGCCGCGAAGCCGAGGGCGGTGAGCGACTCGTGTACCCCATCGATCTGCCCGAGGCCGCCGTCGATCAGCAGCAGATCGGGCGGCGGGACCTCCTCGTGCCGTATCCGGGTGTAGCGGCGCTCGATGGCCTGTTTGAGGGCGGCATAGTCGTCCCCTGGCGTGACACCCATGATGTTGAAGCGGCGGTATTCCCTCTTGAGCGGACCTTCCGCTCCGAACACCACGCACGATGCGACCGTTCCCTCCCCACCCGTGTGACTGATGTCGAAGCATTCCATGCGCGAGGGCGGCACACGCAAATCCAGCTCGGCGGCGAGCGCCGCGAGCATCTCCTCCATCCCCTGCCGGCGCGAGAGCCGCATTCGCAGCGCCTGAGCGGCGTTCTCCCGAGTCAGCTCCACCCACCTCACCGCCAGACCTCGCGCCGGACAGCGCACCTGGACGGTGTGCCCGGCCCGCGTACCGAGTGCCTGGCCGAGCGCCTCGGCGTCCTCGAGCCTGCGCCCGAGGAGCACCTCCGGCGGAGGCTCATGGTTGGCGTAGTACTGCATCAGGAAGGATGCCAGCGCCTCATCGGGTTCGGCCAATGCCGCGCGGGGAAAACTGCTGCTGGTGCCGAGATTGCGTCCGCCGCGCACCAGCATCACGCTGACCGCGTACTCGCCCGGCTCCCCGACGATATCGACCACGTCCACATCACGCTCATCCTCGGCGGTCACCACCTGCTGGGCCTGGATCGCCTTGAGGGCCGCCAGCTGATCCCGGATCTGCGCGGCGCGCTCGAAATCGAGCTGACCCGAAGCATCCAGCATGCGGGCCTGCAGAGTGGTATTGACCTCATCGCTGCGTCCCTCGAGCACTTTGACCGCCGACTCGACGTCCTGCGCGTACGCCTCGCGCGCGATGAGCGCGACGCACGGCGCCGAGCAGCGGCCGATCTGGTACTGCAGGCACGGGCGGCTGCGGTTCTCGAAGAAGCTGTCACGGCAATTGCGGATGCGGAAGAGCTTGTGCAGCTGGTTCAGGGTGTCGCGCACCGCTCCGGCGCCGGGGAAGGGGCCGAAGTAGCGTCCGGGAGCGCCACGAGGACCGCGGTAGAAGACGAGCCGTGGAAAGGGGTGATTCGCCGTGAGATGGATATAGGGATAGCTCTTGTCGTCGCGCAGCACGACGTTGTAGCGCGGGCGGTGCTCCTTGATGAGGTTGTACTCGAGGAGCAGCGCCTCGGTCTCGGAGTTGGTGACCGTGACCTCGATGTCGGTGATCTGGTGAACCAGCAGCTGCACCTTCGGATTGACGTTGCTCGCGACGAAATACGAGCTCACCCGGTCCTTGAGGCTGCGCGCCTTGCCGACATAGAGGAGCTCGTGCGAGGCTCCGAACATGCGATAGACGCCCGGGCGGCGCGGCAGCGCGGCGAGGAACGCCTTGTGGTCGAAGGCGGAGTTCATCCGCCTATTTTAGACGCCCGCGAGCTCGCAGGCCCGCGCCACGACCTTCTGGAACATCGGCGCGGTCAGGCGGCGGGTCGAGGTGTTGTAACGGCTGCAGTGGTAGGAGTCGATGAGGTGCAGGCCCTCACCGACGGGGTGCTCGCGGCCGTGGGCGAAGGGGAACGCGCCACGCTTGCGCCCGGTGGCCATGAGGAAGGCCTCGTGGGCGATCCGTCCGAGCGCCAGCACCACCCGCACGTGCTTCAGTCCCTCGAGCTCGGCGGCGAGATACCCATTGCAGGTGCGGATCTCGGCCGGCAGGGGCTTGTTCTGCGGCGGCACGCACTTGAGGGAGTTGATGATGCGCAGGTTCCGCAGCTCGAGCGCATCGTCGGCCGACTCGGAGTGCGCCCCCGTCGCGAGTCCCGCCGCGTGGAGCGTCTGGTAGAGCAGGATCCCCGCGTAATCGCCCGTGAAGGGCCGGCCGGTGCGATTGGCCCCGTGCAGCCCCGGCGCGAGGCCCACGATCACGATGCGAGGGTCCGCCGCCCCGAAGGACGGCACCGGGCGAGCCCAATAATCCGGGTAGCGCTCGCGGATCTCCCCCAGGAACGCCGCGAGCCGCGGACAGCGTGTGCAGTCCGGGTCGTACGTCCGGTCGCGGCGAACCTTCAGTGCCGGACGTCCGGTGTCAGGACTCGGCCCATCCTGGTCCGCGCCCCCTCGGCGCCGAGGCGCGCCCGCGCGCGCCTCGCTGCAAATCGTTCCCGATGGCTTAGTCATCCATGTGTCGGACGATGGCCGTGGCGAAGCCCGAGCAGCTCATGAGCTTGGCGCCCGGGATGAGGCGCTGCAGGTCCTCCTCGACGCTCTTGCGGGCGGCGATCTCGCGCTTCGGCGCCTTGATGGCCTCGCGCAGACGCGCCAGATCGTAGGTCAGCTCCTTCGCGGCGATCGTGTTGGCCACACCCTTGGTGATGAGATCCGCGGCCTCGGTCCAGCCCAGGTAGCGCAGCATCATCTCCGCGGAAAGGATGAGCGAGCTCGGATTGACGCGATCCTTGCCCGCAAAGCCCGGCGCGGTGCCATGGGTGGCCTCGAACACCGCCAGGCCATCACCGATGTTGCCACCCGGGGCGATACCGATGCCGCCCACCTGGGCCGCAAGCGCATCCGAGGCGTAGTCGCCATTGAGATTGAGCGTCGCGATGACGTCGTAGTCCTCGGGGCGCAGCAGCACCTGCTGCAGGAAGTTGTCGGTGATCACGTCCTTGATGACGATGTCGTGTCCCGTGAGGGGATTGCGGAACCTCATCCACGGGCCGCCATCGATCTCCTCGGCGCCGAACTCCTCCTTGGCGAGCTGGTAGCCCCAGCTGCGGAATGCGCCTTCGGTGAACTTCATGATGTTGCCCTTGTGCACCAGCGTCACCGACACGCGGTCGTTGTCGATGGCGTACTGGATCGCCTTGCGGA
>DAHVQK010000005.1 GCA_027317845.1 Gammaproteobacteria bacterium
CTCGCCTTCAGCATGATGAGATGCATGCGCAGCCAAATGAGCGACATCCAGTCGCGGTAGAACGCGAACGGCGAGTTCGGGATGTTCTCGAGCCATCGCCGCCACGGCGCATCCACCGTACGGGCGGCGCGGGCAAGCCAGATCGCGAAGCCAAAGAGCAGCCCGATCACCGTCACGAGCCCGGCGATCCCGACGGGCGTCGCCACCGAGAACACGGCCGCGGCGAGGCCGTGCACTTCGCCCGGGTTCACGATCCCCCGGTATTGCGGCACCACGTAGAGCGCGACGCCGAAGATTGCGGCCACGCCGAAGATGAGGAGCAGGATGCTCGGGGTGAGCGACTTCTTGAACTGCCGGCGCATCTTGCGGTCGCGCACGATCGAGTCCACGAGCTGCCCGAGCGTCGCCGGGAGCGAGCCGGATTGATCCCCCGTCAGCACCATCAGGTGCTCGATCTGCGGGATGTAGCCCTGGAGACTCATCGCGAGCTTCGCGCCGTTACGAAAGCGCTGGATCGCCACGGTGAGCACGGCCTTCAGCCGCGCACTCTTGCGCAAGTACGCCGTAGCGAGGAGCTTCTCAAGCGAGGACCCCACATCGTGGCCAGCGCGCACGCGCGAGGCCAGGTACTTGTAGAGCATCGCCCGCTCGAGGTCATCGAGGGGACCCGCCTTGCGGGTGGAAACGCGCGCGGAACCCGGTCCGTGACCGGTGGACTTCGACTGCGCCTTCATGCGCTCGATCAGTCTCGAGAGCGGATTGCTCATGACTCAGTACCCTCGCGCGGCGATGACGGGACGAGCACGCGGCCGGCGCACTTCGCGCAGCATCGCGATCGCGCGGCGGAGCACTGGCCCTACCGAGACGAGCGCGATCACGAACTGAGAAGCGAGGAGCCAGATGAGTGCGGCGGTCGGATCGCCGGCACCGCGCAGAACCGAGAGCACGGGGAAGGTGAGGAGAATCGCCGCCTCGATCCACACCCGCCGCCGCCAGGAGAGCCATGGACGGCTGTGCCCTCCAAAGGGGCCGCTGATGCGCACCGCGCGGCCCACCGCCCAGGTTCCAGCGATATCGAGCGCCGCGAGTCCGAGCGCCAGGCTCCAGAACACCGCGGGTCCCCAATAGACGTGCACGAAGAGGTCTTGCCATTGCATATCCCCTTCTCCGCCGCCCGGGCCCCACTGCGTGGAACAGTTTCGGCCGCCGCTCTTCGGCGGCAGCCGACAGGCAACCCCGGCCTGCGGTCGGCCCTCCCGCAGGGCATAGCCCCGACCGAAGTACTGGGAGGGGCACCGGCTCTGCGACACCCTATAGACTCTTCCGGGGGTTCAGACGGCCTTCAGATGATCGAGCGCTTCGAGAGCGCGGTCGACCCATCCCTTCTCGGTGGCGTTGCGGCACGGGATCGCCCGGCCGACCCTGATCTGCATCGCAAGAGGATCCGTGATCCCACGTAGCGCGTAGGCCATCGCTCGATGGCCCATGAAGCCGTTCGCCGCCTCGCCCATCAGCGCCCTCAAGGCGGCATCATCGTCACCGCCGCGGCGCAGGTGATCGGAAATCTCATCGGTCATCGGCACGACTTCCGAGACCGCGATCTTCCCGGAAGTGCCCTTGTGATC
>DAHVQK010000011.1 GCA_027317845.1 Gammaproteobacteria bacterium
TGGAGCAGATCCTGGCGCGCAACGAGGACCGCTCCCACGAGGCCGATGAAGCGCTCATGCTCAGCCATTCGGGTCACCTGGTGTCAGGCACAATGACCAACGTGTTTCTGGTGGCGGGGCCGCCGGAGGCGCCGCGGCTGCGCACCCCGCAGATGACGCTGTGCGGGGTGGCCGGGATCATGCGGCGCGTGGTGCTGCACGAGGCGGCTCGCGAAGGCATCCCGGCGTGCGAGTGCGCGCTCATGCCGCACGACATCGATGGGGCGAGCGAGGTGTTCCTCACCAACGCCCGGATCGGCATCTGGCCGGTCAGATCGATCGATGGCAGGGCGCTCGCGGTGGGCCCGGTGACGCGCCGCCTTCAGGAGAGGCTCGAGCCGCTGCTCGGGGCCACAGACGCCGATGGCTGACGCGCCGCGCCGCAAGCTTCGCCGGCTCGCCGCGGCCGCGGCCCTTGTGGTGGTTCTCGCGGCCGCCGGGATTGGCGGCTATGGGCTGCTCGAGCAGAATTATCTCGCGCCGGGACCGGCGCGCGGGACCGTGCGCCTGAAAGTGACGCAGGGCGAGACGCTACGCGATGCGTTCGGGCAACTCGCAGGGCGGGACGCGCTGCGCCACCCGCGCGAGGTGGAGTTGTATCTGCGCCTGCACCGCCGCGTGCAGCCCCGGGTCGAATATGGCGTGTACGACATCCCCGCCCGCTCGAGCCCCGCGCAGATCGTGCGCATGTTCGAGGAGGGCAGGGTGGTGCTGGATCGCATCACCGCCGTCGAGGGCGCGACGTTTGCGCAGTTCCTCCGTGAGCTCGAGGCCGACCCGGACATCGAGCACACCCTGCGCGGCGTGAGCGGCGCGGCCATCATGGCCGATCTTGGCGCTCCCGGGGAGAAGCCCGAGGGCCGCTTCTTCCCGTCCACCTACATTTTCTCACCGGGCACGAGCGATCTCACCATCCTGCGCATGGCGTACGACAAGATGTCCACGGTGCTCGCGCAGGTCTGGAGTGAGCGCGGGGCGGATCTGCCGCTCGCGAGCCCCTATCAGGCGCTCATTCTGGCCTCGATCATCGAAAAGGAGACTGGCGTGGCGGATGAGCGCGCGCGCATCGCGGGAGTCTTCGTCAACCGGTTGAGCCGGGGCATGCCGCTGCAGTCCGATCCGACGGTGATCTACGGGCTCGGCCGCCGCTACGACGGCAAGATCCACACCCGCGACCTGACCACCGACACTCCCTACAATACCTACACCCGCAGCGGGTTGCCCCCGACGCCCATTGCGCTGCCCGGGTTGCCGTCGCTCCTCGCGGCCGTGCATCCGGCGAAGACCCGGGACCTGTACTTCGTGGCCACCGGCAAGGGCGGTCACCATTTCTCGAGGACACTGGCGGCGCACGATGCGCAGCTGCGGCGCTACCTCGCGCAATTGCGCCTCGAGCGGCGGGAGGCCGCGCAGCGCAAGAGGGGGCAGCCGTGACGGCGGGCCTGCTCATCACGCTCGAGGGGATCGAGGGGGCCGGAAAATCGACCGTCGCGCGCTGGGTGGTCGAGTGGCTCGAGGAACACTCGATCCGCGCGCAGCTCACGCGAGAGCCCGGCGGCACCGAGCTTGCCGAGCGGGTTCGCCGGATCGTGCTCGAGCGCGGCAGCGAGACGGTCTCGGCCACTGCCGAAACGCTACTGATGTTCGCCGCTCGCGCCATCCATCTCGATAACCTCATCCGGCCGGCGCTCGCGCGCGGGGACTGGGTCGTCTGCGACCGCTTCACCGATGCCACGCGCGCCTATCAGGGCGCCGCCCGAGGTGTCGATCGGGGCTGGATCGAGGCGCTGGCGGCGCGGGTTCAGGGCGATCTCGAGCCGGCCTGCACGCTGCTGCTCGACTTGCCGGTCCCTGTGGGGCTGGCGCGAGCGAGGAGCCGGCAGAGCGGTCCGGTCGACCGATTCGAGGCCGAGACACAGGCTTTTTTCGAGCGGGTGCGCGCCGGGTACCTGGAACAGGCGCAGCGAGAGCCGCGGCGCGTCCACGTCATTGACGCGGCGGCCGCGCTCGAGGACGTACAGCGCCAGGTGACGGCGGTGCTGTCGCAAATGGCGCCCGCCGCCGGAGGCGAGGCATGAATCCGCCGTGGCTGGTCAGCGAGCGTGAGCGCCTGCAGGGCGCGCTGGCGGCGGGGAGGCTGCCGCACGCGCTGCTCCTGCACGAAGCCCCGGGAGCCGGCGGCGAGTGGCTGGCGTTGTGGGCCGCACAGCTCGTGTTGTGCACCGAGCGCGCCGGGGCGCCCTGTGGCCGCTGCATGGCCTGTCGGCACGTTCTGCAGCGTCAGCATCCGGACCTCGCCCTGGTGGGGCCGATCGAGAACGCCACGCAGATTCGCATCGAGCAGGTGCGCGAGCTCAGCGCCGATCTGGCGCTGACCGCCCATCAAGGCGGCTACAAGGTGGGGGTCCTCTCGCCCGCGGACAGCATGAATCGCTTTGCCGCGAACGCGCTCCTGAAGACCCTGGAGGAGCCGCCGCCGCGCACCTTGCTGATCCTCGTGGTGACTCAGCCTTCGCGGCTGCCCGCGACCATCCTCAGCCGCTGCCAGCGCGTGAGGATCCGCGCGCCGCAGCGGGAGCAGGGCATCGAGTGGCTGCGGGCAAGCCGGGGGGAGGCGGAGTGGGACGCGGTACTCGATGTGCTCGGCGAAGCGCCCCTGCTGGCCGCCGGCGCCGATCCGACCACGGTGACCCAGACGGCCGCCGAGATGCGCCGCGACCTCACCGAGGCCGGTGCCGGCGTGTGCGATCCGGTCGCCACGGCCGAGCGCTGGAGCCGCACGGAGCTGGCGCTGCGCCTCGCCTGTTTCGAGAACTGGCTCACGGAACGCATTCGCGAGCGCCTCCTGCCCCGCGTCGCGATGCCGGAAGTGCGCGCTGGCGCGCACTCGATCGACCGCGATAGGTTGAACATAAGAGACTGGTTCGAGCTCCTGGACGCGGTGCGCGAGCTCAGGTCATCATTCGATGCGCCGATCAATCGGAGCGTGGCCATCGAATCGCTCCTGCGGCGCCTGTCGAGGAGCCGCGCCGCGTGAACGCGGGAGCTCGAGTGAATCGGACGCCAGAGCCAAGCTTGAGGCCAAGATCTTGAAAGCCGGTGGGAACAAGCCGAGTCTGCTGACGCTGACCATCAAGGACAAGAGCGCGCTGTATCTCGCCTACATGCCGTTCGTGAGGAACGGCGGGCTGTTCATTCCGACCAACAGCAACTACCGGCTCGGCGATGAGGTGTTCATGCTGCTCAACCTCATGGGCGAGGATGAGAAGCTGCCCGTGGCGGGGCGCGTGATCTGGGTGACGCCCAAGGGCGCACAGGGCAAGCGCACGGCCGGGATCGGCGTGCAGTTCAGCGAGCAGGATCACGGACAGACGCAGAAGAAGATCGAGACCTATCTCGCCGGCGCACTCTCCGGGGATAAGCCCACACATACGATGTAGCGGCCGCCGCGCCCCCGACGCGCCGCGAATGGAGCGCATGGAACGGCGCGATCGAGCGCCGTACCGGCATTTGCGCCCGAGCGGTGGCGCGGACGTTGGTTCTTATCGTGAGAGCGCCGTGCTCGCGCTCCAGGCGCTCGCACGGTAGTGGGAAGACACCTGAATGAAAATCAGGTCATCACCCGGGCCCCCGCGGACCAGGGTCCGCGCGAGAGAGGCCGTCAAGACCTGAGAAGAGACCGTCGCGACACGCAGACAGACTTCACGGCGCGGGAGGGCATGCCCGGGACTGCGCAGCTTACGCGCTGCGGCGCAGCGCCATCGCGATTTGGTTCAGCCCGCCCTTGAGCACGTACGCATCGAAACCGCGCTCGACCAGGATGTAGGCCGCCGCGGAGCTGCGCCGTCCGGTATCGCAGTACACCACGTAGGGTCTGTCGCGCTCGAGGAGCGAGAGCTTCATGCGGATGAAATAGAGCGGTATGTTGAGCGAGCCCTCGAACGAGGGAGGCTCGCGTTCGCTGGGCAGCCGTGTGTCGAGCCAATGACCGCCGTGTGCGACGATTTCCTTCGCGCGCTCGAAGCTGACCCACTGCAGCAGGGGCTCATTCATCAGCTGACGGAAATCCTGTTTGCCGAGACGCATCAACACCCCGTCCGTCAGCATGCGCACGGTGGCGTTGCGTTTGACTTCCGCGATCAGCGCCTCCTCGCCGAAGGTGTCTCCCACGCCAAGCTCGGCGAGCTTGAGTCCCTCGCGGTTGAGAGGCGTCTCCCGGGTCACCAGACACCGTCCATTGACGACCGCGTAGAAGTAATCGCCTTCGTCTCCCTGGCGGATCACGATTTCCCCGGCCTTGACCGGTACCCGCTCGAGACGCATGAAAATCGCCTGCAGATTGGCCGGCGGGATCCGGCGGAACGCCTCGGTCTTCAGCAGCGTCGTCATCCAGTCCTCGCCGCCATCCGTGCCCGCCTGGGCGCACAGCTCGCCAACCTCATACACACCGGTCTGATCCCACGTGATGACCAGATCGAGCATCTGGCTGTCGATGGCGAGACAACGCACGTTGTCGATGGCCCGGGCGCTGGCGGGCCGTGGGTGCAGGGGGCAAAGTGGGTGGCGTGCCTGCTCGGTGCCGCCGCGGATCGTGGCGAGGGCCTCGCCGTTTTCGCGGATCTCGACCGTGCCGGAGACGAGCCACAGTGTCTGGCCGTCGATGTCGCCTTCCTGGAAGAGCATGGTTCCGGCCGGGAAGGTGCGCAGGGAGACCTTTTTGGCAAGCGCCGCCAGGTTGTCGCGCTTGAGGCTGTCAAGCGGCGTGAAGGTCTTGAGCAGTTGCAGGCCGGTGAGGCGCTCTACGGACATGTCGGTATCCGCGGAAGGGCGGCTATCCTCTAAGCGGTTGTCACCGCAGATTATGACCGATAGTACGTCATGGAACGCCGCGTCGGTGGGCGTGGTTCACGATTTCGCCATAATGCGACAGTCAAACGCTCAGGCCGCGCTCGCGCAGCCCGCGACCAGCGCCCAGCCCGAGTCGGGCTGAAAGCGCTCACCGTAACGCACTGCGAGCTCCTCGAGCCGCTCGACCACGGCCGTCACGCCGCGCGAGCGCGCATAGGCGAGCGGGCCACCGCGAAAGGGAGCGAAGCCGGTTCCGAAGATGACCGCGGCATCAATCAGGTCCGCATCGCCGGCGAGGCCTTCCCGCAGGCAGGCAACACACTCGTTGAGCAACACCAGGATGAGCCGGTCGGTGAGATCGTACGGCGCCTGCGTCGCCTCGGCCTTGACCGCCTTGCCCTCGCGCCAGGGGTAGAAGCCGGCACCGCGCTTGCGGCCGAGATGTCCGAGCGCGATGTGCTCACGGAGCCGCGTGAGATCGGGCATGGGCCTGCCGAGCTCGCGCGCGACGATCTCCCCCACGTGCGCGAGCACATCGAGGCCAACCACATCGGCGAGCTCCATCGGGCCGACGGGCATGCCGAAGCGCTCCGCCGCGGCGTCGATCGCCTCGAGCGGCACTCCCTCCTGCGCCGCGAGCATTGCCTCCTGAAGGTAGGGCATCAACACCCTGTTGACGATGAATCCGGGGGCGCTGCGGCAGGGCAGAGGGAGCTTGTCGAGCCTGCGCGCGAAGGCGATGGCGTCGCGCAGCGCCTGCTCCTCCGTCGAGTCCGTGTGCACGATCTCGATGAGCGGCATCTGCGCCACCGGATTGAAGAAATGCAGTCCCACCAGGCGCTGCGGTCTCGACAGCGCAGGCGCGAGCGCCTCGAGCACGATGCTCGAGGTGTTGGTGGCGAGAAGCGCCCCTGGCTTCAGGCGCGGCTCGATGGCCGTGAACAGAGCGCGCTTGGCCTCGAGGTTCTCGAAGATGGCCTCGATCACGACATCCGCCTGTCCGATGGCCGCGCCCTCGAGATCGGCGCTCAGGCGTGCGGCCGCCGCCGCTGCTTTCTGGGGATCGCGCAGCCGTTTGCCGAACAGTGTTCGAGCGCGCTCGAGAGCCGGCTCGATGAGCGAGCTTTCCCGGTCCTGTAGCGTCACCGTGCAGCCGCGCAGCGCCGCCCACGCGGCGATGTCCCCGCCCATCACTCCGGCGCCGATCACGTGCACCCGCTCGAGCGGGGTCGGCGTTTTGCCCCCGAGCCCCTTCAGCCGGTCCTGCAGCAGGAACACGCGGATGAGGTTGCGCGCGGTCTCGGTCGTGAACAGGTGGGCGATGGAGCGCGCCTCGGCTTCGAAGGCCGCCTCGCCCTGCGCTCCGAATCGCGACCACAGATCGATGATGGCGTAGGGGGCGGGGTAGTGCTCGGGGCGGGCCTTGTCGGCCACCTGCGCGGTGATCGAGTGCTGCACGAGCGAGCGCACCAGGGGCCAGCTGGCGATCCGCTCCCCGAGGGGCGGGCGATGGGGCCCGGGCGTCTCGAGGAGGATGGAGCGGGCCGCGGCCTTGAGCTCCGACTCCCCGACCAGTCGATCGACCAACCCCAGGCGCAGCGCCTTCTCGGCGCGCACGGGTTTGCCCGTGAGCATCATTTCCATGGCCGCCCGCACGCCAATGAGGCGCACGCTGCGCACCGTGCCGCCGAATCCGGGGTGGATGCCGAGCTGCACTTCCGGCAGGCCGAGCGAGAGCCGCTCATCCCCCACGGCAACGCGGTACCGGCAGGCGAGCGCGAGCTCGAGGCCTCCGCCCAGGGCGAACCCGTGCAGGGCCGCCACCGTGGGGCAGGGGAGGGATTCGAGCCGGTCGAGGACCTGCTGGCCGGCGTGGATGAGTCGATAACCGCTCTCCGCGCCGTTCAGCGCCGTGAATTCCTTGATATCCGCCCCGGCGATGAAGCCGCTCTTCTTCGCCGAGAGCACCACCACGCCGCGCGGGCGGGAGGCCCGGATGCGCTCCAGGTGGCCATCGAGCTCGGTGAGCTCGGCGCTGCCGAGGACATTGGCCGAGGAGCCCTGCCGATCGGCCCAGAGCCACACGATGTCCTCGCCATCCCGCTCCACCCGCCAGTTTGCAGCGCTCGTCATGCCTGGTTCCTCCCCAAAGACAGCCTCAGGCGGCCGCCGGCTGTGTTGCCTCGGCCGGCCGGATGTGGAAATCGCATACCAGTGGGCGGTGGTCCGAGAAGCGCACGTCCGGAACCCGGAAATCGGTGACCTCGATCCCCTCGCTGAGCAGGACGAAGTCGAGTTCGATGCGCGGGGAGCGGGCTGGAAACGACGGCAGCCCCGCGGAGTTGGCGCTGCGCAGGCCCGCGGCGCGCATGAAGAGGTAGATCTCGTGCGTGCCCCAGAACGTGTTGAAATCGCCGGCCACGATCACCGGCTTGCGGGTCTTGACGATCAGGTCGTGGAGCGAGCGCAGCTGGTACTGGCGGTGGCGGAATTTCAGCGACAGATGCACCAGGAATACGCACACATCATCGAGCTCGAGCTCGATGATGAGCCGCTTGATGCCGGTGTCGAAGTAATGAAATCGCTCGCCGTGCACGTGCGGGGCCGAGAGCAGCGCATTGCCCTGTTTGCGCACGATGGGCAGCAGCGTATTGACCGAGCTCGTCCCGTATTTGCACTGAAAGGTCGAGTAGTGTCCGAGCTCGGCGGCGATGTGCTCGGCCTGATTGACCATGCCGGTGCGCACCGAGCCGCTGTCGACCTCGATGAGCCCGACCACGTCGGGGTTCTCGGCTCTCAGGAAGGCCGTAATCCCATCGAGTACCCGCGGATTGCTGCGCAGGTATCCGGCCCCGGGCACGGGGAGATGAAAGGCCGGACCTGTGCCGGTGGCGTAGCGAATGTTGTAGACGACCAGACGCACCGGCCTCGAGCGCTCCAAGCGGCAAAGGGAGCATTTTATGCAATTGCAGCCCCCGAGACACGGGTGATGTCCACACTTGGGCGCGGCAGGCGCTTATGAGACACTGCCGCGACGCCTCGGGGCGGCTGGAGAAATCTGAAGGACATGTCGCAGGCCAATCCCATCCGGCTCTTCATCACCCATCTGTGGGAGGCGGGCGATGACTATCTGCGGGTATTCGAGTACCTGGAGGGCTCGCGGAACTTCTTTTACAAGAATCTGAGCGCGCCCGAGCGGCGACCCGAAGGCGACCGGGAGGCCCAGAAGCAGGAGCTTCGGGCGCAAATCTCCCCCGCCGAGGCGGTCGTGGCGCTCTCGAGCCTGTTCGAGCGGGACCAGGATCTCATCACCTTCGAACTCCTCTACGCCCGCACGAACCAGAAACCGGTGGTGCTGCTGAAACCCTTCGGCTCCGGCAGAGGGGTGCCCAAGGTGCTGCAGGACCTGGCCGACGAGGTGGTCGAGTGGGACGAGCGGGCCCTCATCGATGCCATCCGCCGCCAGGCGCGGCACGAGGACACCACGCGCTGGGACACCATCGAGTTCAAGCTCGACTGACGGGCGTGCGGGGGCGCTTCCTCGATGCCCCCGACGGCTTTCCCTGGCCCCGTCGCGGGTCGCGCAAGCCGGCCCGCGACGGGGAACCGCTCAATCCGCCCTCAGAATCTCACGGAAATCGTGCCATAGACCGCGCGCGGGGCGCCCGGATAGACGACCAGGTAATCGGCGGCTCCGGTCTGGTACAGGCCGCCTGCGGAGATATACCCGAATTCGTTGTATTTCCGGTCGAGCGCGTTCATCACTTCGAGTTTGAGCTTCATGGACTTCACGGTGTTCCCGTACCAGGCTGACGGCAGCGTCGCCGCCAGAGCGAGGTTCAGCACCCCGTAAGAGGGGACCTCCTCGGTGCTCGGGGCGCCGTTGAAGTTATCGAACACATGCTGGGCGCCGACGTACTGGTACCACGCGCGAGGCTTCAGTCCGATTCCTCCGGCAACGGTATGAGTCCAATACGCCCCGATATTGAATGTCTTGTCCGGCGTGTTGACCACGGGAAGCCCGGAGTAGTCCGTTCCCTGGAACGAGTAGTTGCTGAAGTACGCCTTCTCGACGTTCAGGTTGGTGAACATCTTGAGGGGGCCCAGGTTGGCTTCCGCCGAGACGTTCACGCCGTGATAGATCGATTCGCCCTGGCCGAGGCCCTTGAACACCCCGTTGGCGAGACTTACGCCGATGAACTGGTTGCTGAAGTCCAGGTGGTAGTAGTTGAGGTTGATCAGCACCTTGCTGAAGGAGCCGATCCGCGGCCAGAAGGCCTTGCCGCCAAACTGGTACTCGACGCCTTTCTCCAGGAGGTTCCCGACAGCCGGCGTCTTCTGGTACAGGCCGCCGCCGCCGCCGACCGTCGGCAGGCGATAGGCCGTGGACCAGTTGCCGTAAACGGCCAGCCAGTGCAGCGCCTGCCAGCGGGCGGCCACCGACGGCTCGGTCTTGTCGAAGGTGGTCTGGGTGGCGGGGAGCCTGCCCTGGTCGACGCCGCCGAACAGTCCCGCTCCAGTTGGATTCTGAGTGTATCCGTCCGTCGTGGTGGGGGTGCCGAGGGCATCGGCCTCGGCGAAATACGTGCCGCCGTACGGATAGTAATCCGTATGAAAGCTCACGGCGCGGATTCCCGGCGTGATCGTCAGGCTGGCGATCGGCGTGAACGCATCCTGAATGAAGGCCGCGAGGTCGGTGACGTGCCAGTAGTTGCTCCGATGGTTGTCGTTCGGAACCTGGGCCGAACCGCAGACGGTGGTGCCTGCGGGAATGACGTTGCCGATGCCGTAGGTGATCTGGCCGCTGGTCGTGGCGCAGACCGCGGGGTTGTAGAACGAATTCTGCGAGTCGTAGACCGCATTGATGAAATAGCCGCCGACACCGACCTGGTTATACGGCAGGTAGATATCGCTCCAGATCTTGTCGCCGTACTGGGTCGAGAACGGATTGTTGTATTCGTACAGGTTGGTCGGGGTGCCGCCGCCGAAGTCGTTATAATGCTTGTGGAGACGGTCGCCACGCCGGTACCAGAGCTGGTTGTGCAGTGTGACGCGGGTGTCGAGCCGGATGTTCTGGCGGGCGTATACCAGCCAGGCCCGGTTGAAGTCATTTTTCTCCCAGACATTCTCGTTGACCGTGCCGTAATAGCCGGTGGTCTGCTCGCTGAGCAGCGGGCCGGGCTGGCCTGCTCCATTGACACTCAGTCCGGGCACGGGACTTGCCGGAATCGGAGTGGGGCGCCAGCCGTGGCCGCCGCCGAGATAGGCGCCAAAGCTCACGTCGCCGCGGCGGAACACCTTGCGGGTTTTGAAGAAGCCGGCGTAGTTGCGGCTTGGCCAGGAGAAGCCGTCGGGAGCGGTGCGGAAGCTGTCCGCGCGGCCGCCGCCGCCCGCGATCACCGTTTCCCAGCCGTCGATCTTGCCCGTCTGCAGGATGACATCCGCGTTCTCGGTGCCGAAGCTGCCGCCGGTGAGCTGCACGTAGCCGCTCGCCTTGTTCGAGGGCTGCACCGGCACGAAATTGACTGCGCCACCGATGTCGTTGTACCAGCGGCTCTCGGGCTGTCCGGGACCGTACGTGATGCGCGCACCCTGCAGGAGCGCGGTCTGAGGAATCTCCGGGGTCTCCCACAGGCCGGTGACGGCGTTCGACATCGGGATGCCGTCGAAGCTGACGGCAAGGCTGCCGTTGTCGACCGATCCCGGGGATACTCCGGTCCAGCCCTGGCTGATGCCGTTGATGCTGATCGTGGCCTTGGTTCCGCCCGTTTGTCCGTAGCCCGAAATGGTGACGCCCGGGGCAAACGACAACGCCGCTGCGGCGCCCCCGACGACTCCGGCGGACTTCAGCTGCTGCCGGTCGAGCGCCTTGTCGCCGTAAGCGGACTCGTAGATCGACTTCTGCTTGAGGCTCTTCAGCTGCAGCTCCTTGCCGGTGACGATGACTTCCTGCAGGTTCATCACGGGCACCGGCCCGGGCACCGGGGTCGGAGCGGGACCGGCCTGGGCGGCCGCTGCGGCCAGGATCGAGGCGACCGTCAAGCCGATGCGTGCGCTTTTCGACACTCGGCACTGCAGGGAAATGTTCATCGTGCGCTACCTCTGAGGTTTTTTTGTTGCACGCGGAGATGGCCGCGTCTGACGTGGCGCACGGTAGCGTTAAACGGTTACGGTTCCGTTTCAGATATGTTGCAATCCTGTTTCAGGACCGCCGATCCCGGATGACCGGGTCATGACGAGGGGCTCGCGCGGGAATTCCCGACGCGGGGGCGGGCCCGCCTGGGGCCGGCGGGCCAGGGCTAGTGCAGCGGGGAGCCGAGGCGGCCGTGCAGATAGAACGCGATGGCGAAGAGCGCGATCGCGATGAGCGGCCGCCAGAGGCCGATTTCCGCGAGTGCAGGCGCCACGCGGTTAGAGCCGCGCGAGAGGGCGGCGAAAGGAACATTGGAGGTGGCCTCGGCGAAGGCCTGCCACTTTCGGCCGTAGCGACGGCGCCGCTTGCTGTCGATCGACAACGTGCCGCCGAGCGCAAGCGCGAGGAACGACCCGAACAGCATCAGCGAGGCCGCATCCCCGTTGACCGCGAGGTGGGTGGCGGACCAGAGCGCGACGCCCCACAGAAAGGGATGGCGGGTGATGCGCGTCATGCCGCGGGCACTTCCAGGGTCGAGCCGGGACTCCAGGCCGACCCGCGTCGGACTCGGGGTGAGCAGGCCGATGACGGCGAAGAGAAACGCGACGAAGACCAGCCCGTAGGCAGCGGGCCGAAAGGCCGGCCATTTTCCCCAAGTGGCGATGTAGGGCGCCTGGCGGTATGCGAAGATGACCCAGGCCATGCCGCCGAGCGAGGCGAGCGAAAAGAGACCCCGGTAGGGCTTTTCCCCGAGGCGCTTCACCAGCGCATCGCGCAGGCGGGTCCCTGAAACGCCGAAGTGAATCAGCAGAAAAAAGGCGCACGCCGCGAGCAGGTCCCGCATGTTCCTCTCCCGGAGGGCACTTGCCGGTGCGCGCAGTTTACACCGCGCCCCGAGGGGGAGGCGAGGCTCATCCCATGACCGCAGGGCGCATTCGTCCGTTCGTGCGGTTCTATCCGCACTACCTGGGTGAGCACCGCCACCCGGTCTGCCGGCTGCTGCACTACATCGGCAGTTGGCTGGTGCTGCTCATCGTGCTCACCGCCATCGTTCTGCGGCGCCCCGCGGTGCTCGCCGGCGCCCCGATCGCCGGGTACGGCCTCGCCTGGGTCGGGCATCTCATGTTCGAGAAGAACCGTCCCGCCACTTTCCGTCAGCCCTGGTACAGCCTGGCGGGCGAGTGTCTCATGTGGTGGCAGATCACATCCGGTGCGCTGCCGATCAAGGAGCGGCGCGGAAACTCCTGAAGTAAAGCGCCCGGGACGCGCGCACCTCGGTCGGGGCGGAAAACCGCGCGGTGTTAGGCAGAAGTACGTATGGCCCGAGAGGATCGCCGGGCGCGAAATGACCTCGAACGCGCCAGCGTGGCCGATTCATCCGCCGCGAAGCGCCATCTGCGCGCGATTGGCCATCTGATGTCGAAAAAACGTGTCGTTGTCATCGTGGCGCTGATCGTAGCGCTCGCACTGGGACTTTATGCGTGGCTGCACCGCGGATCCGGCGCGGCCCGCACTCTGGTGCTGTATGGCGATGTCGACATCCGCGAGGCGCTTCCAGCGTTCAACGACAGCGGCCGCGTCACCTCGATCGACGTGCAGGAAGGCTCGGTGGTGAAGCGCGGCCAATTGCTTGCCACGCTCGATGATACGCGTTACGACGCGGCGCTCGCGCAAGCAATCGGCGTCATGGAAAACCAGAAGGAGGTTCTCGCCAGACTGCGCGCCGGCTCGCGGCCCGAGGAGATCGCCGCATCGAGAGCGACGATGCGGGCGTTGCGCACCACCGCACGCGTGAACGGGATCATCTATCGAAGGAATGCCCGGCTCATCCTCACCCACGCGGTCTCACAGCAGGCGCTCGATGAGGCGAGCGCGGCCTACGATTCCGCGCAACATCAATATCAGGCGGCGAGGCAGAACTACCTGCTCGCCGTCAGGGGTCCGCGGGCCGAGGACATCGCCGCGGCCCGCGCGGCATACCAGGCTTCGCGGGCGGCGGTGGCGCTCGCCCGCCGGGAGGTGCACGACACCAGACTCTATGCCGCGGGCGATGGCGTGGTCGAGACCCGCATTCTCGAGCCCGGCGACATGGCCTCCCCGGCCACCCCCGTCCTGACGATCGCATTGCCGAGCCCGATCTGGGTGAGAACCTACGTGTCGGAGCGGGATCTCGGGCGGGTGCGCCTCGGGCTCGCCGCCACCGTGACGACGGACAGCTACCCCGGGCATGTCTATCACGGCTGGCTCGGTTACTTGTCGCCCACCGCGGAATTCACGCCGAAGACGGTCGAGACCACCGAGCTGCGCACCGCGCTCGTGTATCAATTGCGGGTCTACGTCTGCGATGCCCGTAATGAGCTTCGGCTCGGCATGCCGGCGACGGTGAGCGTTGATCTGCGCTCGACTGAGGCGGCGCCCGGGTGCGGGGCGCCAGCCAGGGCCAACGCCGCAAGGGGTGGGGACGGGGCGGGGCGTCCATGACGGAATCGCCGGCGGTGGCGTTGAACGCGGCGGCGGAGGCGATCCGAGTGCAGAACGTGCGCCGGTCGTTCCGCTCCGGTCAGCGCACCGTCGAGGCGCTCGCCGGCGTCACTGCGTGCGCGACACGCTCGCGGATCACCGGGCTGGTGGGGCCGGATGGTGCCGGCAAGACCACCCTGATGCGGCTCATCGCCGGCCTCTTGCTTGCCGACTCGGGGCGCATCGAGGTGCTCGGCGTCGATGTCGCGCGTGAGCCGCTCGCCGTGCAGGCGCGGCTCGGGTACATGCCCCAGCGCTTCGGGCTGTATGAGGATCTCACGGTACGCGAGAACCTCGATCTCTATGCCGACCTGCAGAATCTCGCCCCCGGGGGGCGCGCGGCCCGATACGCCGAGCTCATGCGCATGACGGGACTCGAACCCTTCCTGTCGCGCATGGCCGGCAGGCTCTCGGGAGGCATGAAGCAGAAGCTCGGTCTCGCCTGCACGCTCGTCAATCCGCCCGCGCTGCTGCTGCTCGATGAGCCGACAGTCGGCGTCGATCCGGTCTCACGCCGCGAGTTGTGGCAGATCATCGAGCATCTGGTGCGGGATCAGCAGACGACGGTGCTGTTCAGCACCGCATACCTCGATGAGGCGGAGCGTTGCGCCCACGTGCTCCTCATGCACGAGGGTCGGCTCCTCGGCAGCGGGCCGCCGCAGGACTTCATGGCCGAGATGTCGGGGCGGAGCTTCTTCGCGAGCGCGCCCATCGACCGGCGCGCCCTGCAGGAGATCCTCGCCGGGACGGCTGGGGTCATCGACACGGTCATTCAAGGCGGGCGGGTTCGATTGGTCACCGCGGCCTCTCCCGATCCGCGGGCGATCGCCGCGCGTGTGCCGGGTCTTACGCTCACTCCGGTCCCGCCCCGATTCGAGGACAGCTTCGTGGCGCGACTGCGCACGCCCGGGACATCCGGTGAAGCGCGGCCGGCCCCGGGCGCAACCGGCACGGCCACAGCGGGCGCTTCGCGGACCGGGCGCCCGAGGGGCGCGGTGATCAGCCTCCAGCACGTGACCCGCCGTTTTGGTGCGTTTACCGCGGTCGATGATGTGAGCTTCGAGGTCGCGCGGGGAGAGGTCTTCGGGCTCCTCGGCGCCAACGGCGCCGGCAAGTCGACGACTTTCAGGATGCTCTGCGGCCTGCTGCCGCCGTCAGCGGGCGCATTGCGGGTGGCCGGGTTCGATCTGCGCACCGCCGCCGCCATCGCGCGTCGGCGGATCGGCTACATGGCACAGCGCTTCTCGCTCTATGGCGATCTCACCGTGCTGCAGAACCTGACTTTCTTCGCGAGCGTGTACGGCTTGAGCGGCCCCGCCCAGGCCCGGCGCATCGAGTGGGCCATGACGGAGTTCGTCCTCGGTCCGTTGCTCGCGGCCAAGGCCAGTGACCTGCCGCTCGGGTTCAAGCAGCGCCTCGCGCTCGCCTGCGCGCTGATGCATGAGCCTGAGATCCTCTTCCTCGATGAGCCGACCTCCGGAGTCGACCCGCTGGCGCGCCGCGAGTTCTGGCGTCGCATCGGCGCACTCGCCGTCAGCGGCGGGACGGTGCTCGTGACCACACACTTCATGGAGGAAGCCGAATACTGCGACCGGCTGCTCATCATGTCAGAGGGACGGGTGCTCACCGAGGGGACACCGGATGCGATCAAGGCGGCGGCCCGCCGCGCGGAGTTTCCCGATCCGACCCTGGAGGACGCCTTCATCGCGGCGATCGGCACCCGGGGCGCGGCGGCGGCATGAGCTTCTCTTCGCGCCGCCTCTTCGGCCTGATGCGCAAGGAGTCCTTGCAGATCGGCCGCGATCCCTCGGCGCTCGCCATCGCGTTCGTGTTGCCGGCGGTGCTGCTGTTCGTCTTCGGCTTCGGCGTATCGCTCGATGCGCGCCATGTGCCCGTGGCGCTCGTGGTGCAGGCTCCCGATGCGGTGACGGCGAGTTTCACCGGCAGGCTGAATCGTTCCACCTATTTCGAGCCGACCACCTACCGCAGCATCCAGCGGGCACGGCGGGCGCTGGCGGCGCGCAAGGTGCAGGCCATCATCTGGCTGCGCAGCGACTTCACGCCTCGCGCCGAGTCCTCAGGTAACGCGCCCATCGGCGTCTTCGTCGACGGTGTCGATGCGAACACCGCGCGCATCATCGAGGGCTACCTGCGGCAGGTCTGGGCAAACTGGCTGGTCGCGGCGGCGCGCCGCGGCGGCAAGCCCGCGCCGATGGCGGTGGCCGAGGAGCCCCGCGTGCGCTTCAACGCCGAAGTCCGCAGCCGCAACTACCTCGTGCCGGGCCTCATCGCGGTGATCATGACGTTGACGGGGGCGCTGCTCACGGCGCTGGTGATCGCCCGGGAATGGGAGCGCGGCACCATGGAGGCGCTGATGGTGACCCCGGTCACCGTCGCGGAAATCCTGCTCGCGAAACTGACGCCGTACTTCCTGCTCGGCATGGGCGGCATGCTGGTCTCGGTGGCGCTCGCGGTGTTTCTGTTCGCGGTGCCGCTGCACGGCTCGATTCTGGTGCTCACCGGCTGCTCGGCGCTGTTCATGCTGGCCTCCCTCGGTATGGGACTGCTCATCTCGAGCGCGGCGCGCACCCAGTTCGCCGCGGGCCAGATCGCCATCATCGCCACATTTCTGCCCGCATTCATCCTCTCGGGCTTCGTGTTCGACATCGGCAGCATGCCGGCCATCATCCAACTCATGACCCATCTCATCGCGGCGCGCTACTTCGTGTCCATCCTGCAATCGGTGTTCCTGGCAGGCGATATCCGCGCGGTGATCCTGCCGAACGCCGCGGCGCTTGCGCTGATGGCGGCGCTCTTCCTCGCCCTGGCGCGCGCCCGGGCGCGCAAGCGGCTCGACTGAGATGTGGCGGCGCGTCCTCGCCCTGATCCGCAAGGAGCTGCTCGCGGTGCTCGCCGACCCGCGCAGCCGCGCGGTGCTGATCGGGCCGCCGCTCCTGCAGCTCATCGTGTTCGGGTACGCGGCGAGCTTCGATCTGAATCATGCGCCGATCGCGATCTACAACCAGGACAGAAGTCTCGCTTCGCGCGATCTCGTGGCGCGTTTCTCGCTGTCACCGACTTTCACCGTGCGGCGCGTGCTCTCGAGCGGGCGGCGCATCGATGCGCTCATCGACTCGGGCGAGGTGCGCGCGGTGGTGGTGATCGATTCGCGCTTCACCCGCGACCTCTATCGACACGTGCCCGCGCCGGTTCAGGTGATCGTCGACGGGCGTAACTCCAACACGGGGCTGCTGATCGAGGGCTACGCGGGTGAAATCCTCACCGATTTCAGCCGCGCCTGGAGCGCCGCGCACGGCGGCGATCCTCCCCCCGCGGTGCTCGATGTCCGCGCTCTCTACAACCAGACGCTCGATTCGCATTGGTTCATCATTCCCGGCATCGTGGCGCTCCTCACCCAGGTCGTGACTTTGCTCGTCGTGGGGTTGTCGGTGGCGCGCGAGCGCGAGATCGGCACCTTCGATCAACTGCTCGTCACGCCGCTGCGCCAGATCGATATTCTCCTCGGCAAGGGACTGCCGGGACTCATCATCGGCATGGGGGAGGCCACGGTCATCATCGCGGCCACGGTGTTGTGGTTCCATGTCCCGCTGCGCGGCTCGCTCGCGGCGCTGTACCTCGCGCTGCTGCTGTTCGTACTCGCCGTGACCGGCATCGGGCTCGCGATCTCCGCGCTCTCGGCCACGCAGCAGCAGGCGCTGCTCGGGGCGTTCCTGTTCATGGTGCCCTCCATCATCCTCTCGGGTTTCGCCACCCCGATCGCCAACATGCCGCGGTGGGTACAGGAGCTGACACGGATCAATCCGATGCGCTACATCCTCGTGGTGGTGCGGGCGGTATTTCTCGAGGGCGCTGACCTCGCATCGCTCGCCGCGCAGCTGTGGCCGATGGCGCTCATCGGGCTTGCGAGTCTCGCGGTGGCGGGCTGGCTGTTTCGCAAGCGCGTGGCCTAGGGAGCCGCTGCGGGGAACTCGCGGGAGCGACGGCGGGCCGGAAAATCCCGCCCCGGCGCGCGAAGGCGCGCGGGGCGGGCAAGGTCCGCGTGGACTCAGGCGGCGGGGGGAGCCGGCTGCACGCGGAGACGGTTGTCGATGTCCTGCACGCCGAGGCAGGAGTCCGCGACATCCTCGATCGCGTGCTTCATGCGCCGATCGGGCACGGTGCCCTCGAGCAGCACCTTGGCCCCCGAGACCTCGACCGTGACCTGGCTCGAGTCGATGTGGTTCGCGGCTTTCATGAGCCGGTCGCAGATGTCCTCGCGGATGCGCTCGTCGGAGCGCTGATATCCCTTGGGGCCAGGGGGGTACTTGGAGAGAAGCCGGGGACGCGGCGCGCCGCCCGTTTCGCCCACGCATTCACCCGGCCCGTAGCCCCGCGACTCCCAACCTGGCCCGTAGACTTCCGCCCTGTATTCCCGCTCGAGCTCGGTCGAGATCTCCGGCGGCTCCTCCCCGAAGCCGTAATACCCACCGGTGAAGCCCGGACCGCTCGTGTAGCCGGCGACGCCAGTGCCAAAGTAGCGCGGCTCCCGGCCGTAGGTGAACGGTATCCGCCCGAACAGCTCCCCGCTCGAGGGATTGGAGCGCGGCGCGGCGTGGCGTGGGCGAGCCCAGGGAGCATGGCGTCCCGGGGAGCCGCCGACGGAGCGTCCCGCGCCCTGCGCGTTTGAATTCCGATCGTTCTGGCTCATGGGTTTCACCTCGCACACCGCCTCGAAACGCGGAACGTGCGCCCACTGTCGCCGGGCGCGGCGTGTCCGGCAATCGTGGCAAATGCGGAGGGGCGGGCGCGGCCGCTTTCGGCTGCGCACGACCGGGACGCCGCCGCCTCGTCCCCCTGGGATTGCCCTACCGGGGCAATTGAGGACATGGTGCCGGGAATGTGTCCATAATGATCCCTTACCGGTCGATCGTTATCCAGGAAGGCAGGGCAACCTCACGATGTCCATCTTGCATGTCATCATTCTCGCCGTCGTACAAGGGCTCGCCGAGCTTCTGCCGGTCTCGAGCTCCGCGCACGTGATCGTCGCGGAAAAGCTGATGGGCATGAATCCGTCCGCGCCTCAAATGACGCTGCTGCTCGTCATGTTGCACACCGGGACGATGCTGGCCGTGATCGCCTATTTCTGGCCGCGGTGGCGCCGCACCTTCTTCAATTCCATGCCTGAGTTCAAGAGATTCGCGCTCGCGCTCGTCATCGCCACGTTTCTCACCGTCATCGTTGGCGGCGGCATCATCGAATTCATCGAGAAAGTGCTGATGCGGCACCAACCGCACGCCTGGGTCGAGCAGCTCTTCAGCCACCTCGGACTGATTGCCGCCTCGCTGGCGGTGTCCGGTGTCTTCATCATCTGGGCGGGCCTTCACGAGAGACGGCGCTCGAAGACGGCCGCCGCGCACGAGCTCACCCCGAGACAGTACGGGTGGATCGGGGCGATCCAGGGCCTGTGCGTTCCGTTCCGCGGCTTCTCACGATCCGGCGCGACGATCTCCACCGCCCTGATGCTCGAGGTGGCGCGCCCGACGGCCGAGGATTTCAGCTTTGCGCTCGCCGTGGTGCTCACCCCGCCGGCGGTCGCGCGCGAGGTCTGGCGGCTCTATCAGGCACAACATCATCGGCTTGCCGCGGTGGTGCCCGCGGCCATGCCGAGCATTCTCGGGATGTTGTTCGCCTTCCTGGCCGGGCTTCTCGCGCTGAAATGGCTGAGCGGCTGGCTGGAGAAGGGTCGTTGGCATTTCTTCGGCATCTATTGCCTTTTCGCAGCGGCCGTCGTCGGGTACCTTCAGTACACACGCTTCTAGGCCAGCACGGACGGCTGGCAGGAAGGAGCCGGACCCGTCGTATCGGCGACCCGCGCGCCGGGGGCGCTCATGCGACCGCCCGCGGGGTCTCTCAGGCGGCAGGGGCCTTGGGAGCGCGAACGAGGAGCACGGGCACGGGACTGCGGCTTACGATGTACTCCGCGTCGCTCCCCATGAGCACCCGCCTCAGACCCCGCAATCCATGCGTGCCGCATACGATGAGCTCGGCAGGCCAGTCCTGGGCCTCGGCGACGATGAACTCACCGGCCCGCTCGCCCGGGGCTTCGATCAGCCGATGGTCCACCTCGATCCCGGCTGCACGCAGCGCCGTGGTGGCCTCGTGGATGATGGTCTCACCGGTGCTGCGCAACTGGTCGAGCAATTGATCGATCACCTCGGTCGGTGCGCCGGAGTACAGCCAGGGCGTCTTGTTGAGGACGTGGACGAGTCGCACGCGCGCCCCCAGAGCGCGCGCCAGTGCAGTCGCCTCCTTCAGTCCCCGCTCGCTGGCCTCGCTGCCGTCAATCGGGACGAGAATTCTCTGGTACACGGAACCTCCCGGTGTGTGCGGTTCTGGCGATGCGGAGGGGGAGCGGCGTGGGCTGCCACCGGGGGCGATAGAGGCTCTGCGCGGTGATCTCCACGACCGACAGCACCGCCCGCAGCCACCTAACCGGCCCGTTCCGGGCGTAAAACAGCGGTGTCACGATCCGACGTGTCATCATGGCGCTGTCCTCCAATGCAGCGGCTCGGCGGCGCGGCCACTGGGTGTGAGAATTTCATGGCGGCCGCCGGCCGGTAAGTCGCACTCGCCACGTTGGGATACGTAGAAACGTCGCCGATGCCCGGCGAGGTGACTGCCGCTCGACGGGGCGGTGGCCGAGGCGGGCGCTCCCGCCTGCTCCGCGGGGTGAGGTCCGTGTCCCCGTGAGCCTGACGCTCACCCCCTGGTTGACCTGCGGTGCTGACGCTGCGAAGCTTCGCGGCATGGCTACGACGCTGTGGATTGGCACCCGCAAAGGGGCCTTCGCGCTTCGTCCGGATGCCCGGGGGCGAAACTGGAGGCTGTCGGGTCCCCAGTTTCTCGGGCACATCATTCATCACATCGTCCAGGATCCCCGCGAGCCGCGCGTGCTGCTGATGGCCGCCAAGACCGGTCACCTGGGCCCCACCGTTTACCGCTCGAGCGACCGAGGCAGAACCTGGCGCGAGGCAGCGCAGCCGCCCGCTTTTCGCAAGGCGGCCGAGGGCGAGGAGGCACACGGGGTGGAGCGCGTTTTCTGGCTGACCCCGGGACATCCGGGGGAGCGGGGAACCTGGTATGTCGGCACCTCGCCCGCGGGCCTGTTCCGCTCGGAAGATGGAGGGAAGCGGTGGGATCCGGTGGCCGGCTTCAACGATCACCCCATGCGCGCGCAATGGTCGGCCTTCGGGACCCCCGACGGGGCGTTCCTGCATTCGATTTGTGTCGACCCGCGCGACCCCAGGCACCTGTACATGGCCATCTCCGTGGGAGGCGTATTCGAGTCCACCGATGGGGGCGCCGACTGGGCGCCGCTCAACGAGGGCTGCGCGGCGGATTTCATGCCGGACCCGAACGCGCCCTTCGGGCACGACCCGCACTGCCTCGCCCTGCACCCCCTCGCGCCGGACCGGCTCTACCAGCAGAACCACTGTGGCCTCTATCGCCTGGACCGGCCGGGACGGCGCTGGGTGCGCATCGGCGAGGCCATGCCGAAGAAGATCGGCGACATTGGATTTCCGATCGTGCTTCATCCGAGCGATCCGGACACCGCATGGGTGCTGCCGATGGATGGGCGGACCGTCTGGCCCCGCACCTCGATCGGCGGCAAGCCGGCCGCGTACCGCACGAGCGACGGGGGCAGGAGCTGGCGGCGGCTCGACAAGGGTCTGCCCGAGGGGCAAGCCTGGCTCACGGTGTTGCGCCAGGCGATGTGCAGCGACGATCGCGAGCCGCGCGTGGGGGTGTATTTCGGCACGACGGGCGGGGAAGTCTGGGCGGGCGCCCGCGGTGGAGAGCGTTGGCGGTGCATCGCCCGGCATCTGCCCGAGATCTACTCGGTGACCCACGCGACTTAGACGGCGCGATGACCCAGTCTCGATGAGCTGCACGGTCCACATTCCAAGCCCGCTGCGCTCCTACACCGCAGGCGCGGGGTCCGTCGGCGCCGAGGGCGCGACGCTCGGGGAGGTGCTTACGAGCCTCGAGCAGCGATTCGGTGGAATCCGCTTCCGCATGATCGATGAGCAGGACCGCATCCGCCCGCACATCCGCCTCTATGTCAATTTGCAGGAAGCGCCAACGCTGACGCAACGCGTGCACGACGGCGATACCATTCACATCATCTGCGCCCTGAGCGGAGGTTGAGCCGTGACGCTCTCGCCGAGCGAGACTGCGCGCTACCGCCGTCATCTCACGCTGCCGGAGCTCGGCCCCGCCGGCCAGGAGCGGCTGAAATGCGCGCGCGTGCTGGTGGTGGGATCAGGAGGTCTCGGATCACCCGCTTCACTCTATCTGGCCGCCGCGGGCATCGGAACGCTCGGGATCGTGGACGGAGATCGAGTGGAGCCGTCCAATCTGCACCGCCAGGTGCTGTTCGAGACCGTCGATATCGGACGATTGAAAGCGGAGGCGGCACGCGAGCGGCTTCTCGCGATCAACCCGGAAATCACGGTGGTGGCGCACGCATTCACGCTGCGGGCGAGCAACGCCCGCGAGCTGATCGAGCGCTACGACATTGTGCTCGATGGCACAGACCGGCTGAGCACGCGGTATCTGGTCAACGATGCCTGCGTGCTGCTGCGAAAGCCGCTCATCACCGCGGCCATTCACCGCTTCGAAGGGCAGGCCATGAGTTATGTACCGGGCCGAGGACCGTGCTATCGATGTCTTTTCCCGCAGGCCGTCGAGGCGGTGGGAGAGAGTTGCGCCGACGCCGGGGTGCTCGGGGTGCTGCCGGGGGTGCTCGGGCTCATCCAGGCGACGGAAGCCATCAAACTCGCGACCGGAATCGGTGAGCCGCTCATAGGGCGTCTGCTCACCTATGACGCGCTGAGCCTGCGCTTTGCGGAGCTGCCGGTCAGCCGCCGCCGCGAGTGTCCCGTGTGCGCGGAGCATCCCCGCATCACCGCGCTTGAGGATACGGCCGAGGCCTGTGCGGCCGACGCACCACTGTCGGTGCGCCGGCTTTCGGCCACGGCCCTCAGGCGGCTGCTGGTCGAGGCCCGACGCAGTGGACCGGGGCTCGTACTGATCGATGTGCGCGAACCTTGGGAGTTCGATGCCGGGCACCTCGAGGGCGCGCGCAACATTCCACTCGGTGAGCTCAGGGGCAGGCTCGATGATCTCGCAGGCGAGGGCCCACCGATTTTCGTGTGCCGCTCCGGCCGCAGGAGCCTCACCGCCTGTGCGATTGCGTTGCAGGCCGGAATGGCCGCGCCCGCGCATCTGGAAGGCGGGTTGCTCGAGTGGGTGGCAGCGATTGATCCGCGTCTGCGGCTTGTCGCCGGTTGAGTTCGCCCCGCGTGCCGGAGGCACACGATACATCAGGGGTCGTGCCACCTCCCAAACGGTAGGCTCGCGCGGCGAATGTCCGATGAGCCGGGCGGGCGGGCCGCCCGGCTCATCGGACAGGCAGGTGCCGGCGCGGGTGTCGATCAGGATAGATGACATCTATCGAGTGGATAGAATGAGTCGAATTCCGATCTTGGCAGAATCGTTCTAAGGTCGGATCGTTCTTCATCGATCCGCGAGCAAGGGAGAGAATCCATGTCGAATGAATCCCGATGTCCGGTCGCGCACGGCAGGACCCATTCCGCCATGCGATCCAACA
>DAHVQK010000023.1 GCA_027317845.1 Gammaproteobacteria bacterium
CGATCATCGGCGCCACCGGCATCGTCTACGGCGACATCGGCACGAGCCCGCTGTATGCGCTGGAGTCGACCCTGACCGAGGCCGGCCGCTTCGACCGCCTGGCGGTGCTCGGATCGCTGTCGCTGATTCTCTGGGCCCTGACGCTGTCGGTCACGATCAAGTACGTCAGCATCATCATGCGCGCCGACAACGAGGGCGAGGGCGGGATCCTCGCCATGTTCGCCCTGGCCCAGCGGCAATGTGTCGCGGGCAGGCTCTGGTCGCGCATGGTGGTATGGCTGGCGCTCGCCGGCACGGCCTTCTTCTTCTGCGACTCCCTGATCACCCCGGCCGTCACGGTGCTGAGCGCGGTGGAAGGCCTGCAGGTGATGGACCCCGGCCTGCAGCACGCGATCATACCGATCACCGTCGGTATCATCGTCGGACTATTCGCCTATCAGCGCCGCGGCACGGCCAAGGTTGGCGCGCTGTTCGGGCCCGTCATGATCGTGTGGTTCCTGGTCCTGGCGTTCACGGGCGTGGAGGCGATCCGCGCCGACCCCGGCGTGCTCTACGCGATAGATCCGCTCTACGGCGTCGAACTGCTGGTGCAGCGCCCGGAGGCCTCTCTCGGTATCATTGGCGGGGTGTTTCTCGCCATCACCGGCGGCGAGGCGCTGTATGCGGACATGGGCCACTTCGGCAAGGAGCCTGTGCGCATCGCATGGTTCATGCTCGTCTGGCCCGCGCTGCTCATCAACTACTTCGGCCAGGGCGCGCTGCAGCTCGCGCACGGACGGTTCATTCCGCAGACGCTCTATTACATGGTCTCCGCCGGAGCGCTGCCCTGGATGGTCATCCTCGCCACCGCGGCCAGCGTCATCGCCTCGCAGGCGGTGATATCGGGAGCGTACTCCATAGCGCGCCAGGCGGTGCAACTCGATCTGCTGCCGCGCATCCGCGTGCTGCAGACTTCCGACACGGAGCTCGGGCAGATCTACGTTCCCGTGGTCAACTGGCTGGTGTGCGTTGCCGTGATCTGCTTCGTCGTGGGCTTCGGCTCATCGGATGCGCTCACGGGCGCATACGGCTCGGCCGTCGTCGGCACCATGCTGATCACGACCATCCTCGGAGCCTTCGTCGCGCTCGATCGGTGGAACTGGCCCAAGCCGGTCGTTGGGCTGCTGTTCGGCCTGATGTTCGTGGTCGACAGCGTATTCGTCGTCGGCAACATGTCCAAGGTACCGAACGGTGGTTGGATTCCGCTCGCGCTCGCGGCCGTCCTGTTCATGGGGTTCATGACCTGGCGCAACGGCCGCATCGAGCTGCGCGCGGCGCTCGCCCGGCAGGCCATCCCGCGCAGCGAGCTGGCGAAACTGCTCGCAAGCGCCAAGCGCGTGCCCGGCACCGCCGTGTTCCTCGCCAGCACCCCGGACCTCGTACCCTCGGCACTGATCCGCAATCTCGAGCACAACCGCGTGGTGCACGAGCGGCTCATCATCCTCAATCTCGAGATCGTGCGCACCCCGCGCCAGGACGCGGCGCATCGTGTCGACATCGACGAGGTGCTCCCCGGGGTGTACCTGGTGACGGCGCGATTCGGCTTCATGGAAACGCCCGATGTCGGTGAAGCGCTCAAGGCCTGCCGCACGCGAGGCCTGAAAGTCTTCATGGACGAGAGCTCGTTCTTCGTGGGACAGCACGTGGTGCGCGCCCGGGCCTTGCCGGGCTGGGGAGGATTGCAGCGCAACCTCTTTGCGCGCATGCAGCGCCACAGCACGCAGGCGGCGGAATTCTTCCGCATGCCCTCGCGCGGCGTGGTGGTCCTGAATACCGTGGTCGAGATCTAGGCTCCCCGCCATGCGCATGCACACTTTTCCGCCGAGCCCGACCCGGCCGTGGCGAGCATGACGATACTGCGCCAGCCACTCGTCTCGCTCATCGTGGCGATGGCGGACAACGGCTGCATCGGTCGCGACAAAGACCTGCCCTGGCGGCTGCCCGATGACCTCAGGCGCTTCAAGGCCGTGACGCTCGGCAAACCCGTGTTGATGGGCCGCAGAACCTTTGAATCGATCGGCAGGCCGCTGCCCGGCCGTCAGAATCTGGTATTGACGCGCGATCGGGGCTGGCGGGCCGAAGGCGTGCTCGCCGTGCACTCCCTCGGACAGGCGCTCGGCTGCGCACGGGACGCCGCGGAGATGGTCGGCATCGGTGGGGCGGAAATCTACCGGCTGTTGATGCCCTTCGCGCGCCGCATCTACCTGACGCTGGTGCACGCCGACATCCAGGGAGACACCTTCTTTCCCGCGCTCGATCCCACCCAATGGGCCGACGTCGAATGCCACCGCCAGCCGGCGAACGAGCGCAATCCCTATGCGCTCACCTTCATGACGCTCGAGCGCAAGGGCGCACCCCACGCCCCCGGGGCGTATTGAAGCAAGCCTGTGGCGCCGGCTAACCCACCGCCCGCGCCACCGCCTCGGCGAAATACGGGATGTTCTCGTGCCGCAGGCCGGCGATGTTGATACGGCTGTCGTCGGTCATGTAGACATGGTGCTGCTCGCGCAGCCGATGCACCGTCTCCTTGTCGATGCCGAGGTAGGAGAACATGCCGCGCTGGCGGACGATGTGGCTGAAGTCCCTGCGCGCGCAGGTCCCGGCCAGCGCGCGCACCGTCTCGGCGCGCAGCTGAGCGATACGCTCGCGCATCGAGGCGAGCTCCTGCTCCCATTGGCCGCGCAACCCGCTGCCGAGAATGCGCGCAACGATGGCGGCACCGTGATCCGGCGGCATCGAGTACAGACCGCGCGCGATGCGCACCAGCTGGCTGAGGGCGGCATCTGCCGCCGCTCCCGTCTCGCTGAGCGTCAGCAGCGCCCCGACACGCTCACGGTAAAGACCGAAATTCTTGGAACTGGACACCGCGACCAGCGCCTCGGGTAGTTCCGCGCACATCAGCCGCGCGGCGAAGGCATCTTCAGCCAGACCGCGGCCGAGCCCCTGGTAGGCGATGTCGATGAACGGTAGCAGCGAGCGGCGCCGCATGACCGAGAGGACCTCACGCCACTGCCCATCCTCGAGATCCGCGCCCGTGGGGTTGTGACATGAGGCATGCAGCAGCACGACGGATCGCGCCGGCAGAGCGTCGAGCGCGCCCATCATCGCCTCGAAGGCGACTCCGCCGGTCGTCGCATCGAAATAGGGATACCGCTCGAGCTTGAGTCCGCAGTTCGAGAGCAGCGGCACGTGATTGGCCCAGGTAGGGGTGCTCACGTGGACAACGGCATCCGGCACCGCAGTCCGGATCAGCTCCGCGCCCAGACGCAACGCGCCACAACCCCCTGGGGCCTGGACCGCGCGCAAGCGCCCGGCCAATGCCGCATGACCGTCTCCCAAGACCAGTTGGCCAATGGCATCGTTGAACGCGGGATTGCCAGCCGGAGCGACGTAGGTCTTGGTCGTCTGCCGCTCGAGCACTTCCCGCTCGGCTTCGCGCACCGCCTGCATGATCGGCGTATCACCGCGATCGTCCCGGTACACCCCGACCCCCAGGTCTACCTTGCGTGGATCGGTGTCCGCGCGGAACGCGGCCATCAGGCCAAGAATAGGGTCGGGCGACAGTCGGTCGAGATGCTCAAGCACAGGGACACTCCTTGCCGCAAGCCACACGCGGCGCCCCTCGAAGTTTACACGGGCCGGATCACATTTCAGGCACCCGGCGGTTCAAGAAGCCGCTGCCGTCGCCGATACTGGATGCAGTACCGCGGTGGTGGACCGGATCGCCCGTGCCGGCGCCAGGGAGTCCGCGCGGCGTCCAGCAAAGGCTTAGGCAGCACGTGATCCAGATCATCGGTAGTGTCCTCGTCCTGGCCTGCGTGGCCGTGGGCTTCATGATCGAGGGCGGGAAACTGCTCGCCCTGTGGCATCCGGCGGAGTTCATCATCATCGTCGGCGCCGCCCTGGGCGCGTTCGTCACCAGCAATCCCGTCAAGATCCTCAAGGCCACGCTCGCCGCCATCGGCGCGCTCGTGAAGCAGGAGCGCTACGAGCACGACGACTACGTCTCGCTCCTGAAGCTGCTGTTCGACATCCTGGTGAAGATCCGCAAGGAAGGCCTGATGGCCATCGAGTCGGACCTCGACGCGCCGAACGGCGGGCAGCTGTTCAAGAAATACCCCCACATCGCGCACGACCATCACCTGCGCCAGTTCATCACCGACAGCCTGCGCCTGATGGTCACCGGCAACCTCGACCCGCATGAGTTCGAGAGCCTGCTCGACCAGGAGCTCGAGACCTTCCAACAGGAGATCCACGAGCCCTCGCACGCCGTGCAGCGCCTTGCGGACTCCCTCCCGGGCTTCGGGATCGTCGCCGCCGTGCTCGGCATCGTCAACACCATGGCGTCCATCGCGGGCGCCGATACGTCCACGATTGGCGAGCGGGTGGCCTCGGCGCTGGTCGGCACCTTCCTCGGGATCCTGGTCTCCTATGGCTTCGCCGGCCCCCTGGCGGCGGCCATGGCCCACGCCGCCAACGATGAGGCCAAGGCCTTCGAGCTGGTGAAAATGGCCCTGGTGGCGAGCGTGCGCGGGTATGTGCCGGCGATGGCCATCGAGTTCTCGCGCAAGCTCCTCTTCAGCGATGTCCGCCCGAGCTTTGCCGACCTCGAATCTCAGTTGAAGGGCAAGGGCAAGCCGGGGGCGGCCAAGCCGGCTGCCGCTGTGAGCGCCCCGCCGGCCGGCGCCGCCAAGGCGAGCACCTGATGGCCGGGAAACGCGACGAGAGGCCTCTCATCGTCGTCAAGCGCCGCAAGAGCCGCGGCGAGACGCACCACGGTGGCGTCTGGAAAATCGCCTACGCCGACTTCGTCACCGCCA
The DNA here is from genome assembly GCA_027317845.1 of Gammaproteobacteria bacterium. GTDB lineage: Bacteria > Pseudomonadota > Gammaproteobacteria > Steroidobacterales > Steroidobacteraceae > 13-2-20CM-66-19. The sequence continues at coordinate 4,860 of DAHVQK010000023.1, forward strand.
TGATGGCGTTCTTCCTGGTCATGTGGATCGTCACCGCCGTCAACAAGCAGGAGCGGGCCGCGATCTTCGATTATTTCAAGAACCCGAGCATGCAACCCGGACACAGCGTGCGGGCGGCCCCGGGGCAGATGGGCCCGGGCGGCGCCAGCACCAGCCCGATCGACCTGGGCGGCGGACTGGATGCCGAGCGCTCGCGCGCCAGCCAGGTCGTCGATCTCGAATCGCCGGCAACGGTGCATTCCGTCGCTGGCCGGCGGCAATCCACCTTCCCCTCCCGGCGGATCACCGCCTCGCAGCAGACTCCACCGAAGTCCCCTGCCAGCCTGAAAGCGGCCCGAGACCGGGTGGCGAGCGCCGATCACCGCCGCCTCGAGTCCCTGATGGCGCAGCTGCGCAAAGCGGTCAATCAAAGCCAGGCGCTGAAACCGTTCAAGAACCAGCTGCTGCTCGACATCACGCCGCGGGGCGTGCGCATCCAGATCGTCGATGCGAAGAACCGGCCCATGTTCGATCTGGGCAGCGCGACCCTGCGCAGCTACACGCGCCGCATTCTCGAGACGCTCGCGCCCTACCTGAACACCGTGCCCAACCAGATCAGCATCATCGGCCACACCGACGCCCATCCCTATCCGGGCCACAACCATTACACCAATTGGGAGCTGTCCGCCGACCGTGCCAACGCCGCGCGGCGCGCGCTCGTGCAAGGCGGCCTTTCCTCCGTCAAGGTCGCCCGGGTCGTGGGCCTCGCCTCCACGGTGCTGTTCGACAAGGCCAATCCCTTCGACCCGATCAACCGGCGCATCAGCATCATCGTCATGACGCACCGGGAGGCGGAGGAGGCGTTGCGCGCCGATATGGCCTCGAACGGTCCACCGGTCGAGAGCCCCGCCGCGGTGCCCCGGGGAGCGGGCGCGCCGCCTTCCGGCGGCGTGTCGCACGCGGCGGGGGCGGCCATGCGCTGAGGGATTTTTCCCCATCGGCCACTCACACGCGTCGGCGCAGTTCTCCACATGCACGCCCGGGGGCCGTGCACCATCATGGCTCGACGGGCGCACCATCGCGGTGCGGGCCCGGCCCGGAGCACTTCGAACTGTTGTATTTTCCTGGAGTTGCGCATGCGGCCAGGTTGGCACGGCAGATGCTAGGGCAATGAGGCCCGAACATCACCGACCATCAGAAAGGCTCCGCATGCACAAGCTCCCGAGGCAGACTCTCCCCCTCCTGGCGGCATCGGCCGTGGCAGTCGCCGCGCCCGTCGGCGCGCACGCCGAGACGCTCGCGCAGCTGCTGGCCGCATCGGGCATTACCGAATCCGGCTATGTCGCCGCCTCCTACTACGACTCCTCGGGCGGCAACACCTATCACCAGTTCGACACGCAGCACGATTCCTTTCAACTGGACCAGGCGGGCCTCACGCTGGCCTACCAGCCGCAGCAGGGATTCGGCTCCGTGGTGAACGTGATCGCGGGCAATGACGCCAGGATCGTCAATGCCGCCGAGAGCGCCTCCGCCACGAGCTCCGACAGCTTCGACCTCCTGCAGGGCTTCGTCCAGTACGCGAGCGGCGCTCTCACCGTGCAGGCCGGGAAGTTCACCACGCTCGCGGGCGCCGAGGTCATCGCTCCGACCGGTAATACGAACTTCTCGCGCTCGCTGCTCTTCTACGCCGAGCCGATGACGCACACGGGACTGCGCGCCACCTACGCCGTCGACGGCGCGCTCAGCGTCATCGTTGGCATCAACAACGGGTGGAACTACACGAGCATCAACGCGGGATCGAAAACCGCCGAATTCGGCATTGCGCTGGCCCCGACCAAGCCTCTCTCGATCACCGCACAGGCCTACATCGGCACGGATCCGGTGGATCTGGCCAGACGCACACTCCTCGACACGGTGTGGACTTATAACGCCACCTCGGCCCTGTCGTTCGTCGTGAGCTACGATTGGGGCAAGCAGGACGCGAGTGGCGTGACGAGCGGCGGTGAATGGGACGGCATCGCCGGCTACGTGAACTACCAGATCGGCCCTCAGTGGCGCGTATCGGTGCGCGGGGAGGAGCTCGACGACAAGGATGGCTTCATCCTCGGCAGCGCCCAGAAGGTTAAGGAAGGCACCGTGACGCTCGGCTTCGACCCGGTACCGGCCTTCGAGCTGCGTATCGAAGGCCGGTACGACACCTCGAACCACCCCACCTTCGCCTATACGCACTCGAGCGCGGTCACCGGCAATACCGTGACCCGCTACAGCGCTCACCAGGCCGAGCTCGCGCTGCAGGGGGTGTACCGGTTCTGACCGGGTGGCGGCAACCGCGTTCCGCGGTTGCCGCAGACCCTCGGCGAGGCGGCGCTCCCGGGCCACCGACGCAGGGGCGATCCGGGCGATCGAGGGACCGATTCCACGCCCCCGCGCAAGCACGGAACGTGCTATGGTGATTCGGATTATCGTTAACCGGCCTCAGGCCCCCTTTCAAATCCATGCCAGATTCTTCCGCTGCCGCGAGCACGCCGCCCATGGAAGCGCGGGCACCCCTCGTCTGGACCAATATCCTATTGTTTTCATTGACGTTCCTGGTCGCCCTGGTGGTCGTGCCCTGGTACGGACTGAAGCATGGCTATTCCGTGGGGGCATGGGTGCTGCTCGGGGTCTTCTGGGCGGCGAACGAACTGTCGATCACCGCCGGCTACCACCGGCTCTGGGCGCACCGCGCGTACGAGGCGCACTGGAGCCTGCGGGTGATCTTCATGCTGTTCGGCGCCATGGCGCTGCAGAACAGCGCTTGGGCGTGGTGCAGCGGCCACCGCCGGCACCATCTGTACGTCGATGACGTGGACCGCGACCCGTATGCGGCCCCGCGCGGCTTCTGGTTCTCGCACATCGGCTGGATGATCCGCGAGTATCCGAGCGGACAGGCGGACTTCACCAACATTCCCGACCTGCGCCGCGACCCCATTCTCGCGTTCCAGCACCGCTACTACCTGCCGTTGGTGCTGCTCACCAATATCGGGCTGCCGCTCGCCGCCGGCGCCCTGCTCGGCGATGTGTGGGGGGTGTTCCTGCTCGCGGGCGTGCTGCGCCTGGTGCTCAGCCACCATTTCACGTTCTTCATCAATTCCCTCGCCCACATGTGGGGCTCGCGCCCCTACACCGAGGAGAACACCGCACGCGACAATCCCGTGCTGGCGGTACTGACTTTCGGCGAGGGCTATCACAACTTCCACCATATCTTCGCGCATGACTACCGAAACGGCGTGCGCTGGTGGCAGTGGGATCCGACCAAGTGGCTGATCGCGAGCCTGCATCTGGTCGGGCTCACTCGCAAGCTCAAGCGCACACCCGTCTTCCAGATCCAGCGCGCATTGCTCGCCATGCAGTTCACTCGTGCGCAAAGACTGCTCGACCGAGTTCCGGCGACTCAGGCTTCCTCGCGTGTCAGCGCATTGCGCCAGCACGTCGCGCACGAGTACGAGAGCTTCCTGGCTGCGGTCGCCGATTGGGCCAGGATCAAGGAACAATGGCTGGCCGAGAAGAAGCGCGCCGTTGCCGAGCACTGGGAACAGACCAGCTTCCAGCTGCGCCTGAAGGAGCTCGAGCAGCGGCTGCGGCTGCAGCGGCGGCGCCTGCGCGTGCTGCAAGCCCAGCTCGCCTGATTGCGCGCCTGATCGCTCGGTAGGCCCCATGGGACGCATTTTCGAAGTCCGCAAGCACACGATGTTTGCGCGCTGGAACCGCATGGCGAAGCAATTCGCGCGGATCGCCAAAGACATCACCATGGCGGTGAAGTCGGGCGGAACCGACCCGGGGAGCAACCCCGCGCTGCGTCGGGTGATCCAGAACGCCCGCGCGGTCAACATGCCCAAGGACAAGGTCGAGGCCGCCATCAAGCGCGCCAGCGGCCGCGATGCAACCAACTACCAGGAAGTGCACTACGAGGCGTATGCACCGCACGGCGTCGCGCTGCTGGTGGAGGCGGCGACCGACAATCCCACGCGGACGGTGGCGGCCGTGCGCAATATCGTCACCAAGGGCGGCGGCAACCTCGCCACCTCGGGAAGCGTCGGCTTCCTGTTCAAGCACATGGGCGTGTTCCGTCTGGATCCGAATGGAATCGACCAGGACGATCTCGAGCTGTACCTGATCGATCATGGACTCGAGGAGATGGGCGAGAGCGCCGGCGAGAAGGGCGAGCCGCAGCTCGTCATCCGCTGCGCGTTCGCGGACTTCGGCAAGCTCCAGGAGGCGCTCGAGGCCCGCGGCCTCACGCCGCTCTCTGCCGAGCACGAATACATCTGCACCGTCCCGACCGAACTCCCCGAGGAGCAGGCCCAGGAAGTGCTGACCCTGATCGATAAGCTGGAGCAGGACGACGACGTGCAACGGGTGTTTCACACGCTCGCCTGATCGCCTCGACCGATCCCGGCGGCCGAAGCGGCCTAATCCGGCATGGGCGTCATCCGATCCGCCAGTGCCTCCTCGAATCCGAATTGGTGCAGGTCGCGGATGCGCTGCGGGTAGAGAATCCCATCGAGGTGGTCCACCTCGTGCTGCACCACCCGCGCATGAAAACCCTCCACCGTGCGCTCGAGGGGCTGGCCTTGCGCATCGAACCCCCGGTAGCGCAGCCGTGTGAACCGCGGCACGAGTCCCCGCAGCCCCGGCACTGACAGGCACCCCTCCCAACCCTGCTCCTGCTCGTCCCCGAGGGGAGTGAGCTCGGGATTCACTAGCACGGTGTACGGCACGGGCGAGACGTGCGCATAGCGGGGATTGACGGTCACCTCGAACACCACGACTCGCAGGCTTACGCCGATCTGGGGCGCGGCCAGACCCGCGCCGCTCAGCGCCCGCATGGTGTCGTTCATATCCGCCACCAGGGAGGCGAGCTCGGCATCGAAGCGCTCAACCGGGGTCGCCACCGCAGCGAGCAGCGGCTCACCCATCTTCAGGACCCGTCGGACAGCCATGGTCAGGAGCCTCTGATTACGGCGGCGCCTTACGTTACAATATTTTCATCTTCCCCGCCGAGCGGAGAGCCTACCGATGTGGAACACCACCGACCCCGAAGAGTCCTTCCGCAACAAAGTCATCTGGTGGTCGGCCGTCATCGTCGGCGCCGCCCTCATCGGCGTCGGCGCGTACTATCGATTCCGCTCACCGCAACCGGCACCGGCTGAGCCCGTGCAGGCTCCCGCCCAGCCGCAGCAGGGCGCCGCACCGATTCCCGCCACCCCTCCGCCGCCGGCGATCGAGCACCCGATCCCCGCCTCGGGCGGGCAGGCCGTATCCGCCGCCCTGCCTCCGCTCGATGGCAGCGATCCGACGGTGATCGATGCGCTCACCAAGCTCATGGGACAGCCGGCGGTCTCGCGCCTCCTGGTGCCCAAAGCGATCATCCGGCACGTCGTGGTCACGGTGGACAACCTGCCCCGTGCGAAGGCGGCGGCGAACCTGCGCCCCGTGCAGCCGACGCCCGGCCAGACGATCGTGAATCAACAGGGTGGAACCACGTTCCTCGGTCAGCGCAATTACGCCCGCTACACGCCCTTCGTGGACGCGGTTCAGGCCATGAGCATGAAGTCGCTGGCAGCCCTGTACTTCCGCCTCTATCCGCTCTTCCAGCAGGCGTACCAGAGCCTTGGCTACCCCAACCAGTACTTCAATGACCGCCTGGTCGCGGCCATCGACAGCATGCTGGCGACGCCTCAGGTGCAGGGCCCGGTCCCGCTGGCCCAGGGAAAGGTGTTCTGGCAGTTCGCGAATCCTCAGCTCGAGGCGTTGCCGGCCGGGCAGAAACTGCTGCTGCGCATGGGACCGCAGAACGCCGCCATCGTCGAAAGCCAGCTGCGCAAGCTGCGCAAGCTCATCGTCAATCCGCCGAACTGACTCAGGCGGTGGCGCGGGCTAGGCGCCGCGGGCGAGCTCGCGGCGCAGACTTTCGATCAGATCACGACACGCGCGCGGCTCGAACGCCGGCGCGGCTTGCCAGTCGTAGGCCCAGGGATGCGCGGTGCGCAGCGCCGGCGGCTCCTCGGCATATCGCGGGACGACATGCGCATGCAGCGCCGGCTCCAGGTTTCCAAAGATCGCGTAGTTGATGCGCACGGCCCCGGTGACAGCGAGCACCGCGTCACCGAGCCTCGCGAGATCCCCCAGAAATGCCGCCCGCTCATCGGGCCCGAGCGCATTCAGATGAGGCACCACCGGGTCGGGCAGCAGCAGCGCATAGCCGCGCAGGAATTGCCGTTCCCCGAGCACGGCCCAGCCGCTCGCCATGCGCGCCACGACGCGAGGGTCGCTTGCGGCCCGTGCCGCCTCCACCTGCCGATGGATCGCGGTCAGCATGCCACGCCCAGCGCCCGCAGTGCGCCGGCCGTCGAAGCATGGCCGCTGTGCTCGATCGCCTGCCAGCCGCGGTGGCGGGCCGCCTGGACATTCTCGCGGCGATCGTCGATGAACACCGTCTGCGCCGGATCGAGTGCAAACCTGCGCTCGGCCTCGGCGTAGATCCCCTCGTCGGGCTTCATGACCCCGGCCAGGAACGAGGGCAGCGCGCCATGCCCGATGCGATGCAGCCCGTATTCGCGTGACAGATGGGCCCAGTGCAGGTCGCCGATGTTGGACAACAGAAAGACCCGATGCCGCTCGCTCAGTCGATGCGCCAACTCGACCATCGCCGGTTGGTACTCGAACATGTCCACCCAGCGCGCATGGGCCTCATCGAGATCCATCGGCCGGCGGGCGAGCGAGGCGAAGCGCTGGAGAAGTCCCCGACCGTCCAGCCGCCCGCACTCGTGATCCCACAGGGCGACGCGGGTGAGCACCGTGTGCAGATCGGGGACCTCCGCCCCGTGCGCTCTCAGGAACTGCAGGAAGGGTCCGGAGTCGAGGTGGACGAACACCCATCCGATGTCAAAAACCACATTGCGGATCACACGATAATCCTCCGCCCACGCGGTATTTGCGGCGCCCAGGGCAATCCCATTCGGTCACGGCTGCGATCACAGCGGAAACGGCATGACCGTACCGGTATCGCCGGAGGTCAGGTTCACGGCGACCACGGTGGCCCTGGGAAAGAAATTGAATTCCGAGGCGCTCGCCCAGGTGTAGGCGCCCATGGCGCGGCCGACGATCAGATCGCCGGCCTCGAGTTTCGGCAGCAGCAGGTTCTCGGCGATCACATCGATGCTGTCGCACGTCGGCCCGGCCAACACCGACGGCAGCCGCTCGCTCCCGTCCTTCAGCGGCTCGACCGGGTAGCGGGCATGGTCATAGAGCTGTCCGCTGTAGGAGCCGTAGAGACCGTCATCGAGGTAGTACCACCAGTGGCCCTCGCGGCGCGCCCGTCCCATGACGGAGGCGACCCCGATGATCGCCGGTCCCACGATGAACCGGCCCGGCTCGGCGATGACCCGCACGCGCTTTGGTAGCTTCTCGAGCGCCTCGCGCAAGGGCTCGCAGAACCGGCCGATATCCTGCACGGGCTGGCTGTAGTCGATCGGGAACCCACCGCCGATATCCAGCGTATCGAGCACTCCGAGCTTCGCTCGCCGGCCCGCGGCCATGAGCCGCGCGCAGGCGTGGAGAGCCTCGACGTGCTTGGCCGAATCCGCCGCCTGCGATCCGACGTGAAATGACAGACCCCGCACGGTGACGCCGAGCTCGGCGGCAAGCTGCGCGAGCGACAGCGCATCCTCTGGGTCACAGCCGAATTTGCGCGACAGATCGCACACGGCGCCGGGACTGCGGAACGAAACCCGGATCAGCAGCTCGGCATCGCCGGCAAGCCGTTCGAATTTACGCACTTCGTCCGCATTGTCGACCACGAAGGTGCGCACGCCGTACTCCAGCGCATTGCGGATGTCCTGCGGACGTTTGATCGGATGAGTGTGAATGCAGCGCGCGGGATCGACGCCCAGGCGCCGCACGAGCTGCACTTCGCCGGTCGTCGCGAGATCGAGTGAGCCACCCTCCTCGAGCACGGTGCGCACCACCGCGGCGTGGGGCATCGGCTTGAGCGCATAGTGCAGCGCGACGCGCGGCAAAGCGGCCTGCAACTTCCGGTACTGCACGCGCACGCGCTCGCAGTCGAGAATGAGCAGCGGAGTGCCGAACTCGCGCACCAGGCGCCGAACCTCCGCGGGCTGAAAGGGATCGACGAACCGACTCCGGCGCGCAATCACGTTGCCTCCACCTCTGCATCCGAATCCTCGAGGCCGGCGCCGGCCGCTGCCCGCCGGAGCCGGTCCCTGATGGCCAGCCAATCCTCGCCCTCCGGCACCTCCTGCACGAGGATCCGCCGGCATCCGGCCTTGTCCAGCGTACGAAGATGATTGTAGAGATCGTGCCCATAGCGCGGCGCAAGCTCACCGGCATTGATCCAGGTGACCGCGGCAAGCGCCCCGAGCGGCGGGCGCCACGCGAGCACCGCCACGGGGCCACTGCGCGCCGAGGCGGCTACCCGCTGCTCGAGCTGCGTGGCGGGCACGATGGTCAATGGCGTAGCGGGCGCATAGTGCGCCGCCGTACTGCCGGGGACCCGCGGTGAAGCTTCATCCGCCCCGAGCCCCAATTCACCCACCACCGATCTGATCTGTTCCGCGGTCACCGCGCCTGGGCGCAGCAGGCGTGCCCGCCCGACCTGGAACGATACGATGGTCGACTCGAGCCCGATCTGACAGTCGCCTCCATCGAGGACGACCTTGACCGCCGACCCGAGCTCCTCACGCACGTGCTCCGCGCGGGTCGGCGATACCCTGCCGTAGCGATTGGCGGACGGGGCGGCGATCCCGCCCTGAAATGCCCCCAATAACTGCTGCGCCATCGGATGCGAGGGGACACGCAGGGCCACGGTGTCCTGTCCTCCGGTCACCGCGTCGCTCACACCGGGCGCACGGTGCAGAACCAGGGTGAGCGGCCCCGGCCAGAAGCGCTGCGCGAGCATCAGGGCCGCGGGCGGAACATCCCGGGCCCAATCCCGCACCTGGCCGAGGTGGGCCAGATGCACGATCACCGGGTGATGGGCGGGGCGGCCCTTGACCTCGAATATCCTGCGCACTGCCGCACAATTACGCGCATCGGCACCGAGACCGTAGACGGTCTCCGTGGGGAAAGCGACGAGCTCGCCGGCGCGCAGGCTGGCAACCGCCGCTTCGAGTTGCGCGGGCGTCGCTGTGAGGTCGGTGGCCATGGTGCTCAATTGAGCGGGCGACGCACCCAGTCGTCACCGGTCCTCACCAGCTCGTACGACGGCCAGTAGCGCTTGTCGAGCTTCAGCGTGATCACCTGTGGCGCGTTGTTCCAGGTGATGGTGGTCAGCCGGACCGATGAATGGTTCGGCCGTCCGGCCACCGCGTGAAGAAACACATCGAGATTCGGCGTCGGCACACCATCCACCGCCACGATCCGCAGTCCCGGATACAGCCCATAGCGGGCCGCGGGCGAGCCGTAATCGAAATAATCGACGTACACACCGATCGGGGGAACGCCTCGCTGCGCCAGCATCGAATGAAATGGGTCCTGCAGCGTCGCGCCGGCCCATTCCACCACCTGGTGAAGCCCGGTCCCGGAGAGCTCCACCGTCGGCACCGTCAGAGTCAACGCCTGCTGGCCCCGCCACACGGTCACCTGGACCTCCGATCGCTGGGCGGTCGCGCGTTCGACCTCGCGGAAGGTCGTCACCACGCGACCGTCTATCGCGAGCAGCAGATCCCCCGGATCGAGCAACTTCTGGGCAGGAGAGCCGCCGGTCGTGCGCACGATGGTGAGGACTTCGCGCCGGGTGGCGCCCCGGGCGGCGAGTTTGCGCGCCCACGCGGCCGGCAATCCGATCAGCCGGGCGCTCGAGAGCGGTGTCAATGACAACTCGACATCGAGCGAGTGCAGCGACTGGCCGCTGCGGATCCGTTGCAGCATGTCCTCAACCGGCGCGATCGGCACGCCCTGCAGGTCCTGGCCCACGCCCTTGGCCGTATCGTAGGCGAAGCTCGACCACAGCCCCACGACCTCACCCTCGCCGTTGGTCAGCACGCCGTCGAAATCCGCCGGTGGATTGACCAGCTGGATGCTCTCGATGTTGGTGTCTCGGAAACGCATGGTGCGCGACAACGGCAGCTCCAGCGGCTCGATACTGGAAACCTGCGTGTGGCGGAAATGCAGATCGTTGTCGCCGCCGATACCCACCACGTCGATGGGCTCCCCGGGGGCGAGCGGCTCGGATTTGAGCATCGCCGGGCGCACCGGCGTGGAGCCGATCAGCCTCGGGTCGTAGGCGACCACCGAGAGATTGTGGATCGGGCTGACGTACACGACCCGCCCGGGCACCTGCACGGTACCGGCGAAGGTCACCGTGACATCGCCGAGCGGAACGGGCACCGTATTGCGATCGACCACCACCAGGCCGCGTTTGGCGTCCACCACCACGCCCGTGCCGTGATAGTAGTGCTCGGTCACACCCGATACCGAGTACGGCATGCTGAAGGTCACCGTCACCAGCGAGGGCGCAAGGTGGGTCATCACTGGGTTGTGGTAGACCGGGAAGCGCGTGGAATTGACCGGCGGCGGCGGCGGCGGCGGACCCGGCGAAAGGGGCGTGCACGGCCAGACACCCTGGCTGTCATCGCGCACGCAATACTCCGCCGAGAACCAGCGGCGGCTCATGCGGAAGTAGCCGAGCTCGCTGCTATTGGGGTCGGCGGCGATCGTGAAGCGCACCGTGGCATACTGGCCGTCCGCGAGCCTCGACAGCGCCCGCCTGAAGTCCTGCAGGTTGTCGATGGACCAGGAGTCGATGGCATGGATGACCGCGCCCCGCGGCACGCCGGCGGCGCCGAACACATAGCCCGGATTGGCGACCCACACGCCGCGCGGCGGCACATTGAGCTGCAGCGCCATCTCGTAGGACAGCGTGTTGACCACCGCATCGCCGAACTGGACGAAGGCGTCCGGGGTGATTGCATCGAGCTCGCCCACCGGAAGGGTGACAGATACCGGCTGTCCGCCGCGTTCCAACTCCAGGTGAACCTGGCGACCGACGGACTCATCCAGGATCCGCTCCAGCGGCCCGAACGTCGTCACGTAATGCCCGTCGATCCGCACCAGGATGTCGCCCGGCTCGAGCGCCCGGCTGCTCGGAGAGCCCGCAAGCACGGTGCGCACCACGAGCATGCCGGTGCGTTGCGGAAACGTCTTGCGAACCGCCGTCTCCACCGGGCGTGGCAGGCCCAGGCGCTCCAGCTCATCGAACGGGGTGTAGTCGAACACGCTGTACAGCGTGCCGCGCGTGACGGGCTTGTCCTCCTCGATCAGCCTGAGCGCGCGCTGCACCGGCGCGAGCGGCAGATAGAAGCTAGAGGCGGCGTTGTCGGCGCCTCCGGCATTGAGGGCGACCACGCGGCCGCGGATGTCGATCACCGGCGAGCCCGAGGAGCCGCCCGAGGTCCCCGAGGCCGCCTGCAGGTAGAAGGTGTTGAAATCGTTGTACTTGCCGAACCCGTAGAACGGGGCACGACGGTGCAGCCGGGCGAGGGTGCCGGCGAGGATCGAGAGCTGCTCCCCGGCGTTGTTGCCGATGACACGGATTTCGCGTCCGACACGCGCGCCCTGCGGATCGAGCGTGAGCGCCTTGGGATGGATGTAGCGCAGCTTCTTCGGGTCGAAGCGGTAGAAGCCGAAATCGTGCACCGGATCGCGGTAGAGCGGGTAGAGCCTGACCACTTCGCGGTCGAGGAAGGTCGCCGTGGCGGTGACCGGTCCCGGCGTCACCACGTGGCGGTTGGTCAGGATGATGCCGCGCTTGGCATCGACGACGAAGCCGGTGGCCTCCGCGGTCTCGTTCCAGTCGGTATCGAAGGCGCGATCTTCATTGATGTTGATCGATACGACGCTGCTCGCGATGCGCGCGAGCGTCTTCGCCCAGTTGGGGTTGGACTCGAGCGCCGCGGCATGCCTGGCCAGATGAGCGGCGACGGAGGTCTCGCCGGAGGACTTGCCGCGGGAGCGCGCCGAGGCCGCCGCGACGGGCATTCGGGCGATGGCGGCGGGGGTCAATGGCACGGCCGCCAGCACCGCGAAGCCTATCAGGGCCGGCGCACGCACATGGACGAGCAATCGCATCGAACCCCCTCTTACGGCAATCGCCTAACGGCCGAGCAGCACGAGAAGCCAGATCACCGCGAACAGCCCGAAGGACATCAGCACGGCCGCCGAACCGATGTCCTTGGCCAGACCGGCGAGCACGTGCCGCTCGAGCCCGATCCGATCGACGGTCGCCTCGATGGCGCTGTTGATGAGTTCCACGATCAGGATCAGCAGGACGGGACCGACGAGCAGCGCGCGCTCGACCCCGTCGCGCCCCAGCCACAGCGCGAACGGAATGGCGAGCGCGGCGAAGGCAATCTCCTGGCGGAACGCGGCCTCCTCGCGAAACGCGCCGGCGAGGCCCCGGGCGCTCGCGCCGAAGGCGCGCAGTACCCTCGTCAGGCCCCTGGGTTTGTATCGATCGATGGCTATGCCGCCGGTTTCCACGTCAGATCCAGTTGCTTGGCTGCCCGCACGTCATCCAGGCGCCTGACCGGCATGGTATGCGGAGCGCCGCGCACCTGCTCGGGTTCTTGCACGGCCTCGGCCAGAATGCGCTCCATGGCCGCCACGAACGCATCGAGCGCCACCTTGCTCTCGGTTTCGGTGGGCTCGATCAGCAGGCATTCCGGCACCAGCAATGGGAAATAAGTGGTCGGCGCATGCTGACCATGATCGAGGAGGCGCTTGGCGAAGTCCATGGCCGTGACGCCGAGCTCGCGCGCCTGGCGCTTGAGCGTGATGATGAATTCGTGGCTGGCCCGCCGCGCGGGGTAAGCGGGATCGAACCCCGCCCGCGCAAGCCGGGAAAGAAGGTAGTTTGCATTGAGCGTGGCGTATTCGCCCACACTCGCCATCCCATCGCGGCCCAGCATGCGCATGTAGATGTAGGCGCGCAGCAGCACCCCCACGTTGCCCGCAAAGCCCGAAAGCCTGCCGATCGAGTGCGGCAGGTCCTTCTCGGTCAGCCAGCCGTAACGCTCCCCACGGCGGGTGACGACCGGTACGGGAAGGAAGGGCGCGAGCCGCGCCCCTACGCCCACCGGACCCGCTCCGGGCCCGCCGCCGCCATGCGGCGTCGAGAACGTCTTGTGCAGATTGACGTGGATGACATCGAAGCCCATGTCACCCGGGCGCACCTTGCCCAGGATGGCATTGAGGTTGGCTCCGTCGTAGTAGAGCAGCCCGCCCGCCTCATGCACCGTGCGGGCCACCTCCTCGATGCGCCTCTCGAATACCCCGAGCGTGGAGGGATTGGTGAGCATGATGCCGGCGGTCTTGGGACCCACCGCGGCCCTGAGCGCCTCGAGATCCACATCGCCCTCGGCATTGACCGGGACTTCCCGCACCACACAGCCGCACATGGTCGCGGTCGCCGGATTGGTGCCATGGGCCGCCTCGGGCACGATGATCTCATTGCGCTCGAGATCGCCCCGCGAGCGATGGTAGGCGCGGATCATGGCCACCCCCGTGTATTCGCCCTGGGCGCCGGCCATGGGGGAAAGTGCCACGGCCTGCATGCCGGTGACCTCCTTCAGCATCTCCTGCAGTTCATGCAGACAGGCGAGCACCCCCTGGCTCACCGCATCCGGAGCAAGCGGATGGCGCGCGAGAAACTCCGGCAGCATGGCGTACTGATTGCACGCCTTGGGGTTGTACTTCATCGTGCACGAGCCCAGGGGATAGAACTGCGTGTCGATGGAGAAATTCAGCTGCGAAAGGCGCGTGAAATGGCGCACCGCCTCGAGCTCGCTCACCTCGGGCAGCAGCGGCGCGCTCCCGCGGCGCAGGCTCACGGGCAGATCCGCCAGGGCCTGCGGCTCAGGCTCGCGCGGCCACTGGTCCGCGGCACCCCGGCCGCCAACGGAATACTCGAAGATTATTTTTTCCATGGAAGTCTCTCAGGCGGCACGCGTATCGAGCAGACACTCGCCCAGCGCCGCGGCATAGCGCGCGATATCGGCCGGGGTCTTGGTTTCGGTGGCGCATACGAGCAGCGCCGGCCCGAGTTCCGGATAGTGTTGCGAAAGATCCCAACCGCCGAGGATGCCACGGGCGGCGAGCCGCTCGAGCACGCCGGCCACCGGTCGATCGAGGCCGATGACGGCTTCGTGGAAGACGGGCCCCTGGAACACGCATCGCACACCCCTCAGGCCGCTCAGTGCGGCCATGAGCTCGCCCGCGCGCGCATGCGAGGCGGCGGCCGTGCGCGCCAGGCCCTGCGGCCCCATGATCGACAGGTAGATCGTGGCCGCGGTCACCATCAGCCCCTGATTGGTGCAGATGTTGGAAGTGGCCTTGGCGCGGCGGATGTG
>DAHVQK010000027.1 GCA_027317845.1 Gammaproteobacteria bacterium
ATCGCCTCCCGCGTCTCCCGTGCACCCATGTCCGGCACCGTCCCAAGACTCTCCCCGCTGGCAGGGTTCAATACCTCCACCACCGCACCTCCCTGCGCAGCCACCCACCGGCCCCCTACATATCCCCGCTGGCGAAGCAGCTTCGGATCGGCGAGTGTCAGCATGTCTCAGTTCTCCTCCTTCTCATTCTTCGCCCGTTCCCCGCTCAGGTGCTGGCCGAGGAACTCCAGGGTGCGTTGGCGGGCAAGGGCGGCCGCCGCCGGATCGTAACTGGCTCGCAGGTCGCAGTTGAATCCATGTCCGGCGCCCTCGTACAGGTGGAAGATGCCCGCCGGATGCAACGTCTTCATCCGCTCGATGTCGGTGAGTGGAATGCCCTTGTCGGCTGTGCCGAAGTGATACATCACCGGGCAGTGCGGTGGCGCGCCGGCATCCTGCGCCCGGCCGTAATACACCACGGCGCAGTCGATCGGCAGCAGGCAGGCGGCGCGGTAGGATTGTGCGCCGCCCCAGCAATAGCCCACCGTGGCCACCCGCCCGGAATGGCGCACCGCGGCGACCGTTGCCGCAAGGTCTTTCAGCGTCGCCTCCGGCTCGAGCTCCTGCATGTAGCCGCGGCCCTCCTCGATCTCGGGCTGCGAGTAGCCGAGCTCGATGCCTCTGCGGATACGGTCGAACATCGCCGGAGCGATGGCGGTGTACCCGGCGCCCGCGAAGCCGTCGGTCACGGCGCGGATGTGTGCGTTGACGCCGAAGATCTCCTGGATCACGACCACGGCACCGTGGGGCTTGCCGCTCGGCGCGGCGAGATAGGCCTGGAAATCATGTCCGTCCCGGGCCATGAGGGTGGTGAATTCGCCCATGTAGGAACCTCGCGCTGTCTCGCGGACGCAGGTGGGACCTCGCAGCATAGCGCCTGCGGCGAGGCGGTGGAAAGACGCCCCCGGCGCCGGGCCCTTTGGCTGCGGGCGAGCGGCCCGTGATAGCCTAGGGCCGATTGGGACCTGAGCGTCCTCTGGGGAGGGGTGCATGCTCGTCGGCTCGAGCGTACGGCGCGTCGCGATCGTGGGAGGACTGCGCATCCCATTCGCCCGGGCCCATACCGCGTACGCGACCGTGGGCAACCAGGAGATGCTCACGGCTGTCCTGCGCGGCGTGGTCGAGCGCTTCGAACTGCACGGCGCCCGGCTGGGCGATGTCATTGCCGGGGCGGTCATCAAACACTCCCGCGACTACAACCTGACTCGCGAGAGCGTGCTCTCCAGCGGACTCGACCCGCAGACCCCGGGGCTCGACGTGCAGCGCGCGTGCGGCACGAGTCTCGAGGCCGCCATCGCCCTCGGCAACAAGATCGCCCTGGGTCAGATCGACAGCGGGATCGCCGCCGGCGTGGACACGATCAGCGATCCACCCGTGGTTTATCCGCGCGCCTACCAGCGGCTGCTGCTCGCGAGCTACCACGGCAAGACCCTTGGCCAGCGTCTCTCGCCCTGGCTGCGCCTGCGCTTCAAGCACTTCAAGCCCGTGTTGCCGGGCGTGGTCGAGCCGCGCACCGGGCTGTCCATGGGCCAGAGCGCCGAGCTCATGGTGCAGCGCTGGCAGATCCCGCGCGAGGAGCAGGACAGGCTCGCCTACGAGAGCCACATGAATGCCGCGGCCGCCTGGGGCGAGGGGTTCTATGACGATCTGGTGATGCCCTTCCTCGGCCTGAAAACAGACAACAACGTCCGTCTCGACACCTCCATCGAGAAGCTTTCCAGGCTGCGCGCGAGCTTCGATCCGCGCGACGGCACGCTGACCGCGGGCAACAGCACGCCGCTCACCGACGGGGCGAGCGCCGTGCTGCTCGCCTCGGAACAATGGGCCGAGCGGCGTAAACTTCCCGTGCTCGCCTACTTGCGTTACGGCAAGGCATGGGCGGTGGATTTCGTGAGCGGCCGTGAAGGGTTGCTCATGGCGCCCGCCTACGCGGTTCCCGCCATGCTGCGCGATGCGGGACTCGCGCTTCGGGATTTCGACTACTACGAGATCCACGAGGCCTTCGCCGCGCAGGTGCTCTGCACGCTCGCCGCGTGGCAGTCGGCCGAGTTCTGCCGCGAGTCGCTCGGTCTCGATGCGCCGCTCGGCGCCATCGAGCGCTCGCGGCTCAACATGAAGGGCGGAAGCATCGCCATCGGTCACCCCTTCGGGGCCACCGGCACGCGCATCGTGGCCTCTTTGGCCAAACTCCTCGCCGCCGACCCGGCCGCCCGGCGCGGACTGATTTCCGTTTGCACCGCCGGCGGGATGGGGGTGACGGCCATTCTGGAGAAATGACGACGCCTCCGGCGGTGCCGTGGGAGCGTCTTGGGGCAGACTGTCGGGACGTATCGCGCGGGCGGCGCGCCCGCGGAACAAATACAGACGTGCGTAAGCACGCGAGGAGGGCGGGTGCTCAGAGCAGGAGAGACCAGGCCAGCCCTCCGGTGTTGATTGGGTGGCATGGGGGACCGAATGGGTCAGACTCCTTTTGAAGACAGCCAGACCCTGCGCTCGAATCTCGGGGTCCTGCTGGGCGGGACGCCGCTGTTTCGCGGGCTGGATCCGGCGCTGCTCGGCCGGATCGCCGCCTCGGCGCAATGGTTGTCCCTCCCCGGAGGCGCGACGTTGTTTTCCGCGGGCGAGGCGGCCGACGCGCTCTATGTGGTGCTGAGCGGCTCGCTCGGGGTGATGTCCCCCGACAGCCGCGCCCAGAGACGGTTCGTGGCGCGTCTCGCCGCCGGGGAGTCCGTCGGCGAGATGGGGCTGATCTCCGGCCGACCGCGCCTCTTCAGCGTCGTCGCGTTGCGCAATACCGAGCTGGCGCGCATCTCGAGCAAGGCGTTCAACGAAGTTCTGCGGGGTGAGCCCGAGGCGATGCTGCGCATCGCGCAGCTGATGGTCGAGCGCCTCGAGGAGGCGGAGGGGGCGCCCCGGACGCACCCGCGTGGAGCCTACACGTTCACGGTCCTGCCCCAGAGCCTGGACGTGGATTTCGCGGCATTCTCGACCGCCCTGGTGAAGGCGCTCTCGGAGTTCGGGCGGGCGGAGCTGGTCTGGAGCGTGCGGGCCCGCACGCACACCAGCCAATGGTTCAACGACATCGAGGCGGCAAACGACTATGTCGTGTACGTGGCCGACCCCACCCCCGATCGCTGGACCAAGCTGTGCGAGCGCCAGGCGGATGCGCTGCTGCTGTTGGCCCGGGCGGAGAGCCCGGCGGGCAGCTGGGCGGCGCTGCGCTGGCCGCATGATCACAGCCTGACCCCGCAGCGCTGGGAGCTGGTGCTGGCGCACGACAGCGAGATCGAGACCGGGGCTGCGGCCCGCTGGCTGGTCAATCTTCCTGACATTCCCCATCATCACGTCCAGACACCGGCCGACTATGCCCGGTTCGCCCGATCGCTCACGGGCCGCGGCGTCGGGCTCGTGCTCTCGGGAGGCGGAGCGCGCGGGTTTGCGCACATCGGCGCGGTCAAGGCGCTGCGTGAGGCCGGCATTCCCATCGACGTGGTGGGCGGTACCAGCATGGGGGCCATTCTCGGCGCCGGCGTTGCTTCGCGCTGGAGCGTGCAGGAGCTGACCGATCGGTTCCGGCACTGTTTCGTCGCCTCGCGACCGCTGCGCGATTACACGCTGCCCTTCGTGTCCCTGGTGTCCGGCCACAAGGTGAGCCGCATGCTGTACGAGGCGTTCGGTGACCTCGCCATCGAGGATCTGCCGCTGGCGTTCTTCTGCGTGTCGTCCAATCTGACCTTGGGCCGCGCACACGTTCATCGGCGCGATGCGCTGTGGCGCGCCCTGCGGGCCTCTGTCTCCGTCCCCGGAGTGTTGCCGCCCGTCGTGCACGGCGGTGAGGTGCTGGTCGACGGTGGGGCGATGAACAACCTGCCGGTCGATGTCATGCTGGAGATGGGACGGGGGCCGGTCATCGGCAGCGACGCCGGCGCCGACCGGGCTTTCGCCACCCACGGCGACGACATCGACGTGCCGCTGCCCTGGCAGATCATGCGCTGGGTCAGGGCGCGGCGGCATCTGCCCAACATCTTCCAGATCCTGTGGCGCACCGGCATGGTCAACAGCAACGCCATCACCGCCGGTCAACGCGGCCGGGCGGATCTCTTGCTGCAGCCGCCGCTCGCGGAGATCGACATGCTCAACTGGAACGCGTTCGACCGCGCCGTCCAGGCAGGCTACGAATACACCAGCCGGCGCCTGGACGAGCTGCCCGCGGACTCTCCCCTGTGGCGCAGCGCCGGAGTGATCGGGGGGTGAAGACTCGAGCAGCCTACGTCGCGGGTGGACGTCGATACGTCGATGTCATAGAGCGATTTCGGACATCTCAATAATTTGATTGATATGGGAATTCATGTGATTATGAAACGAAGTCCGAGAGCGTTTTTTGATCATCATGATCCGGCGAATCAAACATCGCATCGCGCGCAGTATCGGACGCAGCTCTACGGGACGCAGACGCATCACACGCAAGCTCCCGGTGGGGCGGGAGGAAGTGGTGTATGAGAGCGGCCTCACCTGAGCAGGAAACGCTCATCGAAGAAGCCCGTGCAGAAGAACTCGTCGCGCTGCGAGCGGCGATCCTGGAGAAAGACATCCACGTTGCCGGGACGTCGCGGGTGATCTCTGAGGTCAACCTGCCCGGTTTTTCCCTGACGTTCTCGGGTGGCACCTGCCTCGCCAAGGCTTACGGACTGCGCGAGCGGATGTCGGAGGATATCGATCTGCGTCTGCAGGTCCCGCACACCCGCACGTTCAACCGATCGGCCGTGAGACGCTCACTTCATTCGGCTTCACCTGCGCATCGCGTTTCACACCCGGCATTGCGCTCCGTCCCATCGTGCGCCTAGAAACTGGATGACTGGAGGATCTGCTTCCGTGCAAATCGCGCTCATCGCCGCCCTGGCGGCCGCAATCGGTGCCATCGCGACATCGGTCGTCGCGCGCGCCCTGCGGCGGGCCGCCCTCGCCGCCACGGAATCCCAGCTCGCCGCGCTGCGCGAGCAGCTGGCGGCGGCGACGCGCGCTGGCGAGGACCTGCGGGTCGAGTGGAACAGGGCCTCCGAAGCCCTACGCGCGGAAACCGGACGGCGCGCCACGGCGGAAGCAGGCGCGGCTCGAGCGGTGGCGCTCGATGCGAACGTGGCGCAACTCAACGGTGAGCTGGCCACGCTCAAGGCGAGTCTCGCGGCCGGCGAGGCGAGGCTCGCCGCAGAGCGCGAGGCCGCGCGCCAGAACCTTCGGCTGCTGGAGGAGGCCCGGGCAAAGCTTTCCGATGCCTTCAAGGCGTTGTCCTCGGATGCGCTGAGGAGCAACAACCAGGCGTTTCTCGAGCTCGCGCGCGCCACGCTCGAGAAGTTCCAGCAGGGCGCGGCCGGGGATCTCGAGGCGCGACAGAAGGCCATCGAGCAGCTCACGCAGCCGATCCGCGAGCGCCTGGAGAAGTTCGACGGCAAGATCGATGAGCTCGAGCGGGCGCGCCACGGCGCGTACCGTGCGCTCACGCAGCAGGTCGATGACCTGCTCAAGGTGCATCTGCCGCAGCTGCAGCGCGACACCGCCGGCCTGGTCAAGGCGCTGCGCCAGCCCCAGGCGCGCGGGCGCTGGGGCGAGGTGCAGCTGCGGCGCGTGGTCGAGATGGCCGGCATGCAGGAGCACTGTGACTTCAAGGAACAGGTCAGCCAGACCCGCGAGGATGGCGCCCGTCTGCGTCCCGATCTCATCGTGTTCCTTCCCGGCGGGCGCCAGGTGGTCGTCGACGCCAAGGCGCCGGTCGATGCCTATCTGGAGGCCGTCGAAGCGCAGGATGAAGCCGCGCGCGCCCAGGCATTGATGCGCCATGCCCGACAGGTGCGCGACCATATCGCGACGCTCGGCAAGAAAGCCTACTTCGACCAGTTCGACCCCACGCCGGAGTTCGTCATCCTGTTCGTGCCCGGGGAGGCGTTCTTCTCCGCCGCGTTGGCCCAGGATCCCGAACTGATCGAGTATGGAGCCGAAAGCCGCGTCATCCCCGCAAGTCCGACCACGCTCATCGCTCTGCTCAAGGCGGTGTCCTACGGATGGCGCCAGGAGGCGCTCGCAAAGAACGCGCAGGAGGTCGCGGACCTCGGCAAACAACTCTACGAGAGGGTCGCTACGCTCGCCGGACATTGGGCCCGGGTAGGCGATCGTCTCGACAAGGCGCTCGAGGCGTACAACAGCGCCACGGCGACCCTGGAGACCCGCGTGCTGGTCTCGGCGCGCCGCTTCGCCGATCTCGGCGCCGCGCCGGTCGGCGCCGACATCGAGTCCCTGGAGCCGATCGAGCGCGTGGCGCGCAAGGTGCAGGCGGCCGCATTGTTGCAACCGCCGACGCCTGGGCCGTCGGCAGCGAACGAGGCCGAGGGCTCATCCGCCTGAGCCGGTCGAGGATTGCCGGCGAATCGCCGCAGCTGTACGATTATCCAGGCCACGGACGTGGGGAGGAAGTCGCCGTGATCACGCTCTATCACCACCCCAAGCCCCGCTCCTCGCGCTTCATCTCCTGCTCGAGGAGCTGCAGGCGCCCTACGCGGTCCGCCTCGTCATGGTTCGCAAGCGCGACGGCAGCGGAGCGGTGGATCCGGCCAACCCCCAGCCGCACGGCAAGGGGCCGGTGATCTCCGACGGCGGCGTCATCGTCTTCGAGTCCTCCGCCGTCGCGCTCTACCTGACGGACCGTTTTCCGAAGAACGCACTCG
Source organism: Gammaproteobacteria bacterium (assembly GCA_027317845.1). Classification (GTDB taxonomy): domain Bacteria; phylum Pseudomonadota; class Gammaproteobacteria; order Steroidobacterales; family Steroidobacteraceae; genus 13-2-20CM-66-19. The sequence goes on from DAHVQK010000027.1 coordinate 6,756, forward strand.
GGCCACTGGTGGGCGAGCGTGATCGCGGCGCCTACCTCTCCTGGCTCGCCTACTACAGCGGTGTGCTCGAGCCGGCGTTCGTGTCGAAGCTGCCGAGCGTGCAGGTGCCACGCGGCACGCCCGGCCGGCCTTTGAGCGCGCTCAGGGGCGGGACAACGGATGACTCTGGCACACTAGCGTCCCGAGGACATGCACCGGAGGTAGGATCGATGAGCTTGCCAATGCCGCGCGGAATCCGTTGGGTTGCCGTCATCGCCCTGATGCTCTGCGTGCCGCTGCGGCCGGCCGTCGCCGAAGCGGCCCGACCGGTGAGCATCCGGGTCGACGGCGCCGCGCCGGGACACCCGTTCCCGCATTTCTGGGAGCAGATGTTCGGATCGGGACACGCCATCCTCGCGCTGCGGGCGAACTATCAGCGCGACATGCGCGAGGTCAGGCGCCACACCGAGTTCCGCCTGGTGCGTTTTCACGGCATCTTCGATCGGGAGGTCGGCCTCTTTCACCTCGACGCGCACGGCCGGCCGGTCTACAACTTCACCTATGTCGACGAGATCTACGATGCGCTGCTCAGGCAGGGCGTGCGCCCGTACGTCGAGCTGAGCTTCATGCCGCCGCAGCTCGCCTCGCGCAAGGCGGCCGTGGGCTTCTGGTACGACCCGAACGTCGCCCCGCCCAAGAGCTGGAGGCTGTGGGGCCAGCTCGTCCACCGCTTCGCGCAACATCTGGTCAACCGGTACGGAATCAACGAGGTCTCGCACTGGTACTTCGAGGTCTGGAATGAGCCGAACATCGGGTTCTGGGCGGGCGCACCGAGGCAGGCGAGCTACTTCCACCTGTACGAAGTGAGCGCGCGCGCGCTGAAGAGCGTCAGCCCGCGGTTGCGCGTGGGAGGGCCCGCGACCGCCCAGGCCGCGTGGATCCCGGCCTTCATCCGCTTCTGTGCGGCCCGGCACGTCCCCGTGGATTTCGTCTCGACCCACGTCTACGGCGATGACACCGCCGAGAACGTCCTGCACCGGCACGAGACCATCGGCCGCCGGGACATGGTCGTGCGCGCCGTCGAGAAAGTGCACCGGGAAGTGCGGGACTCGCCGATGCCCGGGCTGCCGGTCATCTTCAGCGAATTCAACGCCACGTACACCGGCACCGAAGTCGACGTGACGGACTCGCCCTACATCGGACCGTGGATGGCGCATACCATCAGCGCCACCGACGGTCTGGTGAAGCTGATGTCGTACTGGACCTTCTCCGATGTCTTCGAAGAACAGGGCGTGGTCAAGACACCGTTCTACGGGGGCTTCGGCCTGATCGCCGCCGGCGGCATTCCCAAGGCCGCCTTCAACGACTTCAGTCTCCTGCACCGGCTCGGGACCGAACGGCTCGCGAACTCGTCCGATTCCGCGCTGGTCACGCGGCGCAAGGATGGGACACTGGTGATCGCGGTGTGGAATTACGCGCCGGCGGGGCCGCACGGCACCACCAAGACCTACCACCTCAAATTGCGGAACCTCTCCGGCGCGCGACATGCCTACATCTGGCTCGTCGACCGCGACCACGGCTCGCCGCTCGCCACCTGGCAGGCCATGGGCTCGCCTCCCTATCCGACCTTTGCGCAACGCAAGGTATTGCTCGCGGCCGCGCGCCTGCCACCGCCTCGGGTGGAGGCGCTGCGGGGCGGCTCCCCGCGGCTGACGCTCTACCTGGTGCCGCACGCCCTCGCGCTGATCGAGCTGCGGCCGCATCCGGGCGCGGTCACCGCGAAGGGGCCGGCACGCTATGGATCCATGCGTAAGTAATGTCCAGTGCGGTGTGCCGGAGGTGATGCGCCATGCGTCCATCCGGTATACCGCATGCACTCGAGCAGCGTTCGCTGCGCCCGCCCGCCCCAAGAGCCCGGGTACAAGTACGGCGTCCTCGTGCCGTGCCTCGAGAGGCTGGTTGCGGTGGGCGTGTGCGCTTACGCCCTCGACATGAGGTTCCACGATCGTGGCGGCTTTCCCGGTGGCGATCGACCGCGGGCGGGCGGCGGATCGCCGGCCCGAGAGAGTCGGGAGGGCGCATGAAGCCAGGGCGGGGATTGCGTTGGCTCGCGGAGGTACGCAAGATGCCGGCTGCAATCCTGCCCCGGTCCGCCCTTCATGCCGGATTCCGCTTCCTCTGGCACCGCGCTCGTTCTCTTCTGCCGCCGTCCCTCGGCCGGCTCGGGCAAGCAGCGGCTGGCCCGCCACCTCGGTGAGACGCACGCGCTCGCCGTCGCCTGTGCTCTGCTCGAGTGTGCGTTGGAGGACCTTGCCGCCTGGCCTGGCCCGCTGATCATATCGCCCGCGCGGCCAGAGGATGTCCCATGGGCCGAGGGCCTCCTGCCCCGCGCCCAGTGGGTCATCCCCCAGCCCGAGGGCAATCTGGGGCACCGGATCGACGCTGTCGATGCGGACCTGCGCCGCCGAGGTTGCGAGCGCGTCTTGTTCATCGGGAGCGACGCGCCCTCTCTGCGGACCGAGGATCTGGAGGAGGCGGCCGCCACGCTCGATCACACCGACATCGCTCTGATTCCCGCGGCGGATGGCGGCGTGACGCTCATGGGGTCGCGGGTGGCCTGGCCGCCGCTCGCGGACCTGCCCTGGAGCGAGTGCGGACTCGGCGCTGCGCTCGAGCGGCGCTGTCGCGCCGCCGGCATGACCGTCGAGCGGCTCAAGCCATCTTATGACATCGACGAAGTCTCGGACTTCAGATTGGCGCTCGAGGCGCTGGCGCGGGATGCGCGCCCGGCGAGAGAACGCCTGAACGCGCTGCTCACGACCCTCGCGGGGCTGGCCGCGGGTCCGGCAAGGGCAACCGCCGGCATCGACGAGGGGAGCCCGTGAGCGTCACGCGGACGGAGGATGAGCATGCGCAGACGGCCCAGGGCCTCGAGGCCGAGTACCCGCGGCTGGTGTTCCCGCCCGCTCACCTCAATCCGCGACCCCGGGGTGTCTATAACCTGGTGGTGATCGGAGCCGGCCCCGCGGGCCTCGTGACCTCGATCGCCGCCGCCTCGCTCGGTGCCCGGGTGGCGCTCATCGAGCGCCATGCCATGGGGGGCGATTGTCTCAACGTGGGCTGTATCCCCTCCAAGACCCTGCTGGCCGCCGCCGCCGCCGGAGTGTCCTTCGAGGCGGCCATGGCGCGAGTGCGCGAGGTACGGGCCCGGATCGCCCATCACGACTCCGTCGAGCGCTACACCCGGGCCGGGGTCGAGGTCTTCCTCGGCGAGGCACGCTTCGAGAATCCCCACACCGTGCGGGTCGGCGATGCCCGCCTGAGCACGCGCAAAGCCGTCATCGCCACCGGCGCCCGCCCGCGGATACCCGCAATCCCGGGGCTCGCGGAACTTGGCGTGTTGACCAATGAAACGGTGTTTGAGCTGCGCGCACGGCCGAGGAGACTGGCGATCCTCGGCGCCGGCGCCATCGGGTGCGAGCTGGCGCAGGCATTCGCCCGTCTCGGCGCCCGCGTCGAGCTCATCGAGACGGCCCCTCGAGTGTTGCCCGCGGAGGAAGCGGAGGCCGCGGGACTCATCGCGGGTGCTCTGCGACGCGATGGCGTGACGGTGCATCTGGACGGTCGCGCCGTGGCCGCATCGGCGTCCCCGGACGGCAAGATCCTGGCGCTGGAAGACGGCCGCCGGGTGGTGGCCGATGAGGTGTTGATCGCTGCCGGACGGCGGCGCACCGTCGAGGGCCTGGACCTCGAGCGGGCCGAGGTCAAAGTCGATGCCCGGGGTGCGATCGAGGTCGATGCGCGTCTGCGCACCTCTCATCCGGACATCTATGCGGCCGGCGATGTCTGCTCGACGCATCAGTTCACGCATGCGGCGGATGCACAGGCGCGCATCGTCATCCGCAACGCCCTGTTTCGCGGCCGCGCGCGCGCGGACCGGCTCATCGTGCCACGCTGCGTCTACACCAAGCCGGAGCTGGCGCAGGTTGGCGCGACGGCGCGCGAGCTCGAGCAGGCGGGAAGACGATTCGAGCGGTATCGTCTGCAGTGGGGGGAGTTGGATCGAGGCGTGACGGATGCGGACGAGGAGGGCTTTGCCGAGGTGCGGGCAGATGCCGGTGGACACATCCTGGGGGCGACCCTGGTCGGCCGGGACGCCGGCGAGCAGATCGCCCCGCTCGCGCTCCTCATGATGCAAAGCAGGGGGCTCGGCAGCATTGGCTCGCTGGTGTTGCCGTATCCGACCCGCGCGGAGTACCTGCGCCGGCTCGCCGATCAGCACGCCCGTCGGCGTCTGACCCCGTGGGTGGCGAGCGCGCTGCGGGCATGGCTGCGCCATGCGCGCTGAAGCGCCCGTGATGCCCCGGTTGACCGTTATCGTGCCGGTGCTGCGCGATGACGCCGCGCTTGACGGACTGTTGGCGGCGCTGCGCCGGCTGGACTGCCCGCCCGAGCGGCTGATCGTTGCCGACGGCGCGAGGAGCGGGCAGACCGCGGCGCTCTGCCGCCGGCATTCGGCTCGCTGGCTCCCCTGCGCCTGCGGCCGGGGTCCGCAGCTGAGCGCCGGCGTGTCGGGTTCGCGGCGGCCGGGCGCCGCGGCCGAAGTGCTCTGGTTCCTGCATGCCGACAGCCGGCCCGATCCGCGCGCGGCGCGTGCGATCCGTCTCGCGATCGTCCGGGGCGCGGTGGGGGGCTACTTCCGCTTCCGTTTCGACGGCCCGCGCAGCGGAATGAAATTTTTCCTGGAGCGCAGCATCGCGCTGCGCTGCCGTGTTGGCACGGTGTACGGCGACCAGGGGATCTTCGTGACCCGCTCGGTGTATGAGGCGGGTCCGGGCTTCGCCGCGCAGCCGCTGTTCGAGGAAGTGCCGCTGATCCGCTCTCTGAAGCGAACCGGCGGGTTCGTCGCGCTCGATGTGCCCATTACCGTCGACCCACGCCGCTGGGAGCGCGACGGATACCTGCGACGCACGCTGCACAACCGGGTGCTCGCGTTGGGACACCTTCTGGGCGTGCCGCCGCTCCGGCTGGCTCAATGGTATCGAGCCACCCGATGAACCACACCGCGACACAGACCCTGCCGCGCGACGACTGGCAGTTCACCCCACTCGGCGAGCCGCGTGGCTACATCCAGCCGCATGCACTCTCGGAGGTATGGTTTCACACGGGCTCCGCCTGCAACCTCGCCTGCCCATTCTGTCTCGAGGGCTCAAAGCCCGGCGACCGGCGCATCGGGCGGGTGACGCTCGAGGACGTGCGGCCTTTCCTCGAGGAAGCCGCCGCGCTCGGGGTGAGGCAGCTGTCCTTCACCGGCGGAGAGCCGCTCATCGTCAAGGACCTGGTGCCGATCCTGGATCATGCGTTATGCATCGCACCCGTGCTGGTATTGACCAACGGCGTGGATGCCCTGCCGCGGCGGTTGCCGAAGCTGCGCCCCCTGCGGGCCAGGGCGTATCCGCTCCGCTTTCGCGTGAGCCTCGATTATCCGGAGGCCGCGCGCCACGATGCGGGCCGAGGCTCGGGCAACTTCGAGAAGGCCTGCCGGACGCTGCAGTTGCTGCACGCGGAGGGGTATCCCGTATCGGTCGCGCGTCAGATGGAGGCAGGGGAGGACCGGGCGGGGGTCGAGGACCGATACCGGCGGTTGCTCGGCGATCTGGGGCTGCCGGCCGATCTGCACCTCGTGGCCTTCCCGGACTTCGGCACACCGGGGTCACACCCCGCGGTACCTCACCTCACGCGCTCATGCATGACGACCTACCAGAGCGAGGACTCGCGACGTGAGTTCATGTGCGCCTACAGCAAGATGGTCGCGAAGGTGGACGGGCGCATGCGGGTGTACGCCTGCACGCTGGTCGATGACGATCCGGCCTACGACCAGGGTGGTACGCTCGCCGAGAGCCTCGGCAAGCGCGTGATGCTGCGGCATCACCGTTGTTTCGCGTGTTTCAAGTTTGGCGCCTCGTGCAGCGAGGCGACCGGACATTAGGCGGTCAGGAAATCGATGATCGCCTTCTGCGCGGCCGTCATCTGCTCGCGCGGCGTGATCACCGCCAGGCTGAGCGAGCTGCGGCAGGGGCGCGACTCGTCCTCGACGTGATCCGTCACGGCGCGCGCGATGAGCTGCTGCACGCGCGCCAGGCTGTCGCGGAACTGGCTCATCACCTGATCGACCGAGACGTGTTGGGTGGGGTCGTCGAGCCAGCAGTCGTAATCGGTCGCGACCGCGATCGTGCAGTAGCCGAGTTGGGCCTCGAGCGCGAGAAAAGCCTCCGGCACGTTGGTCATGCCGACTAGATCGGCGCCCGCGCCACGCAGCCAGTAGCTCTCCGCGCGGGTGCCCAGGCGCGGGCCCTCGACGCAGGCGTAGGTCTTGTCCAGGTGCAGCGGCTGCCCGAGCGACCGGGCCGTGCGCGCCAGGAGCCGTGCGGTGGCGGCGCAGGTCGGATGAGCCGTCGATACGTGGGCGACCAGTCCCTGGCCGAAGAAGCTGGCGGCGCGCAGGCCCTTCGTGAAGTCGAGGTACTGCGAGGGCAGCGCCAGGTCGCCGGGGCGGATCTCCTCGCGCAGGCTCCCGACCGCCGAGACCCCGATGATGGTGCGCGCGCCGACGCCCTTCAGCGCCCAGATGTTCGCCCGGAAGTTGATCTCGCTCGGCAGCAGATCGTGCTGCAGTCCGTGCCGGGCGAGGAAGGCGATCGGACGTCCGCCGAGCCGGCCCAGCATAAGGGGCGCGGAGGGCCGGCCGAAAGGTGTGTCCACCTCGCGGGTTTCCGTGACTTCGAGGCCGTCCATGCGATACAGGCCGGTGCCGCCGATGATGCCGATCATGAGGTGGATCTCTGTTGCGTGAGTCGCCGTAAGGCTGCAAGATGCCCTAAACGACGCCGGGCAACAAGCTCGGCTCTCAGCATGGGGACCCATGAATGAACACTTCCCCCTTTCCTCCGCTGCAGCCGCCGCGGTGGCCGGCTCACGTGACCAAGGCCGGCCTTTGGATCCTGGCCGTGGGCGTTCTCATCGCGCTCCTCTCCGGGCAGCTCAATCGCTTCTCCCTGGCCGGAGTCGGCACGGCGCTCATGACGCTGGTGGTGGGACTCGGCGTGACTGTGGTCGGCACCGCCCTCGCCAGCGTCGGTGTGATGGTCGCCGCGGTCAAACGTTCGCCCATCCCCGGTACCGCGACCGTAGTCGGCATCGTGGTCGGGTTGGGCGTTACGGCCTATGTGCTTTCGTGGGTCATGAAAGCGCGCTCCGTGCCACCCATTCACGACATCACAACGGACCTGACCAACCCGCCGGCGTTCGTTGCCGCCATTCCGCTGCGCGAGCGCTCTCACGCCGTCAATTCCCCTGAATATGTACGGCAGGTGCGCGGGCCCGGGGGTAAGATCCTCGACGTTCCCCAACTGCAGCGCGAGTACTACCCGTACATCAAGCCGCTGCAGCTGGCGCTGCCGCCGGATCAGGCCCTCGCCCGGGCGCGCAAGGTGGCCGGCGAGATGGGCTGGCGGATCGATGCCTACGTGCCGGCGCAGGGCCGGCTCGAGGCCACCGCGCATACGTTGTTCTTCGATTTCAAGGACGACATCGTCGTCAGGGCCACCCCGAGCGGCACCGGCTCGCGCGTCGATGTGCGGTCGGAGTCGCGGGTCGGGGTGAGTGATGTGGGCACGAACGCCGCCCGTATCCGGCGCTTTCTCGAACTCATGGAGAAGCCTTGATTCACCGGGGCCGGCACAGCCAATGAGCGGTACCGCGATCGACATCGCCTTCGAGCGGCGCCTCGCCTCGCTCATCAACAGCGGCCAGCCCGAGATCCTCCAGGGCGGTCGCCGGGGCGTCGAGAAGGAGTCGTTGCGCGTGACGCCGCAGGGCCGTCTCGCCATGACTCCTCATCCACGCGCGCTCGGCTCGGCGCTCACCGGCGAACACATCACCACCGATTATTCCGAGGCGCTCATCGAGCTGGTCACGCCGACCTTCACCACCACGTGGGAGCTGCTGCAGTACCTGCTCGACCTGCACGAATTCGTCTACCGCCACCTCGGCGATGAGCTGCTGTGGGCGACCAGCATGCCGTGCAGGATAGGCGGCGACGAGGAGATCCCGCTCGCGCAGTACGGGCCCTCGCACATCGGACGGATGAAGACCGTGTACCGCAACGGTCTCGGTCTGCGTTACGGCCGCATGATGCAGGCCATCTCCGGGGTCCACTTCAACTACTCGTTCCCACTCGCCTTCTGGCCGGCCTACGCCGACATCGTGAAATCGCGCGAACACGGCACGGAATTCGTCTCGGAGCGCTACTTCGATCTGTTGCGCAATTACCGCCGCCATGGCTGGCTGGTGCTGTACCTGTTCGGCGTCTCACCGGTGGTGTGCCAGTCGTTCCTGCGCGGCCGCGAGCACCACCTGCGGGAATTCGCACCCGGAACCGCCTACGAGCCCTATGCCACCAGTCTCAGGATGAGCGACATCGGCTACCGCAATCGCAATCAGGCGGACCTGACCGTCTCGGTCAACAGCCTGGAGGAGTACGTCCGCGACCTCGGCAGGGCCATCTCCACGGCGCATCCGCCCTATGCGGCGCTCGGCGTGGAGGAGAACGGCGAGTACCGGCAGCTCAACGCCAACATCCTGCAGATCGAGAACGAATACTACAGCTTCATCCGCCCGAAGCGCGTGGCCCGCTCCGGCGAGCGGCCCACCCAGGCACTCAGGCGCGCCGGAGTGGAGTACGTCGAGGTGCGGGCGCTCGATGTCAGCGCCTTCGATCCCGTGGGGGTCAACCAGAACAAGCTGCGCTTTCTCGAGGCGTTCGTCGCACTGTGTCTGCTGAAGGACAGTGCGCCGATCGCCGCCGCCGAGCAGCGCGCCCTCGACCAGAACCACGTCACGGTGGCCAGCCGCGGTCGCGAGCCGGGGCTGACGCTCTGGCGGGACGGCCACCTCGTTCCCATGCACGATTGGGCCCGCGAGCTGCTCGATTCCATGCGCGGCATCTGCGAGATCCTCGATCGTGGCGACCCGGCCCGGCCTTACACCCTGGCGCTCGCGATCCAGGCCGCCAAGATCGAGGACGTCGCCAAGACCCCCTCGGCGCGCATGATGGCCGAGCTCGGCGCGACCGGAGAGTCGTTCTTCGACCTGGCGCTGCGGATGTCCTCGCTCCACAAGGGGTACTTCCTCGACCTGTATCCGCCCGATGGGGCGCGCCTGCGGGAATTCGCCCGGGAGGCCGAGGAGTCCCTGGTGCAGCAAAAGGCCATCGAGGCGGCCGATCGCGGCACCTTCGCCGAGTACCTGGCGCGGTATTTCGCCGGCTGAGGGCCATCGGCGGGCGGGAGCCGGTCGGCGCCGCAAGGGCGCGCGAGACGCCGGCCGCGCGGTCAATCTATCGACCGGGCCATTGCGGCGCGGCTGCGCTTGACGGATTCTTCCCGGATGAACGCGCTTTCCGTCCGGGGATTGACCAAGACCTACCGCAACGGCGTGCAGGCCCTGAAGGGCATCGACTTGAGCGTCGAGCAGGGGGACTTCTTCGCCCTGCTGGGGCCGAACGGGGCCGGCAAGACGACCCTCATCGGCATCGTCACCTCGCTGGTCCGCAAGAGCGGCGGGGAGGCCAGCATCTTCGGCTACGACATCGACCGGGAGCTCGAGGCGGCCAAGAGCTGCATCGGCGTGGTGCCGCAGGAGATCAACTTCAACCTGTTCGAGACCCCTGAGACCATCGTGGTCAACCAGGCGGGCTTCTACGGGATCCCGCGCCCCGTGGCGCGCGAGCGCGCACAGAAGTATCTCAAGCAGCTGCAGCTGTGGGACAAGCGCAATCACGCCTCGCGTGGCCTCTCCGGCGGCATGAAGCGCCGCCTGATGATCGCGCGCGCGCTGATGCACGAGCCGCGCCTGCTGATCCTGGATGAGCCGACGGCGGGCGTCGACATCGAGATCCGCCGCTCGATGTGGGATTTCCTGCGCGAGATCAACCGCAACGGCACCACCATCATCCTGACGACGCACTATCTCGAGGAAGCCGAGACGCTCTGCCGCAACATCGCCATCATCGACGGCGGGCGCATCATCGAGCGGGACCGGATGAGCAACCTGCTGCGCCGGCTGCACACCGAGACACTCGTGCTCACCCCGACGCGGCCACTGATGGAGGCGCCGCGGCTCGAGGGCTATCCCGCCAGGCTCATCGATGAGCACACACTGGAGGTGGAGGTGTCCAAGGACCAGAACCTCAACGACCTGTTCGCGCGGCTCTCGGCGCTCGGCATCGAGGTGCTCAGCCTGCGCAACAAGGTGAACCGGCTGGAGGAGATCTTCATGCGACTCGTGGAGAGGGGGGCGGCGGCATGAGTACCGTGGCGGCAAGCGCGGCCCCGCGGCCGCTCGCGCTCGGCAGAGCGCGCTGGGTCGGCTTCAAGACCATCATCATCCGCGAGTTCCACCGGATCATCCGCATCTGGAGCCAGACCATCCTGCCCTCGGCGGTGACCGCGACGCTCTACTTCGTGATCTTCGGCAGCGTGATCGGCCAACGGATCGGTTCCATGGGCGGTTTCGGCTACATGATGTACATCGCGCCGGGACTGATCATGCAGGCCGTGATCAACAACTCCTACACCAACGTGGTGTCGTCGTTCTTTGGCGCCAAGTTCGGCAAACACATCGAGGAGCTGCTGGTCTCGCCGCTCCCGAGCTGGCTCATCGTCTCCGGCTACGTGGCGGGCGGGGTGCTGCGCGGGGCGATGGTGGGGCTGGCGGTGACCGCGGTGGCGCTGTTCTTCACGCACCTGCCGGTGGAGCATCCGCTGATCATCGCGGCGGCGGCGGTGCTGACCTCGGTGACCTTCTCCCTCGGCGGCTTCCTGAACGCCATGTTCGCCAAGAATTTCGACCAGGTCAGCATCATTCCGACCTTCCTGCTGGCGCCACTGACCTATCTCGGCGGGGTGTTCTATTCGATCTCGCGGCTGCCCGGATGGGCGCAGCACCTGTCGCTCGTCGACCCCATCCTCTACATGGTCAACGCCTTCCGCTTCGGTTTCCTCGGCGTGTCGGATGTCGGCGTGGGAGAGGCGTTTGCGATCATGCTGATCGCGGTGGCGGGGCTGTACAGCGCCGCCGTCGTGCTGATGGAGCGCGGCGCCGGGATCCGCGAGTAACTCAGGCGGGGGCGGACGCCGCCCGCTTGCCGCCTAGCCCTTCACCCAGTTGCCCTGGCCGTCGCGGTAGTACCAGCCGGTCTGCCGGGCGTGGGCGATCCAGCGCCGCGCGAAGGCGCCGCGGATGTCGTTCACCCATTCCGGATGACCGTTGGCGATCGCGATCTGGGTGTACAGCTGCGACAGGTCCTGGTTCTGCTGCGCCACCAGTTGCGCGAGCGTCGCCCGCTGCATCAGCGGTACTGTGCTCTGATCACGCACCGCGATCGTGCCGTCCTCGGTCACTCCCACCACGCCGGATTGGAAATAGGGCTTCAGGTGCTGAAAGCGCTGGTGCATGTCCGCGATGATGGCGCGGATCTGTGGGGTGGAGATGTTGAGGTTGGCTCCCCCGGCGGCCTGCGCAGACGGGATGAGCGCATCCAGAACGCGGATTGCGGCGGAGGCGAGCAGACTCTCGGGGCGCGAATCCGCGCTCGCGCGCGAGGAGGGCGGCTGGGTGCCGGGCGTGGCCTGTGGCTTCGCCGGCTCGGCGGGGGCGCCCGGCGCCGGAGTGGTGCTGCCGGTCACCGCGTTGATGATCTTGTCGGCGGCGCGTTGCGCTTCGGCGGCCGGAAAGTAGACGTTGACCGTCACGCAGCCGGCGAGCAGGCCAAGCGTCAACGCGGCGAGCACCGCGCCAACCTTCCGAGGGCCGTTGATGAGGGGGCGTGCGCCGGATGCCGGTGGGAGAGAGGTCGAGGGACGCATGGTCTGACTCCACATTGGTCTTGTCTCTATTCTCGCACCGTACCATGAACCACGGCTGACCAGGAGTGCGTGGATCCGCCATCGGCCGGCCGGCTCACCGCACCTGGATCCCGCCCTGGGCCTCGATCCCCCGCGTGATCTGCGAGAGCAGTCTCGGCCAGTCGACCTGCCGCACGTTGCCGATGATGTCGAGGCGCGGGAGCCACGCACCCTGGACCAGGTAGTAGCCCCCATCTGGAGCCGGTCCAGCGCCGGACATCTGGCACACCTGGTTGTGCAGCCGGCAGCCGATCGCCAGACGCCGGTAGTGAAAGGTGTGAAAGAACTGCAGGACGCCGGATTCGAGCGCCGCCGTCACCGCGCCGCCGCCGCCGCCGAGGGCCGCGATGCGGGTCACCGCCTTCTGGCTGATCCGATGAGCCGAGCGGTCTCCCGGCATGGTGTAGACCCGGGCGTCAAAGGCGACGGGCGACCAGTCGAACAGGTGCAGTCCGGTGATGTCCGCGTCCACCCGGCCGGTGATGGAGCCGATGGCGAAGGTGTGGGTGACGAGGCCCAGATCGAGTCCGCGTGCCGTCACGTCGGCGGACAGCTGCGGCCATTGCCCGAGCGGGTTCTCGAGGCGGATGTGGCGGCCGGTGATGGTGCCGTCGAAGACTCGGGCCACGAGATTGCCGTCGAAAGTGAGTTCGTGGTCTCGGTAGCGTACCAGGGGAATGTGCCCGGAGAGCTGTCCATTCATGATCGGCCAATGAAACGCACGGCAGAGCCGCGGCATGCTGATGGGCGTGAGATCGGCGTCGAAATCAAACGTGGCCTTGGACAGGCCGAGATCGCGGCCGACGAGCGTGTGGATGAGGATGGCCCCGTTGAATACCGGCAGCCGCGCATCGCCCCCGAGCAATGCGAAGTTGCGCTTCCAGGCGAGGAAGGTCAGCTTCGCCGCGCCGCCGGCGAGGCCGTAGGCGCCCATTCGGGACCACGAGAGGTGCGACGGCGCCACCGTGCCGCCCGAAGTGGCGGCCCAGTGGATGTCACCGTTGGCCTCTCGCACGAAGAGCCGCGAGACCGGATCGTCGAAGGCAAACGAGCGCAGCGTCCCATCGAAACGGGAAATGGTGTTGTGGGAGATCCACGCCTCGCCGCTCGCTTCACCGCTGCTGGTGATCGAGCCCTGCGCCGAGGAGGCGAGCTTCAACTGCAGGAAGGTGGTGAAGGCGCCGGGAAAGATCAGATGGCGGACCGCGATCTGCGCGGTCTCGAGGTCGGGGTGCGGGCCCAGCGCCACGACGCCCTGACCCTCTGCATCGATCACACCCCGTTGTGTCAGATCGAGCCGCGAGACCTCGACCGGGCCCGCGCCCTGGCGGCTCAGGCGGGCGCGAAGCGCCAGCGGGTGGGCCGCGAGGTCGAGATACACGGGACCGGCCAAAGCCTGTCCCCGCGAGCCCCGCAGCGTCAGCCCCAGTGTCAGCGCCTGGCCTGCGCGCGTCAGCGTACCGCTGAGTGAGGCGCCGAGTGTCTGCCCGGCGACCGTTCCCGACGGATTGGTGAAGTCGAGGTCCACGGTGTGCGCGGCAAATCCCGCCGCCAGCACCGGACGGTTGGTCACTGAGAGCCGCACGTCCATATGACCGGTGGCGGTGTAGCCGGCCGGAAGCGCAAACCACGGGCGCGCGAGTTGCTGCGCATCCGCCAGGTCGATCCCTGACGCGCTGGCCGACAGCGCCCAGGCACCGGCGTGAGAGACCGCCTGGAGCTGTACCATCCCCCGGGCCAACGGCACCTTGAAGGCGCTGAAGCGTACGGTCTCGCTGACGGGATCGTAGTCACCGGACAGCGTTGCCTGGATCGCAGCGGGCGAACCCGCGCGCGCCGACAACTTCCCGCCATCGCACGCGAACCGTGGCTTGCCCAGATCGACCCGGGAGCAGGTGAGCTCGAGCCGCCGGAGCGTCGGCAGCCCGGGCTTGTGCACCGCAAGTGCGCCAACGTGCACATCGAGGGCGGGAGCCGGTGTGTCGAGGCTCAGGGTCGCCTGGCCGCCGGTGAGGGTCGCCAGGGGAGAGGACACGCGACCCACCGTGAGCACCAGCCGCTCGACCGCCCGGGCCGGCCCCGCCGCCAGACACGAGAAGAGGAGCCCCGTCACGACATAACGGGCCGTTTGTAACAAAAGCTTCATCGAGCCGTCATCTCACCGACACGTCCATCCCGCATGCTGCCCTCCTCAAATCCTGTACCGTCCATACTGCACGTTCAAGCGCCCCGATGAAAGCGACCGCCCTGTCCGAGTGGATCGCGCGAGTGGATGCCGCGGAGTACGGCCTGTGCCGCCGGTTGAACCGCGGCGCCTCTTTCGTCGTTCCCCGGCGTATCTTCCAGGTTGCAAGCCGCCTCGGCGACGGCGTGATCTGGTATGTGCTCATCCTGGTGCTGCCCCTGCTCTATGGCCGCGAGGCGATCCGTCCCTCGCTGGTCATGGCGATCAGCGGGTGCACGGGAGTGGTGATCTACAAGGTCTTGAAGCACGTGCTGGTGCGCGAACGGCCCTTCATCACGCATTCGGCCATCGATCTCGCGATGCCGCCGCTCGATCGCTACAGCTTCCCCTCCGGCCATACGCTGCACGCGGTGTGCTTCACGGTGCAGATGACCGCCCTCTACCCCGCGCTCGGGTGGGTGCTCATCCCGCTGACGCTGATGATTGCCGGCTCGAGAGTCGTGCTCGGGCTGCATTATCCGACCGACGTGTTGGCCGGAGCGGCCATCGGGTTGTCGCTCGGCGTGCTGGGACTGACCTTCGTCTGATGCGTGTCCTGTTCGTATCTGACGTCTACTTTCCCCGGGTCAACGGCGTCTCGACCTCCATCAGGACATTTCGGGGTGACCTTGCCCGCCTCGGTGTCGAGACGGTGCTGGTCGCACCGGAGTACCCAGGCCAGACCCCCCCTGACGAGCCCGACGTGATCCGCGTGCCGGGCGGGCGCGTGCCCGGCGACCCCGAAGACCGGCGGATGCGCTGGCGGCACCTCTATCAATCGCTGCAGAACCTGCCCGCCGACGAATTCGACCTGGTGCACATTCATACGCCCTTCGTCGCTCACTATGCCGCGGTGAGATACGCCAGGCGGCGCGGCATCCCCTGCATCGCCACCTATCACACGTTCTTCGAGGAATACCTGCATCACTACGTGCCCGCGTTGCCGAGACGGATCGGACGGGGGCTTGCGCGGAGATTCACTCGATCGCAATGCGCCGACGTGCGGGCGTTGGTGGCGCCCTCCGAGCCTCTGCGGCAGGTGTTGCAGGACTACGGCGTCGACACTCCGGTGCATGTCATCCCGACCGGATTGCCGGCGGATCGGTTCACGCCGGGCGATGCCCGCCGGTTCCGGGCGCTCGCGGCTCTGCCGCCCGAGCGCCCCCTGGTCACCTATGTCGGGCGGGTGGCGCACGAGAAGAACATCGACTTCCTGGTGCGCTCGTTCGTGCGGGTAAGGCAGGCGGTTCCCGAGGCCCTGCTGGTCATCGCGGGCGAAGGGCCCGCCCGCGAGGGGTTGCGCCAGCAGGTCGAGGCGCTCGGACTGGCGCGTGACGTGCACTTCGCCGGTTACCTGGACCGGGACACCACGCTGTTGGATTGCTATGCCGCGGCCTCGGTGTTCGTATTCGCCTCGCGCACCGAGACCCAGGGCCTGGTGCTGCTCGAGGCCATGGCCCAGGGAACACCCGTGGTGTCCACCGCAGAGCTCGGCACCCGATCCATCCTCGCGCCGGCCTGCGGCGCGATCGTCGCGGAAGAGCACGAAGAGTCCTTCGCGGCCAGCGTCATCCGCGTGCTGACCGATGAGAGCCTGCGCCTCACCCTCTCCGAGCAGGGCCGGACCTATGCCCGCGGCTGGTCGTCATCGGCCATGGCCGCCCGACTCGGCGAGCTGTATCACTCCATCCGGCGCAAGGGGTGAGCTCCCGCAAGCGGCGAGCGGTGGCGGTCTCTCCCGGGTGCCTGGCGCAGATGGCTTTGCACGGGCGGAACAGCGCCCACTTTCGTGAGCCAGGCGGCGAAAAACGGGTCCTCCAGGCGCCACCGGACATCGGTGTGAGTCTCCTCCCGCCGGATGATGTCGCGGGAGGCGAGCGAACCCAGCGACCGTGTCATGAGTGCGGGACTGAGGCGAAATCTCTGTAACGTCTCCTGGGTATGCAGACCCCGGCCGTGCAGGCTCGCGACCGCGGTCAGCGCGCGCTGCTGCGCCTGGGTGCAAAGATTCCACAGCTTCGAATAGAACGGGCCGTCCTCGGATACCAGGCGCTCCAGGGCGTGCTCGAGGAGTGCAATGGTCAGGTGCTTGCCCGAGGCCTGTCCGCGGACAATCTCCCACCCCATGTTCGCCAACGCCTGAACGTTGTATGGAACGTCCTCGGCGAGATCGAGCAGGCGCTCGATCGCCTCGGGATCGGCATCGAAGCCCGCAGTGAGGAAGCCTTTGTGGATCGCCTCCGAAAAGCCCGCGCGCGGTACGGGTCCGAGAACCAGTCTGCAGCCCAGCCGGTAAAAGGGGCGTGCCGGGTTGAGCGTCATGTCGTTCAGTAGCGTCGTTTTCGAGCCCGCGAACACATACGCCACCCGGACGTGTCGCCGGATGGTGGCGCTCAGCTGGCGCTCGATGTCCTCGCCGCCGACTTCGACGAGACGTTGAAACTCGTCCAGGATGAGTGCAACCGGACGATCGAGTGCCGCGGCCATCGCGGCCACGCCATCCAGCGCATCGAGGAGCAGCAGCGGCGATTGCGCGGCGCGCGGGTCGCCGATACCGAGACTCGCGGTCCAGGTGTTGGCGCCCGCATCGTAGTTGATCCGCGGGCCCAGCGTGGCGAAGAACCGGGTCACCTGTTCGCCGGTCCGCTTCAGATGGGTGGTGAGTTCGCGAGCGGCGCTCGTGACGATGGCGTTCACCAGCGCTTCAAAGGTTGGGTACGCCTCCGCGTCGTGCCGCAATACGACCGCGCCCGCGCTGCGCGCTTCGTGTTCTGCGACGTTGAGGATTGATGTTTTGCCGAAACGCCGGGGTCCGATCAGGAAGAGCTTCTGGCGCTCGGTGATCGTCCGCACGACCTGGGCGACTTCTTCTGTGCGCTCGAGCAGTCGGCCGGGCTCGAGTTCGGAGCCGAACACGAATGGGTTTTCCATGTTTTTAACAGAACAGTTGAATGCTATTCTGTATTATACAAAAATGTGTAATTCCGCGAGGGGGTCGAGCAGGCCACCGGCTTGGACGGATGCCAGTCAGCGGGCTGCGTTAAACTCAACCGTTTGAGCCCAGGTAGCCGGCAGAGGCGGCAGCAGCATGGCAGTAGGCAAGGCGTGGGACGCCGAAGAAGGCGAAAAGGCTCCGCAGTCCCCGTGCGCCTGGCCCCTGGAGGAGGGCTTCCGGCCCCCTTTCCTGCTGCGCAGCCCTCACCTGCAGTCCATGCTGGCCAGCATCGGCCTGCGGCGGGGTCCCATCGTGCGCCGCGCCACGCCGCTGCTCGCCGCCCAGAGAGAGCTGTTGCTCGAGTGTGGCAAGGGTGTTCGGCTGCAGTGCTTCCGGTCCGGTGCCGGACGGGGCGACCCCGTGGTGCTGCTGCACGGCTGGGAAGGTAGCGCGGACTCCCTGTACGTGCTCTCGTTGGGACAGCAGCTCTTTGAGCGGGGATTCGACGTGTTGCGCCTCAATCTGCGCGATCACGGCGAGACCCATGGGCTCAACCGCGGACTCTTTCACTCCTGCCGCCTGCCCGAGGTGGTGGGCGCACTGCGGGCGCTGCAGCGCCTCACCGGGCGCCCATTGCGGCTGGTCGGCTTCTCGCTCGGCGGCAATTTCCTGCTGCGGGCCGGCGCGGAAGCCCGTACCGCCGGCCTGGATCTCGCCCGAATCGTCGCCGTGTCGCCCGTCCTCGACCCCCATGAGACCCTGCGGGCGCTCGAGAAGGGATTTCACGGTTATTCCATCTATTTCGCGCGGAAATGGTGGCGATCACTCCGTAAAAAGCAGGCCGCCTGGCCGCAGGACTACGACTTCCGGGACCTTCACGGCACCCGCGACCTGCGCCGCCTGACCTCGGAGCTCATCGGCCGCTACACCGGCTTCCCGAGTCTCGAGGAGTACCTCGACGGCTATTCGCTCACCGGTCACCGGCTCGAAGCACTCGAGGTCCCCTCGACGCTGCTCACCGCGCTCGACGATCCCATCATTCCGCCTGAGGGACTTGCCCGGTTAGCGCGGCCTTCATGCCTCGACATCGTGGTGACCCGACGAGGCGGTCATTGCGGCTTTCTGGAGCGGCTCAACGGCCCAACCTGGGCCGAGCGCCTCGTCGTGGAAGAACTTACGCTCAAGGTGCCCATGACCCGGCCGTCCGACGCGACGCCTGCTGAAGAAGTGGCGTAAGCACGATCGCGGCAGTTCACACGCTCCCGGATCCCCATCGAGGGATCCCCCCGTCTTCCTTCCGTTGCAGGCGCCAGAGGCCGGCCCTCGGCCGCCTCGCCCCGGGCGTACACTGACTCTATGCGAAGACGCGCCCTCGTCGATCGTCCGCCGGCCGCCCGCGCTCCCGCGCTCGCGGGACGGGAGTCCGTGCGCGCAGTGACGCTGGCCAATGGTCTGCGGGTCATCATCTGGCCGGTGCACCACATTCCGAACGTGGCCCTGAATCTCTGGGTGCGCGCCGGCAGCCGCAACGAGGCCCCGGGCATCACGGGGCTGGCGCACTTCTTCGAGCACATGATGTTCAACGGCACTATCCGGCGCCACCCGGGTGAATTCGACCGGCTGATGGAGGCGCAGGGCGGGGCCAACAATGCCTTCACCAGCGATGACGTCACGGTGTATCAGGACTGGTTCCCCGCGCATGCACTCGAGCTCGTGCTCGATCTGGAATCGGACCGCGTCGCAAACCTCGCCTTCGCTGCGGAGCTGATCGAGAGCGAGCGCGGCGTCGTCACCTCCGAGCGCCGGCTGCGCGTCGAGGACAACAATCACGGGCTGCTCGCCGAACAGGTGCAGGCGGCCGCCTTCCTGGCGCATCCATATCGCTTCCCGACCATCGGCTGGCCCGAGGACATCCAGTCCTGGCGCATGGAGGACCTGCAGGCGTTCTACAGAACCTACTACGCGCCCAACAATCTCACGCTGACGCTCGCCGGCGACCTCGATCCGGAGCGCGCCCTCGCCCTGGCGCGGCGCTACTTCGAGCCCATCGCCGCGCAATCGCCGCCCGCGCCCATCGAGACGCGCGAGCCGGAACAGCGCGCGGAGCGGCGGGTGCTGATCCGGCGCAAGGTTCAGACCCCGCTCCTGCAGTGCGCGTACAAGGCGCCCGCCGCCGCCGATGTGCGCGCCCCGGCCATGGAGCTGCTGCTGTCGGTGCTGGTGGAGGGCGATGCTTCGCGCCTGCATCGCTCGCTGGTCGAGGACCAGCGCCTCGCCATCGAGGTGACGGGTCATTGGCAGGAGGGATTCGATCCGGGGCTCCTGTGGCTGTCGCTGACACTCCCGGAGGAGGCCGCGCCCGAAGAGGTGCTCGGGGCGCTCGACCGGGAACTGACCCGCCTCGCGCGCGAGGTCGTGAGCGAGGCCGAGCTCGCGCGGGCGCGCAACCTCGCCGTGGTCGGATTCTGGAAGAAGCTCGCCACGATCGATGGCAAGGCGCACCTGCTTGGCGAGTACGAAGTGTTTCACGGCGGCTGGACCGGACTGTTCGAGGCGCCGGCGCGCCTCGCGGAGGTGTCCCGCGCCCAGCTGCGCGCCGTGGCCGAGGAGATCCTCGATCGCAGGAGACGCACCGTCGGCATGTTGATCGAGGAGGGGCCGGGGAGCGCGAACGAATGAACCGCCGGGAGCGGCTCATGAGGCGCGATGCGCGGCCCCGAGGGGATTTAGGGCGAGGCCCAGGAGGGGCCGAGCAGTGACGCGAGTACGCGTGCCCGAGCATACGCGTCTCGTGTTGGACAACGGCGTCACCCTCATTCTCATACCCCGGCGCGACGTACCGCTGGTCGCCTGCCACGCCGTGATGCGTGGCGGCGCGCTGACCGACCCGCAAGCCCTTCCCGGTGTCGCCTCGCTGGTGGCCGCCCTGTTGGAAAAGGGCGCGGGGGGACGCGACGCCTACGAGTTCGCCGATACGGTCGAGGGCGTCGGGGGCGCATTCGGCGCCGGGGCAGGGGCCGAGACGATCACCATCAGGGCGCAGTTCCTCGCGCGCGACCAATCCCTGATGCTCGAGCTGCTGGCGGATGCGCTGCGCTCGCCGAGGCTGGCGCCGCAGGAGTTCGAGCACCTGCGCGAACGGCAGATCGAGCTCATCAAGGCCGCCAAGGACTCCGAGCCCGCCGAGCTCATCGACGCCTATGGCCGCGCCCTCCTGTTCGAAACGCATCCCTACGGCCGTCCGGTGTTCGGCAGCGAAGCCTCTCTCGCCGCGATCGACCCCGCGCACGCCCGAGACAGCTACCACGGCCACTTCGGCGCCGACCGGCTGATCCTCGTGCTCGCCGGCGATCTCGACGTGGAGCGCATCGAGACGGCGGCCCGCGCGGCGTTCGGGGACTGGAGCAAGGCAGCCGCTCGATTGCGCCCGCTCGAGCGGCCCGCGGCCGCGGGCCGGCGCATCCTGCTGGTCGACTCGCCGGGCTCGACCCAGACGCACTTCTGGATCGCCAGCATCGGGGTCGACAAGCGCTACCGGCGCCACGCGGCGCTCGATCTGGTGAACACCCTGTTCGGCGGCCGGTTCACCTCGCTCCTGAACGCGGAGCTGCGCATCAAGTCGGGATTGTCCTACGGGGCGCGCTCGGGATTCGTCCGCGGCAGCGTTCCCGGCGAGTTCGCCATCCGCACCTTCGTCCAGGCGGACAAGACCGGGCTGGGTGTGGGCATGGTGCTCTCGGCACTCACGCTGCTCAGGCACGAGGGAGTGACCGCGGATATGCTCGATTCCGCGCGAGCCTATACGCTCGGCCAGTATGCGCTCGGGCTCGAAACGGCCACGGACTGGGCCGCGGCGCTCGCCGAGATCGAGTTCTATGGCCTCGGAACGGGCTATATCGACGAGTACGCCGCAGAGCTCGCGGCGGTCGATCCCGCCGCCGCCCGGGAAGTGATCGATGAGGCGTTTCCGCCGGCGGAGTCGGTGTCCATCGTGGCGATCGGGGACGCCGCGGGCGTGCGCGGACAGCTCGAGGAATTCGGTCCCGTGATCGAGATACCGCTCACCGATCCTGATTTCCTGCCGCGGGTGACGGGAGACGAAGCGACTACGAGGGGGGGGTGAGTCGCCCCGTCTCCCGGACCCATTAGCTTCCTCGCGCAGATGTCCCTTTTTTGACAGCTCCGGACGGTGTGGGTTCCGGGAGACGAAGCGCGCCCATGAGGGGGGGACTGGACCGCTTCGCCTCCCGGACCCGGTAGTCGATCAACTGCCCCGTGGGTGCACCTCCGTACCGTGGAATTTCAGCGCAGTGAGATTGCGCGTGACGAAGCCCGAGTCCGGGGCGAGCGTCCGCGCCCTGGCGAAATCCTGTTGCGCGCCGGCGTGATCGTGCGACAGCCAGCGCATCACACCGCGATCGGTGTAGGCGGCGGCCAGCCTCCGATCACCATCTACGCCCGATCCCACGGTCCAGGCGGGGCTGTCGAGGCGGGCCCTGCTCGCCGCGCGGACCGCGGTGTCGCAGGCCGCTTGCGCCGCATGCCATTGCGCGGTCATCGAGAGCGCCACGCAGCGGTTGGTGCTGACGGCGGCCGCATCGAACGCCGCCGCGCTCGTGTGGCCGCGAAGTTGCTGCAGCGCGACCGGATACCGGCCGGCGAGCAGAGCGTGCCCACCAATGGCGGTCGGGTACGCGGTGAGCACGAAAGGGTGGGGTTGCTCGGCGGCGAAGGCGGCCGTTGCCATCGAGAGCGTGAGCCCTGCGCACAGCGCGAGTGGTAACGCCTGGACGTTGCGTCTGCGTGATGACATGTGAGCTCTCCTGTCGTGTTGCGTTCCGGGGTCGGTGGCTCGTCGAGCGAGCGTTGACACGATAGAGGCCACCCGCGGCGGCGACAAACGAAAAGAAT
The DNA here is from genome assembly GCA_027317845.1 of Gammaproteobacteria bacterium. GTDB lineage: Bacteria > Pseudomonadota > Gammaproteobacteria > Steroidobacterales > Steroidobacteraceae > 13-2-20CM-66-19. The sequence goes on from DAHVQK010000027.1 coordinate 28,771, forward strand.
TGCGGCGTGAGATGAGCGCGGCTCATCATCCGGTGGCGGCGCGGAGCGCCGGCAGACCGAGCGGCCGGCGATCGCCGCGCGGGTCCCTGAACTGAGCCAACATCCAGGCGCTGAACGCGCGGATATCGGGTTTGTCGGCATCCTTCGGCCGGTTCGCGAGGTAATAAGTGTCGGCGGTCGGCAGCTCGATGGCGAAGATCCGCACCAGCGCGCCGGTGCGGAACCACGACTCGCAATGCGCGGTCGGTACGAGCGCCACACCGATCCCGCGCTCGGCGGCGCGCACGACCGCATGCATGGTGTCGAGCTCGAGAACGTTTTTCGGCTCCGGCGTCTCGAGGCCGACTTCCTCCGCCCAGCTTGCCCACACGTTGGGCCAGGGCTTGTGCACGATGAGCGCCATCTCCTTGAATACGGCGCCGCCCAAACGGGCCACGGCCGCGGCATGCCGTGGCGCGCAGACCGCGGTCAGCGTCAACGTGAACAGCGAGGTGGACTGCACGCCCTGCGGCGCCTCATCGGACAACAGGATGGAGATGTCCGCGCTGGCGGGGTGCTGCACGGGTCGCGGCTCATGCGTGTCGATCTGGATGTCGACATCGGGGTGGTCTGCGCAAAAACCCGCCAGGCGGGGGATGAACAATTCGCTCGCGAAGAACGGTGGCGCCAGCACGCGCAGCGAGCGTCGGCCGCCGCGCCGCGCGAGCTGCGTCAGGCTCTTGTCGAGCGCCTCGAGGAGCGGGGCGATCTCATCGAGCAGCACGGCGCCGGCGTGAGTGAGCTCGAGCGCGCGCGGCTTGCGGTCGAACAGACGCACGCCGAGGGCCTCCTCTAGCTCTTTCATCTGGTGGCTGACGGCCGACGGTGTCAGATACAGCTCGTCGGCCGCAATCTTGAAGCTGCGATGGCGGGCGGCGGCGCAGAACACCCTGAGGCTGCGGGTCGGCGGTGGACGGGACAGACGCATCATTGCGGTGTGACAGGGCTCGTGCATGGGGCACGAGGTAGTTTTGCAAGAACCGTGCCGTCACGGCTCATCGCCCGAATGAGGCCATCCGTCGGAGGGCGGCGGACTCCCGGTGGCGCGCGCGCATCGGGTTGGGTCGAGCGTCGGCTTCCGTGCACCAACTTGGCGCGCCGTGGGAGGGGCGGGAAGCCGCGGCGCACCTGCGGGCCGCTCCGGGATTACTGACCGAACCGCCTCGCGCCTCGAGCCAGGTACGCCGCCTCTTCAGGGGTGTTCGCGCGCCCGAGCGCCAGGTTGCGGTGTGGAAAGCGGCCGAATCGCACGACGATGGCGCGATGCCGCTCGGCCGATTCGAGCGCGCCCATGAACACGGGCCGTGGCCCGGGCGCCTCGGCGAGAAGCCTGCGGTAGGCGGCCACCGATTCGTCCTGCGCATCGAGCCGCTCGGCGTGCTGCAGCGGCATGTAGAAAAATATCCGCTCGATCGGCGAGAGCGCCGCATCCGCCGCGGCCTGCATGCCCGAGAGGGCGAGCGCGAGCGCCGCGTCATCGGTGGCGAAGGCGCGGGCCGTGCCCCGGTAGAGGTGGCGCGGGAACTGGTCGAGCAGGAGGATCAGGCTCAATCTCCGGTGCGGGCTGTCCGCCCAGGCGCCGAGCGAGCCCGAGGCGGCGCGCTCGCAGAGCCTGCCGTAGCGGGTGCGGATGAGCTCATCCAGCGCGCGCAGCTCCTCGCGCGAAACGCCGGCGCCGAACCAGAGCCGCTGGCGCTCGTCCACGGATTCGAGGGTGAGCGGCCCTTTGCCGAACCAGAACCGCCGCACCTCGAGAGACTCGTCCATCGATGCGCTGCGGGGCGGGGGCGTTAGGTCAGCCTACTCGCAGAGACTCTCGAGATAGCCTTGGGCGACCGGCGAGAGGCGCTTGCGGGCGAGCGCGCGGGCTTTCGGGGCATCCATGATGTACTCCAGCGGGCCGGAGACCAGCATCTGCCGGATGCGCGGGTGACGCGCGGAGGCGCGGGCCATTTTGTTGAGCACCGTGAAGCCGCGGTTGATCTTCTCCCGCGAGGCACGGTTCAACTCGATGGTGCGGGCCAGGTACTGGCCGAAGCGGGCGTAGAGGAAGTAATCGTCGTCGCCGACCTGGAAACGGGCTTCGGCGAAGAAGTCGGGAAAGTTCCTCTCGAGGTACGAATTGACGCTGCACAGGGCGGGACGGGGATCGAGACTGCTCGCGCGCTGCTTCATGTCCTGTGTCACACCTCCCGAGGTCCGGACCACCATCGCTGGGCGCCGCGGGCGGCACCACACCCCGCGACGCGGCGCGAATGGTGCGCGAGAAGATCGGTGGATGCAAGCGGAATATGCGCCGAGCGCGCGAGGCTGTTGCCGTCCGCCGTCCACCAGTCGTCTAATAGACAGCGTCAGCCACCGCAAAGTCAGTTCCCGCGATGCTCCGGTCATCTCCCAGCCAGACCGCCGAGAGTGCCACGTCCGCCGAGGGTCGCGGGCACTCCCATGCTCTCTCGAAGCTCTTCGAGGAGCACAACCGGACCCTGCACTCATTCCTGCTGACGCGCCTCGGCAATGAGCAGGAGGCGCGCGAGGTGGCGCAGGAGGCCTACGTGCGGCTGCTGCAGTTGGATCGGCCCGGGACGATCAGCTTCCTCCGGGCGTATCTGTTCAAGACCGCGGCCAATCTGGCGGTGGACCGGATTCGCCAGCAGGTCAATCGCGCGCGCCTCGATCAGATCGCGCCGCAGGCCGAGCCGGTCGATCACCTGAGTCCGGACCATCGGCTCATGGCCACCGAGGAGCTCGATGTGCTCGAGCGCGCGCTGTTCGAATTACCGCACAGCCACCGCCGGGCGTTCATGCTGCACCGCTTCGAGGACTGGCCGACGGCTGAGATCGCACGCGACCTCGGCGTCCGCGAGCGCTCCGCGCGCAATTACATCACGCGGGCCGCCGTGTACTGCAAGCTGCGGCTGATGGGCGTTGCGGAAGCGCAAGCCAAGGCGCAGGTGCGGTTATGAGTGCGCCCTTGGCGAGGTTAGGCCGCTCCGCCTCCCCCGAGGAAGCGCAGGCCATGCACGAGGCCATGGATTGGCTGGTGCGTCTGCACGAGCCACAGGTCTGCGACAGCGAGCTGGCCGAGTGGACCTTGTGGTACGAGGCCGACGAGCGGCACCAACAGGCGTTCGAGCAGATGCAGGACCTGTGGATCCGGGCTGGCGCGCTGGCGGAGGGGCCTCAGGGCTTGGGGCGCCTCGATCGCCTGCTCAGGCCGCCGCGGGAGGCAGATGCCCGGCACCGTCACCTCGGGCCGCGTATCGCCCTGGCGGCTTCGGTGGTCGCGGCGGCCGTGGGCGTCGCCTGGCTGTCGCACCGGCTCTTTCATGCGCGGCCGCCGACGAGTGCCGCCGCACCTCTGGTGCGCCGGTTGGCTTTGCCCGATGGCACATCGCTCGAGGTCGCACCCGGGACGCGTATCGTCGTCCGATATACAGCAGCACTGCGCCGGGTCGCCGTGCTTGGTGGAGAAGCGTATTTCAGTGTACGACACGATCCGTCTCGTCCCTTTCTCGTCACGGTGAACGGTCTGACCGTGCGTGATGTGGGAACGGCGTTCAATGTGCGCAAGGCCGACAGCCGCGCGAACGTCACGGTGGTGCGAGGAGAGATCGAGGTCTCGCCAAGCTCCGCCGCCGCCTCGCGAGGGCATGTCGGAGTTCGAGTCAACGCGGGAGAAGAGGTCACCTGGGGAAGCCACGCCCACTGGGTGGTGGAGCGGACGGATACGAGGCGGGCGCTTGCCTGGCGCCAGGGCCGGCTGGAATACATCGACGAGCCGCTCTCGGCCGTGATCGCCGACGTCGACCGCTACGCGCACCATCCGGTCGTGCTCGGTGACAAGGCCGCGGGCCGCATCGCCTTCACCGGCACGGTCTTCGCCCGCTACGCCGACCAATGGGTGCGGGCGTTGCCGAGCGAATTTCCGGTCCGGCTGGTGTCCCGTCCCGGTCGCGCCCTGGTGCTCGAGAGCCGGACGGACAAACAGCCCTGAGCGCCCACCGCGACGCCGGGAGGGACGAGGTGCGCGCGTGAGGGCCTCGCGTGTCGCTCGCGGGGCGATCCTGCTGCTGATCCTCTTACCGTGGGTCGGCCGCGAGGCCCGGGCCGCCATCTCCGCGGACGACCTGCACCGGATCGCGCAGTTCGACATCGGACCCCGGTCCCTCGCCGCGGCCCTCATCGCGTTCTCCCAGCAGTCGGGAATGCAGGTGATCACCCCCGCAAGCACGGTGGAGCATCTCGAGACACGGGGAGCTCACGGCGTACTGCCTGTCGGCGAGGCGCTCACCCGGCTTCTGCGCGGCACGGGCCTGGGCTTTCACCTCGCGGGAGCGGATACGATCGGCATCGACGCTCCCGGGCGCAGCAAAGCCGCCTCGCACGCTCGAAGTCGCGCGATACCTGCGCATCCGTCCTCGCGCGAGGGCCCGGCGTCCGTGGACTTGCTCCCAGCGGCCCCGCCTCGCGCTGCCGGGGTCATGCGGCAGATCGAGGTCAGCGGCTCGCGGCTGCTCACCCGGAGCATCCTCGTCACCGCGGTGCCGGTCGACAGCATGGTCAGTGCCAGCTTCCTGCGCGCCCATGGCTACACGAACATCGCCGATGCCCTCGACGTGCTGCCGGAGTTGCAGGGCAGCGCCACACCGTTCGGCGCCCAGCGCGATTTCGGCGTGGGATTCAACTACATCGACCTGTACGACCTGGGGACCAACAGGACCCTCGAACTGGTCAACGGCCTGCGCTTCGTGTCCGACAATCCCGCCAATCTCTTCGCCCACAGCGGCGGCACCCAGCTCGATCTGAACGCCCTGCCGGCAATCTTCCTCGACCGGGTGGACATCGTGCCGGCGACCGGGGCGGCGATCTACGGCGCCGACGCCGTTTCGGGGGTGGTGAACATCCGGATGAAGCAGCGGTTCACCGGCGCACGCCTCATCGCGAGTCTCGGCAACTCCGTCCGCTGGGACGCGGGGGAGTACGACCTGGAGGGTGCTCTAGGGCGAGATTTCCTGCATCACCGCCTGAATCTCGCGCTCGCCGCCGAGTTCGATCAGACGACCGCCGTGAGCGAGCGGCAGCGACCCTGGACGGCGTTGCAGCAGGGCTTCGTGCCGAACCCCGTCTATGCCGGAGCGGGGAGCGGGGTGCCGGCGCAGATCCTCGCCGACAACCTGAGACTGTACGGCGTGACCAATGGCGGACTCCCCTACCGGCTCGATCAGACGCTGATCAATTTGCCCGGCACCTCCATGCCCGCACAGTTCGGCGCCAACGGGGACCTCATCCCGTTCAATACCGGCACGGTCTACAGCCCCACTCAGGCAAGCGGCGGCGACTCGCTCGATCTGGCGTCCATGACGCCGCTCCTGACGCCGAACAGGCGCATGTTGCTCTATGGCATCGGCAGTTACGATTTGTCCGAAGGGGTGCGCCTCGAGACGGCCGTCGTCTTCGATTACGTGGGCTCGCGCCTCGCCGACAATCAGCCGAATTTCGCCTACACGGCCTTCGGCCTCTCGCCCGCCTACAACGATCCCTTGCCGGGCGCGGCCTGGCTGATCGGTGCGCAGAACGGGTTTCTCGCTCCGCAGGCCCGCAGCGTGCTCGCGGCGGCCGGGGTCGGGGATTTCTACCTCTCGCGCAGCAACTACGACGCCACTCCATCGCCCATCTCCTCCTTCGTCCGCACATTCAACATCAATTCGACGCTGCGAGGCCAATTTCGCGGGCTTGGGCGCCGCGTCCATTGGAACCTCTCATACTCTCACGGTCAGGCCCATTCCAGCTTCGCCCAGTACGGCTTCGTCTATGGCAATCCCGCATACCACGTGCCGAACCTCCTCGGCTATGCGCTCGATTCCATCATGGGCCCCGGCGGCGAGCCGCAGTGCCGCATCACGGCGCAGAACCCCGGATCGAGCGACCCCTACATCCGCAACTGCGTGCCGTTCGATCCCTTCGGCGCCGGCAACAACAGCCGTGCGGCCCTGGATTACGTCACCGCGCGCTTCGGCGACACGGCGCTCGACTGGCAGGATGACCTCGAGGCGAACCTGCAGGCGCCCCTGGCGAGGCTCCCCGCAGGCCCCCTGCGTGCGGCCATCGGCGCGGAGAGCCGCTACGAATACGGCAGCTTCAATCCCTCTGCCGCCTCGCGCGAGGGGCTGGGTTACGGTGTTCCGATCGCCTCGACCCATGGCCGGTTCGCGACCCACGAAGCCTATGGCGAGATGCGCTTACCGATCCTCGGCGGGCGCTTCAGCCGCCGCTGGGCCCATCAGCTGACCGCGAATGGGGCCTTCCGGCGTGTGGACAGTTCGCTCGCGGGATACTCGAACGCCTGGAACGTCGGAATCGTCTACGCGCCCAGCCCGGACATCGCCGTGCGTGTCAGCCGCGCGCGAACCTATCGGGAACCCTCGCTCCAGGAGGCCTACTCGCCCGCAACCAGCGCCTTCGATTCGGGTCTCGATCCCTGCCAGGCCGGCAATATCGCCTCGGGTCCCGACCCGGTGGTCCGCCAACGCAACTGCGCGGCGGCCTTCGCGGCACTGGGGACGAATCTCGCGCAGTTCACCAGCTCCAACGTCGAGAATCTCACCATCCCGGTGCAAAGCGGCGGCAATACGGCCCTCACCGACGAAGTGGCCCACTCGATGAACCTCGGTGTGGTGCTCACGCCGCGCTTGCTGCCGGGGCTCACCGTGAGCGCCGATTACATCCAGATCCTCATCCGCCAGGCGATCGAATATGCCGGCGTCGGGCTCTTGATGGAGCAGTGTTACGATGCGCCCGTCTATCCGAGCGCCACCTGCGGCGATTTCACCCGCCAGCCGGGCACTGGCCAGGTCGTGGGCGCCCGCGAGACCTTCATCAACGCGGGCTTCAACCATCTGCGCCTCGTCCAGTATCGACTGCGATACCGGCGCCGTCTCGGGCGGCTGCCCTGGCTCGAGCGCTTCAATGCTCCGGGCACCCTCGACATCGACGCCGACGTGCTCGACATGAGGGAGAACAACAGCTCGGTCTCGGGCAGCGGGTTCGATGTCATCGAATTCGCCGGCACGATCGGTGTGCCTCGCTGGAGCTTCGTGTCCGATATCGGCTACGGGTGGCACCGGTGGTCGGTCCACTGGCTGACGCACTACTCCTCGCGATCCTACTTCGATCTCACCTATACCGCCGCCGACCAGCTGCCGCTGTCGATCCCCTCGAGCACCATTCACGACCTCGATGTCCTGCATCGCCTCGGCCGCTGCTGCGAGGTGGGTCTGCACGTAAGCGATGTGTTCGACAAGGCGCCGCCGCCGCCGTGGGTCTATGGCGCGGATTATCTCGGCAGGATGATCGAGCTCAGTCTTCGCGCGCGGTTCAACTAGAGGGCCCCGCGATGGCGCGGGGGTTGCTCGGAGGCTGGCCGGCGCCGGCGGCCGCGCAACACCTTCATCGTCAACTGCATGGCGAGGCCAATAGCGGCGAGGAAGGCGACGAGACTGGTCGCCAGAGTCAGATTCAGCATTCGCTCGAGCGTGTGATTGCGCAGCCGCGCGCCTTGGTTCGACCACTGAGTGACGCGCAGCGTGGCGATCACGGTGGCGCGCCCGAGACCGTGGATCGGCGCCTGCACGTGCGTGAGCCGCACCCCATGCGGTCCAACGAGCCGCCGGTACAGCCGCGCGAGGATGCCGGGTTCGGGTGCGGGCACCTGCGGCACGGTGAGCTCATCGGCCTCGGCCAGCGTGGCGCCGTCCGGGGTGCTCACCACGAGCCGCAGCCCCGGCCGCACGAACCGCGTGAGATAGGCCGGCAGCGCCGGTGAGGCGAGAATCAGCCGGCCGCGGGTGCGCAGATCGCTCGTGCGCAGGGTGCCGTAACTGACGGGGGCGGCGCCACGGTAATCGCGATTGTCGATGAGGACGCCGAAGCGACCATCGGTGAGCGACAGTGGCATCGAGAACTCGACGTCAAATCCGCCGGAGCGGGGCTGCAAGGCTCCCGCGATGCGCGGGTCGACGAGCGCCCTTTTGCGTCCGTATTCGCCCGTCACGATGCGCCGCGCCACGATGGGGCCGGGGCCCGTGAGCGCGAAGAACTCCGCGTGCTGCACGCCGCTCGAATCGGCGTATCCCACCCAGATGCGTTCGCCTATCGCGGAGGGGCGCAGCGGCTTGGCGAGGGGCGCATCGAACACCAGTCGAGGGTCCTTCGCCCTCAGCAGCACGTACAGCATCCGACCCTGCACGCCGGTGAGGATGCCGAAGCGGTAGGGAGCCTTGCCGTAATAACGCCACCCGCGTCGCTCGCGAGGCCAGTCCTCGGGATAGCCATCGACGTAGAGCGGCGCTCGCAGCAGAACGGGGGTGAGATCGTAGCGGCCGGGGATCAGCGGACCGGGATAGCGATAGAGGAGCTCGGTGCGCCCCTGGAGCGATGCGGCCAGTGTCCTCGCGACCGAGCTCAGGGTGTGCCGCTCGCTCGCGCGCAGCGCCGATTCCATCTGCCGCGCATAGCGGATGCCATCCCACGGCAACACCAGAGCGATGAGCGCGAGCAGCAGGATTTTGAGCCAGGACGACATCTATCGAGACATCACCATAAGGTTTAAGCAATCTTTCAGGTTGTGGGCATATAGTGGATTTTTTGGGGAGGCGGTTCCACTGCCAGGGCACATGAAGATACCCGAGATTCTGATCGTAGAGACGGTCCACCAGCCCGGAAGCCTGGCCAAAGTGCTGCAGGTGATCGCCGAGGCGGGACTCACCATCGAGCACCTCACCGCGGTGCGCCGCGGACAGGGCCGCACGGTCTGGGAAATCACGCTGGAGATGGACGAGGAGGCCGACAGGAGCCTCTACGATCGCATCGGCCAGCTGCCGACCGCGCGCTTCATCGGCAAGTCGGACCGGGTGTTCAACCGTCACCGCGGCGGCAAGATCCGCACCGTCGCCAGCCTGCCGATCAACACGCGCCAGGTGCTGCGCGATGTCTACACGCCGGGGGTGGCGCGGGTGTGCCTCGCCATCCAGCAGGACGCCTCGCTCGCCCACGAGTACACCAGCATCGATCACACGGTGGCCGTGATCACCAACGGCACCGCGATACTCGGGCTCGGCAACATCGGGCCGCTCGCGGGGCTGCCGGTGATGGAGGGCAAGGCGGCGCTGTTCGCCGATCTCGCGGGGCTCTCCGGCGTGCCTCTCCTGATCGAGGAGACGCGGCCCGAGAAGGTCGTCGAGCTCATCGCCGCCATTCACCTGTCCTTCGGCGCGATCCAGCTGGAGGACTTCGCCGCGCCGGAGTGCTTCGAGATCGAGACTCGCCTGCGGGAGCGCCTCGAGAAGCCCGTGTTGCACGACGATCAACATGGCACCGCCGTCGTGGCGCTGGCGGCGCTCATCAACGCGGCGCGGCGTGCCGGCAGGAGCCTGCCGCAGAGCACGATCGGGCAGATTGGTCTCGGCGCCGCCGGCACCGGGATCGTGCGGCTGCTGCGCGCTTACGGCGTGAACCGAGTGCTCGGCGCGGATCGCGACCCGAGGGCCATCGAGCGCATCCGCGCGCTCGGCGGTGAGGGCGCGACGCTGGAGTCCATCATGCAGACCGCCGACGTGGTGCTCGCCACCACGGGTGTCAAGGGCCTGATCCGCCCGGAATGGGTGAGGCCCGGTCAGGTCATCCTGGCTCTGTCCAATCCGGACCCCGAGATCGAGCCCATGGTGGCCCGCGAGCGCGGCGCTGCCTTTGCCGCCGACGGCAAGGGCATCAACAATGTGCTCGCCTTCCCCGGACTGTTCAAAGGTGCCCTGAGCGCCAGGGCGAGGCGCTTCACCGATGCGATGCTGATGGCTGCGGCGCAGACGATTGCGGACCTGGCGCAGGGGGATGAGCTGGTGCCCGACCCGCTCGACAAGGCCGTGCACGAGCACGTCGCCACCGCCGTGCGCAAGGCGAGTCTGCAGGGCTAGGCAGCCCTGCGGGCTCGCGTCGCTCTGCTCAGGCGGGAACCGGCTCGGGCGTGAGCAGGCCGCGCAGCTTCCCGAGGGCGTTGGCTTCGATCTGGCGGATCCGCTCGGCGGATACGCCGTATTGGTCGGCCAGCTCGTGAAGGGTCGCCTTGTCGTCGCTCATCCAGCGCCGCTGCAGGATGTCGCGGCTGCGCGTGTCGAGCCGCTCGAGCGCGGTGCGCAGCTGCGCGGAAGTCTCGTGTTCCCACTCCGAGCTTTCGACCTGCTCCGCCGGGTCGGCTTCGGGAGCGGGCAGATAGGCCGCGGGACTGTAGGACTCCTCCTCGTCCGCATCGGGCGCGGGATCGAACGACAGATCATGCGCCGCGAGACGCTTCTCCATCTCGTTCACTTCGCTGGGGGTCACGCCCAGGTCCCGCGCCACCGCCGCGGTCTCCTCGGCCGACAACCAGGTGAGGTTCTTCTTCAGACGGCGCAGATTGAAAAAGAGCTTGCGCTGAGCCTTGGTGGTGGCGATCTTGACCAGGCGCCAGTTGCGCAGCACATATTCGTGGATCTCGGCACGGATCCAGTGCACCGCGAAGGACACCAGGCGGACGTTCAGCTTGGGGTCGAACCGCTTCACGGCCTTCATCAGCCCGACATTGCCTTCCTGGATGAGGTCGCCGAACGGCAGGCCGTAGCCCCGATAGCCCCGGGCGATGTGCACCACGAAGCGCAGGTGCGACAACACCAGCTTGCGGGCGGATGCGAGATCTTCCTGGTCGCGGTAGCGCTCGGCGAGCGCGCGCTCCTGCTCCCGGTCCAAGACGGGAATGCGGCTGACCCGGTCGATATAGGCATCGACGCTGCCGACCGGGCCGGTGAGCGCCAGGTCGCAGGGCCGGGCGACCAATGCTGTGCTTGCGGTCATGCGTGCTCCGAGACTCTTGAGGGGAAATATTAGCACTCACGATATTCGAGTGCTAATCCGCCCAATAGGTTCCCCGTGGGTGGCCCCAAAGGGGGAGGGGGCGAAGCGTGAACTAAACCGTAGCCACCATTTCCAAGAGTGCTCAGGTTTTCGTCAGGATCTTCCTTTATCGTCAGCGGCGCAACCGCTTCACAGGTATCCCCATGCACGGCCCGTCCCTCCGCCCGACCTCCATCACCCTGGCCGCCCATCAGAACTACGACGGCCTCAGCATTCTTCTGCATTGGCTCACGGCCTTCCTGGTGATCAGCCTGTGGACGCTCGGCCAGACCTTGAGCTATTTCCCGAAGGGCGCGCCCCGCGACGCGGCGCTTTCGGTGCACATCCTGTTCGGAATCACGGTGGGCGCGGTCCTCCTGGTCCGCATCGCGTGGCGCTCGAGCGCCGGCCGCCGCCTGCCACCGGCCGATGCCGGCTGGCCGGGCCGCCTGGCCCAGAGCGCCCATCATGGGCTCTACGTCCTGCTGCTCGTGACGGTGGCTCTCGGTCTATCGCGCGTCTGGCTGCACGGTAACAGCGTGTTCCACTGGTTCTCGTTCCCCAAGCCCGCTTTCAGCACGTGGAAGCTGACGCGGACGATCGGGGGGTTGCACGGCGATCTCGCGGACATCGTGGTCATCGTGGCGGGCCTGCACGCTGCCGCGGCGCTCGCGCACCACTATCTCCTGGGGGATTCGGTACTGAGGCGGATGCTGCCCGGAAAGCGCAAGGGGTGACCGGATTAGGGTAAAACGGGGGCTATGCCAGAGCTTCCCGAAGTCGAGACCACCCGCCGCGGCATCGAGCCGCATGCCCTCGGCCGGCGGATCGTGGCGCTCGAGGTGTACGAGGCTCGCCTGCGCTGGCCGGTGCCCCCGTCCCTCCCGGCGCGCGTCGCGGGACAACGGATCACGACGACCGGCCGCCGGGCCAAGTACCTGCTGATCGGACTGGAATCCGGCACGCTGCTGCTGCATCTCGGCATGTCCGGGTCATTGCGCGTGTTGTCCGCAGATACCCCGAGGATCGCGCACGATCAATTCGATTTGCGGTTGGATTCGGGACGGATCCTTCGTTTCAACGATCCTCGCCGCTTCGGGAGCCTCCACTTCACCCCGGAGGATCCGGCGCGGCACCGGTTGCTCGAGCACCTCGCGCCGGAGCCGTTCGACGACGCATTTGACGCAGCCTACCTCTGGAAAGTGACCCGCAGGCGTCGGCTGGCGATCAAGCAGCTGCTGATGAACAGCCGTCTGGTCGTCGGAGTGGGCAATATTTATGCGAGCGAGGCGCTGTTTCGGGCACGGATCCGGCCAGGACGGCAGGCCCTCAGCCTCTCGCGCGCCGAGGCGGTGCGGCTGATACGGGCGATCCGCGGGGTGCTGGCGCAGGCCATCCGGGTGGGCGGCACCACGCTGCGCGATTACGTGGGCGCCGATGGGTCCCCAGGATACTTCCGGCAGAGACTGTACGTGTATGAGCGGGCGGGCAAACCCTGCCGGGTGTGCCGCACGGCGATCCGGCAGATCACCCAGCAGGGGCGCTCGACGTATTACTGTCCGAGCTGCCAGCAGTGATGGCTAGACCTTGCGGCGTTTCTTGAGCTCGGCTTCGACGACGGGGTGCACGAACTCGCTCACATCGCCGCCGAGCACCGCGATCTCGCGCACCAGCGTGGAGGAGATGAAGGTGAACTGCTCCTGAGGCGTGAGGAAGACCGTCTCGATGTCCCGCTCGAGATGCCGGCTCATGTTGGCCAGCTGGAATTCGAACTCGAAATCCGACACGGCGCGCAGGCCCCGGATGACGACCGAGGCGCCCCGCTGGCGCGCGAACTCCACCGTCAGCCCCGAATACCCGGCCACCTCCACGTTCGGAAGATCACCGAGCACGCGGCGCGCCAGATCGACCCGCGTCTCGAGCGGGATCAGGGGCGTCTTGTTGGGATTGGCGGCGATGGCGACGATCACCCGGTCGAAAATCCTCGCGGCGCGGCGCACCAGATCCTGGTGCCCGTTGGTGAACGGGTCGAAGGTGCCCGGATAGACGGCGTCACGGTTCATTCGCTGCTGATCCCCCTTTGATACAGATGATACCCGACCTGGCCGGCTTGCTTGGCTTTCGCGCTCCACCAGCCGGCCGGCACGGCGGGCGCCGCGCCGGCGGGGCACTCCAGGTAGACCCGCGCATCCGGGGCGAGCCAGGCGGCGTGCTCGAGTCGCGCGCAGGCCATCTCGAGCAGCCCCGAGCCGAAGGGCGGATCGAGAAACACGATGTCGAAAGGTCGGGCGGCGCCGTCGAGGAACGCCCGCGCATCGGTCTCGATGAGCGTCCAGTCGTGACCATGGCCGGGATCCCATTGGGCCAGACAGGTCTCGATGGCCCGCGCCGTCTGCGCGTCGCGCTCGACGAAAGTCACGTGCGAGGCGCCGCGGGAGAGCGCTTCGAGGCCGAGCGCCCCGCTGCCGGCGAACAGGTCGAGGCAGCGCGCGCCCGGCATGCGCGGCGCGAGCCAGTTGAACAGCGTCTCGCGGACGCGGTCGGGCGTCGGACGGATGCCGGGTGAGGGCGGAAAGCGCAGCCGGCGTCCGCGCCATGCGCCGCCGATGATTCGAAGTACTCGCGCGGATTCGCCACGGTGATGTGTTTGTCGCAGGCCGCTCACACTGAGTACGATACACTAGCCCGCACGCATGCCTGATTTCGATTCCAAAGCGCGGGCGCCCCGTAACGGGGAGCGCCAGGGTTTCTTCAAGCGGCTCGCCCAGCGGCTGAGCCGTGGTGGGCGACTCGGCTTCGATCTTCCCAATCTCTTCAGGGGGCGGCGGATCGATGCCGAGATCCTCGAGGAGCTCGAGACGCGGATGTTGACCGCGGACGTCGGCGTGGAGGCCACGGAACACATCCTCTCCGGACTGCACAAGCAGGTCGCCCGCAAGGAGCTCGCCGACGTCGAGGCGTTGGTCGCGGCGCTGCGCGAGGCGGTCGTCGGCATTCTCGAGCCATGCACGCGGCCGCTCGTCATCGATCCCGCCCGCAAGCCCTTCACCATCCTGGTGGTGGGCGTCAACGGCTCCGGCAAGACCACCACCATCGGCAAGCTCGCCCGTCGCTTCGCGGACGAGGGCCGCAGCGTCATGCTCGCCGCGGGCGACACCTTCCGCGCCGCCGCGATCGAGCAGCTCTCGGTATGGGCTGGGCGCACGGGCGCGGACTGCAGTGCGCAGCACGCCGGGGCGGATCCCGGGGCCGTGATCTTCGATGCGGTGCAGTCCGCGCGCGCGCGCGGCGTGGACGTGCTGCTGGCTGACACCGCCGGACGCCTGCACAGCCAGTCGCACCTGATGGATGAGCTGAAGAAGGTCAAACGCGTCATGCAGCGCGTCGATCCCTCGGCGCCCGATGAGGTGCTGTTGGTGCTCGATGCCAACCAGGGACAGAACGCGCTCGCGCAGGCGGTCCAGTTCCACGAGGCGGTCGGGGTCACCGGTATCGCCATCACCAAGCTCGACGGCACCGCCAAGGGCGGGATCGTGATCGCCATCGCGCGCCGTCTGGGACTGCCGATCCGTTTCATCGGCATCGGCGAGCAGGCCGGGGACTTCGGCGAGTTCGATGCCCGAGCCTTCGCCACCGCGCTCGTCGGGGATGCGGGTGAGGCCGCCGGGGTGGGCGGATGATCCAGCTGGAGAGGGTGAGCAAGCGCTACCCGAACGGGCGGGAGGCCCTCACCCATGTCAGCTTCTTCGTCGATCGCGGCGAGATGGTGTTCGTCACCGGCCGCTCGGGCGCGGGCAAGAGCACGCTCCTGAAGCTGATCGCGCTGCTCGAGCGGCCGACGCGCGGCACGATGACGGTCAATGGCCGCAACACCGGCACCCTCAAGGTGCGCCACATTCCGGCGTTCCGCCGCCAGATCGGCGTGGTGTTCCAGGATCACAAGCTGCTTGCAGACCGGCCAGTGTTCGACAACGTGGCCCTGCCCCTGGTGGTGGCGGGCGCCCCGCTCAAGGAAATCGACAGACGTGTGCGCGCCGCGCTCGATCAGGTGGGCCTGCTCGGCAAGGAACGCATGGTGCCGGTGGAGCTCTCCGTAGGCGAGCAGCAGCGTGTCGGCATTGCGCGCGCCGTGGCCGGGAAGCCGGCGCTCATCGTGGCCGATGAGCCGACGGGCAACCTCGATCCGGAGCTGGCGGTCGAAGTGATGCGGCTGTTCAAGCGCTTCAGCGACGTCGGAGTGACCGTACTGGTGGCCACGCACGATCAACACATCGTGCGCGAATTCGGTAGCCGCGAGATCGTGCTCGAGAGCGGCGAGGTTCGCGGCGGCGATCCCGATCCCCTGCCCTCGCTGGTGGCGAGCCGCTGACACCCCGATGAATCCGGCCACACTCGCCACACGCCATGCGCAGGCCCTGATGGGCGCCTTGGGCCGCCTTGCGAGGGCGCCGCTCGCCACGATACTCACGCTGCTGGTCATCGCTCTCGCGCTGGCCTTGCCGGCGGCCCTGGGCCTGCTCGTGACCAATGCGGAAGTCGCCACCGGCGGCTTCAGTCAGGCCGTGGACATGTCGGTGTACCTGAAATCGGGAGAGACAGTGCAGCAGGCGCAACGGCTTGCCCATCGGGTGCGCACCATGCCCGGCATCGCGAACGTCACAGTGATTTCCGCCGCACAGGGGCTGCGGGACTTCCGCAAGTACTCGGGGTTCGGCGCGGCGCTCGATGCTCTCACCAGCAACCCCCTGCCGAACGTGCTGCGCATCGTGCCGCGCGCCGAGGCGAGCTCGGCTGCCGATCTCGATCGGCTGCGCAGGGACATCGGCGCGTGGCCCGAGGTGCAGGTGGTGCAGCTCGATGCTCAATGGGTATTGCGCTTCAATGCCATGCTCGGGGTGCTGCGACGACTCGTGCTCACCGCGGCAGTGCTGTTCGGCGCAGGCGTGCTGGCGGTGATCGGCAACACGATCCGCCTCGAGATCCTCAACCGCCACGCCGAGATCGAGGTGACGAAGCTCGTCGGTGGCTCGAATGCCTTCGTGCGCCGGCCGTTCCTGTACACCGGGATGCTGTACGGGCTCGGTGGGGCGCTGCTCGCCTGGATGATTCTCGAGGCCGTGGTGATCGGGCTGACCGGCCCCGTGGCGAGGCTTGCTCAGCTCTATGGCAGCGCCTTCGTCCCGGCCGGACTTGCTGCACGGCAGTGTGGCGTGCTGTTCGGCGGTGCAGTGGTGCTGGGATGGCTGGGCGCGTGGATTTCCGCCTACCACCATCTGCGCCGCATCGAGCCCCGGGCCTGAGGTTCGGCCCGGTTTTCCGTCAGCGATCGCTTGCCGGAGCCGCGCGCAACGCGCGGCTCCGGATCACTTGATCTTGGTCTCTTTGTAGGAGACGTGCTTACGCGCCATGGGGTCGAACTTGCGCACTTCCAGCTTGTCGGGGTGCAGGCGCTTGTTCTTGGTGGTCACGTAGAAGTGGCCGGTGCCGGCCG
>DAHVQK010000030.1 GCA_027317845.1 Gammaproteobacteria bacterium
ATCGCCTCCCGCGTCTCCCGTGCACCCATGTCCGGCACCGTCCCAAGACTCTCCCCGCTGGCAGGGTTCAATACCTCCACCACCGCACCTCCCTGCGCAGCCACCCACCGGCCCCCTACATATCCCCGCTGGCGAAGCAGCCGTTCGTCGCGAAGGTTCATGCGCTCAACGCCTGCTCGAGCTTGCCGAGTCCTTCCTCCAGGTGGGCATTGGGGATCGTCAGGGGCAGCAGGACGCGGATGGTCTCGCCCTGCGAGCCGCAGGTGAGCAGAATGAGTCCCGCCTCGAGCGCCCGCCGGACGACGAGCTTGGCGCCCGCGCCATCCACCTCACCGCCCGAGCGGTTCTTGAGAACGTCGAAGCCGATCATCGCGCCGAGGCCCCGGATGTTGCCGATCGCGACGCCGCCAGCACGCGCGGCCAGCTCCTCCAGGTGCCGGCGGATTCGCGCGCCGATGACCTCCGAGCGCTCGAGGAGCCTCTCCTCGCGCATCACATCCAACACTGCGAGCGCTGCGGCGCAGCCGATCGGCGAGCCACCGTAGGTGCCGCCGAGTCCACCCGGCTCCACGGCGTCCATGATCTCCGCGCGTCCCAACACGGCCGAGAGCGGCACGCCGCCCGCCAGAGACTTCGCCAGCGTGACCAGGTCCGGCTCGACGCCGGCATGCTCGATGGCGAACATGCGGCCCGTTCGCCCGTAGCCCGACTGGATTTCATCGGCGATGAGCAGCATGCCGTGGGTGTCGCAAAGACTGCGCAGGGCGCTGAGCAGCTCAGGCGGCGCGATGTTGAATCCACCTTCGCCCTGTACTGGCTCGATGAGGATGGCGGCCACACGGCCCGGCTCGACGTCGCTGCGCAGGAGCAGATCGAGGGCGCGCAGGCTCTCCTGCACGCTCACGCCCCGGTGGGGCGCCGGAAAGGGAATGCGGAAGACGCCCGGAAGCGCGGCATCGATACCCTGTTTGTACGGCAGCGCGCGCCCGGTCAGCGCCATGCCGAGGCTGGTGCGCCCGTGGAAGGCGCCACTGAAGGCGATGACCCCCGTTCGGCCCGTGGCGATGCGCGCGACCTTCACCGCCGCTTCGATCGCTTCGACACCGGTGCTCAACAGCAGGCTCTTGGCCGGACCCTTGAAGGGTGCGATGGCGTTCAGCCGCTCAGCCAGGCGGATGTAAGACTCGTAGGCCATCACCTGGAAGGCGGTGTGCGTGAAGCACTGGAGCTGCTCGGTCACGGCCGCCATCACTTTGGGATGGCGATGCCCGGTGGCCAGCACGCCGATGCCGCCTGCAAAATCGATGTAGCGGCGCCCCAATGAGTCCCACACTTCGGCGTTCTGCGCACGCACGGCGAATTCGGGGGTGGCGCTCGCCACGCCGCGTGCCACCGCGGCCGCGCGGCGCGCGGTGAGCTGAGTGTCGATGTCTCGCGTACCCATGAAGATTCCCCCTGACCAGAGCGACCCGAGTCTCCCATGGCGAAATCATCGGCGGGAGGTGCGGAGCGCACCCGAGTTGGTGCATGCAGAGCACCACTTCAAGGGGGCCGAGCCGTGCGCTCCAAAGCCCAGACAAAGTCTCGGCATGGAATCCTCTCAGGAGAAAAAGAGGGGTAAAAACAATGGGATGTGAGTCGCGAAGTGCGGCAGCGCAGAGCGGGCCCGGAAAATGAGGACGCACACCCGGGAGCCGGAACTTTCGGTGGGGGCCTCAGTCGAATTTAGTGAGTGCTACGGCACTCCCCGCTTCCCTCCCTGAGCGGGTACAACCCGGTTCGCACGAGACCTGTGCCGGGTTAGTCTGCCCCGGTGGCCTCACGGCCATCGGGGTATTTTTATCCCAGGCGTCCGATCGGGTGCTGCGTTCCGCGCCGGCAAGCCCGCCGGTGCGCCGTTTTTACCGCCCGTCGGAGGGCTCTTCCAGCCAGGAAGACAGCACGCGCTGCGCCTCCTCGACGCCGATACGGGCGTGGGCGGAAAACAGCTGCACGGACACCCCTTCGCCCAGCCTCGCGGCCGCGCTCGCGAGCGCCTGCCGGGCCTCCTGACGGCTCAGCTTGTCCGTCTTGGCGAGCAGCACATGCACTTTTTGACCCGAGCCTGCCCACTCGAGCAGCGCCGTGTCGCCCTCGGTAATCCCGCGCCGCGCATCGACGATCACGAACAATCCCTTGAGAGAGCTGCGCCGCCGCAACGCCTCGAGCAGCAGCGGCCAGGCGCGCCGCTCGCTCTCCGGCGCGCTGGCATAACCGTAGCCCGGCAGGTCGACCAGTCGCGTGAGCGCGGAAAGCTCGAAAAAATTGATGAGCCGGGTGCGCCCCGGGGTCTTGCTCGCCCGCGCCAGGCCCTGGCGGCCCACGATGGCGTTAATGGCGCTCGACTTACCGGCATTCGAGCGGCCGGCGAAGGCAACCTCGGCGCCCAGGTCGGTGGGATACTGCGCCGGGGCGGCAGCGCTCAGCAGAAACCGTGCTTGGGGAAATCGAGCCATTGCCGTAGTGTACAATTCCCGGCTTTCGCAACACGGGATGAAACGAGAAAGAGCGAACCATGGCGAAAAGATTGCTTCTCTTGTCCTCCGCAGCATTTCTGCTGGCCGCACTGACCCCGACGCTCTCGCTCGCCGGTGCCGCCGGTCCACCGCCCGCGGCCGCACAGCCCGCAGCGACCCCGGCCACGGCGGCAACCGCCGCGGCACCCGCTACGGCCGTACAGCCCGCTCCCGCGGTCCCCGCGCCAGTGACACCCGACCCTTACAGCGACGGCTCGGTGCAGGCGGGGGCCACCCGGGCGGCGGTGTGTTTCGCGTGCCACGGGCCGAACGGCGACAGTGTCGCCCCCACGTTCCCGCGCCTTGCGGGGCAGAACGCGGTCTACATCGCCGAGCAGCTGCATCTGTTCCGCTCGGGCGTGCGCCAGAATCCGGTGATGGACCCCATGGCCCAGACCCTGAGCGACCAGGATATCGATAATGTGGCGGTCTTCTTCGCCGCACAGACGCCGACCGGCCTCGAGGCCGATCCGACGCTATGGAAAGCCGGCAAGGCTCTGTATCTGTCCGGCGATCCCGAGCGCCGCGTGCCGGCCTGCGTGGCCTGCCATGGTCCGCTCGGCCGCGGCAATCCGGCCGCGGGGTTTCCGGCACTTCGGGCGCAGCAATCGGTCTATGTCGTGACGCAGTTGCAGAACTACGCCAACGGCACCCGTTACAGCGGACCGAAGGCCATCAATGCGGCCCCCAACAGTAGGATGATGTTCGCCATCGCCAAGCGACTGACGCCCGCGGAAATCCAGGCCGTCGCATCCTACGTGCAAGGCCTGCGCTGAACGGAATTGCTCGAGAAAGGCCGCACATGACCCGCACGCTCGCCCTGTCCGCCGCGCTCATCCTCGCCCTGTGCGCCTGCAGCCCCAAGCAGGCGCAGACACCACCGGCGCCCGCGGCTTCGCAACCCGCACAGCCCCCCTCCGCGGTGGCACCGGCGACGGGGGCCAAGGTGAGTCCGTCCACGGCGAACGAGGCTGGCGCATCGGGCAGCCCGGCGGCCGGCGCCGCCCCGCAGGGCCCGCTCGCCCTGCCCGAGAGCAGCCAGTGGAAGGCGGGGGTCAATTACGAGGTGATCTCGCCCGCGCAGCCGACCAATGCGCCGCCCGGCAAGGTGCAGGTCATGGAAGTGTTCTGGCTGGCGTGCCCTCACTGCCATGCGCTCGAGCCGTACCTGCGCACCTGGCGCAAGAGCAAGCCCGATTATGTGCAGTTCGTGCGCGTGCCGGTCATGTGGGGACCCGTGCAGCAGGCGCACGCGCGCCTCTTCTACGCACTGGAGGCGCTCAACCGCGATGACCTGGTGGAGACGGCCTTCAACACCATCCACACTCTCGAGAACCAGACCGGCTCGGAGTCGATCATGGTCGGCAGCAGTCCGGCGAACACGCTGAAGATGCAGGAGGCTTTCGCGACGCACAACGGCGTCAGCGCCTCGGCGTTCGACAATGCCTACAACTCCTTCGACGTCAATACCCAGCTGCAACAGGCCGAACAGGTCACCCAGACCTACGAGATCCAGTCGGTCCCGACCATCATCATCGACGGCCGTTATCGCACCGACCCGGCCAAGGCCGGCGGCGAGAACAAGCTGATTGCGCTGATCGATTTCCTCGCCAAGTGGGATCACGATCACCAGGGGTGAGTCGCGACACGAGCATCGGACGCGATGCGCCGGTGCGATGTGGCGGTCCCGCAGAGGACCCGTCGCGTGCGCCGCGCCGGACTCGCGGCCTGAATAGCCGGGAGAAGCCTTCATGAGAACTCGATATTCATCAGCGGCGACATTCCTCCTGGGTCTTTCCCTGGCGGCCGGCGCCGCCGCGCAAACCGCCCCCCCGCCCCCCGCCACCGCCCAGTGGAAATCCGGTGTCAACTACACCGTGATTTCCCCCGCGCAGCCAACCAACGCGCCCGCGGGCAAGGTGCAGGTGATTGAATTCTTCTATCTCGCCTGCCCGTTCTGCCATGCCCTCGAGCCCCACATGCTCGCCTGGCGCAAGACCAAGCCGGCCTACGTCCAGTTCGTGCGCGTGCCGGTCATGTGGGCGCCGCTGCAGGTGGCCGATGCCCGGCTCTACTACACGCTGGAGGCCTTGGGTCGGGATGACCTGGTCGAGACCGCGTTCAACACGATCCACCAGCTCGAAGTATCCGCGGGAGGCAACGAGAACGTCATGGTGGGCGCAACGCCAGCGCAGACCTTCAGGCTCCAGGAAGCCTTCGCCGAGCAACATGGCGTCAGCGCTGCCGCCTTCGCCAATGCATACAACTCCTTCGACGTCCACACCGAGCTGCAGCAGGCCGGGCAGTTAGGGCAGACCTACCAGGTGATGAACACCCCCACGATCATCATCGACGGCCGCTATAAGACCGGGCCGTCGATGGCCGGGCGCGGCGACACGTCACTGACGGGGATGAACAACCGGACCATCGCATTGATCAACTTCCTCACGAAGTGGGATCACGACCACCCGAGGTGAGCAGCCCGGCGCCCGCGCACGGGAGCCAGACACTCCATCGCCTGGACCCGGGAGACCCTAGAGGATATATCTGCTCAGGTCCTCGTCCTTGGCGAGACCGCCCAGGTGCTCTTCGACGTACTTCGCGTCGATGGTGATGCGCGAGCCCGACTGCTCCGAGGCATCGAACGACACCGAGTCGAGCAGCCGCTCCATGACGGTGTGCAGCCGCCGCGCGCCGATGTTCTCGGTATGCTCATTGACCTGGTGGGCGATCTCGGCAAGACGTTGCACGCCCTCGGAGGAGAATACCACCGACACGCCTTCGGTCTGCATCAGCGCCTGGTACTGCGCGGTGAGCGAGGCATCGGGCTCGGTCAGGATGCGCACGAAGTCGCCCACCTTGAGCGAGTCGAGCTCCACCCGGATGGGCAACCGTCCCTGGAGCTCCGGGATCAGGTCGGAAGGCTTCGACAGACTGAAGGCTCCGGAGGCGATGAACAGCATGTGATCGGTCTTGACGGGACCGTACTTGGTCGCCACCGTCGAGCCCTCCACCAACGGCAGCAGATCGCGCTGCACACCTTCGCGCGAGACATCGGCGCCCATGGTCTCCTGACGGCGCGTGACCTTGTCGATCTCGTCGATGAAGACGATGCCGTTCTGCTCCGCGTTGGCGAGAGCTCTGACCTTAAGCTCTTCCTCGTTGATCAGCTTCGCCGCCTCTTCCTCGACCATGAGCGTCACCGCTTCGCGGACCTTGACCTTGCGGCTGCGCGTGCGGTTGCCACCCAGGTTCTGGAACATGGACTGCAGCTGCTGCTGCATCTCCTCCATGCCGGGCGGCGCCATGATCTCGACTCCCATCGGCAGCGTGCGGACTTCGATCTCGACCTCGCGCTCGTCGAGCTCACCGGCGCGCAGCATACGGCGGAACTTCTCACGCGTCTCCGCATCGCGCGGCTGCGCCGGCTCGTCGGTGGAAAAACCCATCATTCGCGGCTTGGGTAGCAGCGCATCGAGGACCCGCTCTTCGGCAGCCTCGGCGGCGCGCTGGCGGACTTTCTCCATCTCCTGCTCGCGCGTCATCTTGACGGCGACGTCAGCGAGATCCTTGACGATGGAATCCACGTCCCGGCCCACATAACCCACCTCGGTGAACTTCGTG
Source organism: Gammaproteobacteria bacterium (assembly GCA_027317845.1). Taxonomy (GTDB): domain Bacteria; phylum Pseudomonadota; class Gammaproteobacteria; order Steroidobacterales; family Steroidobacteraceae; genus 13-2-20CM-66-19. The sequence continues at coordinate 6,180 of DAHVQK010000030.1, forward strand.
GCCTCCACCTTGACGAACGGCGCGTTCGCCAGGCGAGCCAGGCGGCGCGCGATCTCGGTCTTGCCGACGCCGGTCGGACCGATCATGAGGATGTTCTTGGGCGTGATCTCCTGGCGCAGCGACTCATCGACCTGCATGCGGCGCCAGCGGTTGCGCAGCGCAATGGCCACGGCGCGCTTGGCCGCATCCTGGCCGATGATGTGCTTGTCGAGCTCCTGGACGATCTGGCTGGGAGTGAGTGATGACATGGTGCGGCTACGGGCACTACCTCAGGAGGCGGCCTGCTTGAGCTCCTCGATGGTGAGATTGTGGTTGGTGTAGATGCAGATGTCGGCGGCGATGTCGAGTGATCGCTGCACGATATCGCGCGCTCCCAGCTCCGTCGCATCGAGCAACGCCCGCGCGGCGGCGAGCGCGTACTGCCCGCCTGAGCCGATCGCGGCGGCGTCGGCCTCCGGCTCGATGACATCGCCGTTGCCGGAGATCACCAGCAGCTTCTGCGGGTCGCCGACCAGCAGCAGCGCCTCCAGGCGCCGCAGGTACCGGTCGGCACGCCAGTCCTTGGCGAGCTCTATGGCGGCGCGGGTGAGGTTGCCGTACTTCTCCAGCTTGCCCTCGAAGCGCTCGAAGAGCGTAAAGGCGTCCGCCGTGCCGCCCGCGAATCCGGCAAGCACCTTGTCGTTGCAGAGGCGGCGGACTTTGCGCGCGTTGCCCTTCATCACGGTGTTCCCGAGGCTCACCTGCCCATCACCGCCCACGGTCACGATGCCGTTGCGACGAACGCCGAGAATGGTGGTGCCATGCGGGTCGAATCGGGTGGAATCGGTCATGAGGCGGCCTGGTTCGGAGGAGGGTGGCCACCCTCAGGATTTGCGCCGGGCCCTGGGGTGAGCCTGATCGTAGATGCGGGCTAGGTGCTGGAAATCAAGATGGGTGTAAATCTGCGTGGTCGCGATGTCCGCGTGGCCGAGCAGCTCCTGCACGCCGCGCAACTCCGCGCCCGACTCCAGCAGGTGCGAGGCGAAGGAATGGCGGAACAGATGCGGGTAGACGTGCTGCGGCAGACCCTGCCGGCGTGCCCAGTAGGCGACCCGCTTCTCGACCATCCGGCGCCCGAGCCGCCGCCCGGTGCGGCCGACGAACAACGCCCGCTCGTCCGGGCAGGTCCACTGCTGCCGCACCGTCAGCCAGCGCGCGAGCACCTCAAGAGCAACCCGTCCGACCGGAACCGCGCGCTCCTTGCGCCCCTTGCCGAGCACCCGCACGCTGCGATCCTTCAGGTCGAGATGCCCGATGTCGAGGCCGCAGACCTCCGCCAGGCGCAGGCCCGAGGAATACAGCAGCTCCATGATGGCCCGGTCACGCAGCGCCATGGGCGAATCCTCGGTCACCGCAAGGAGCCTCGCCATCTGGTCCGCATCCAGTGTCTCGGGCAGGCGACGGGCGGCTTTCGGCGCGCGCACTTCATGGGCGGGATTGCTCCGGAGCGCGGCAATGTCCTCTTCTTCCGCTTCGTCCGTTCCGCGCGCGGCGCCACCTGCGCGGCGCACCTGCGCCTCGCGCAGCAGGAAATCGAAAAAACTGCGCACCGCGGAAAGCCTGCGCTGAATGCTGCGCGCAGAGAGGCCCGCGGCATGAAGCCGGGCGGCGAAAGTGCGTACGTGAACCGCATCGACGTCGGTCCAGCGCGCAAGGGCCGTGCGGTCGCAATATGACACCAGGGACTCGAGGTCGCGGGCGTAGTTCGAGACCGTGTGCGGCGAGAAGCGCCGCTCAGTGGCGGTGTGGCGCCGGAACCGCTCGAGCCATGCGAGAGCCTCGGGAGTCATCGCTGCACATCATTTACGCATCGAGAGAGCGTCGGTGATCAGATCCGCCATCCGCGCCAGGAACTCGGTGCTCATGCCCGGATGAAAGCGATCGCGATCCGGGCTGCCGAGCGCGAGGACGCCCAAGGCGCCGCTCTTGTCGGCAAGGGGCACGAGCGCCACCGAGGCAATCTGAGCGGATTCCGGGCCAAACAGCAGCTCGCGCTGCGAGTCGCGTGCCTGGCCGCAGCGCGGCTTGCCTCCCGAGAACAGCGTGTCGAAGGACTTGAGCCCCGGATCGTCGCGTCCCAGCGTACGCACGAAGCGTTGCGGCAAGAGGTCGGGGTGCTCGCCGATCAGCAGCATCACGCTGTGGAAGGCATCGAGGTCCTCCCTGAGACTCGCCTCGATGCGCGCCACGGCGTCGGCGCGGGATGAGGACTGAAGCAGGCGGCGGGTGAAGCGGTGAAGCTTGTCTGCGACTGTGTCGTTGGCGCGTGCGACGTTCACCAACTCGGTGAGCTTGCTTTCGAGCGCGGCGTGCTTCTCGCGCATCACCTCGATCTGCCGCTCCACCAGCGAGATGGTCGCGCCGCCGCGCGCATGCGGCAGGCGCAGTTTCAGGAGCGCGCCTTGGTGGCGTTCGAAGAAGTCCGGGTTGTGCTGCAGGTACGCAGCGATGGACTCCTCGTCCATCTCGCTGGCGGATACGCCGCGTGCTTCGCGTGTTGTCATGGTAATCCTGAGTTATGAGATTTCGATGTGGCCTTCGAAAGCGATCTCGGCAGGCCCGGTCAGCCAGATGGACTCGGCCGGGCCCGCCCAGCTCACCGACAGCTCGCCGCCGCGCGTCATGACGGTCACGGTCGGCTCGAGAAGCCCCCAGAGCCGTCCCACCGCCACCGCCGCACAAGCGCCGGTGCCGCAAGCGAGCGTCTCACCCGCGCCGCGCTCATGGACTCGCAGGCGGATGCGCGCGCGATCCACGAGCTGCATGAATCCGACATTCACCCGGTTCGGGAAACGCGCATGCCCCTCGATCGCCGGACCGAGCCGCGCCACGGGGGCCGAGTCGACCGACTCCACGATGAGGACGGCGTGCGGGTTGCCGATCGAGACCGCGCCGATCTCGAGGGTCTCGGCTCCGACCTCGAGCCGATAGCGCTCGGCCTGCGCGGGAACCTCGAAGGGCAGGGCTCGCGGATCGAGGCGCACCGGCCCCATGTCCACCGAGACCGTGCCACCGGGCCGGGTCCGCGCCCGGATGAGGCCCGCCGGGCTGTCCATCGTGACCGCGCCGTCCTTCGCCAGGCCTCGGGATGCCAGCAATGCGCCGATGCATCGCGCACCGTTGCCGCACTGCTCGACCTCGATGCCGTCGGCATTGAAAATCCGATAGAACACCGCAGTACCGTCGCGCCTGGGCGGCTCTAGAATCAACGCCTGATCGAAGCCGATGCCGGTGTGACGGTCGGCGAGGCGGCGCAGCTGCTCGGTCGAGAACGGCCGCGTGCCGGCCGGAGTATCGAACACCGCGAAGTCATTGCCCAGGCCGTGCATCTTGGTGAAGTCGATGCGCATCGACGCGAGCATACCGCAACGGATCGGGCCGAGGCTCCCTACTTGAAGCGCTCCAGCAGCTCGCCGGCCAGGCGGCGGCTGACCGGCAGCGCCGTGGCGCAGCCGCGCAACCGCACGCCGTAATGACCATCGGGGTGGCGCTCGATGCGCTCCAGATGCCGCACGTTGATCAGGGCGTTGCGGTGGATGCGCACGAAGCCGCTCCCGAGCTCCTCCTCGAGCGTGCGCAGCGAGTCCTCGATCAGGTCCTCCCCGGTCAGGTGCCGCACCGTGATGTATTTCTGGCCCGCCTGAAAGAAGAGGATGTCCTCGATCGGAATGAGGCGGACCTCCTCGGGGCGGCGAATGCCGATGTGAGTGCGGCGCGACTCCCCGCAGACCGCGGCGAGGCGCTGCAGCTGGGGACGCGTCAGGCGGTCGGCGTGCGCGAGCGCGGCGGCGAGCTTGTCCGGGCGCACCGGTTTCAGGAGATAGCCCACGGCTCGCGTCTCGAAGGCGTTGATGGCGTACTGGTCGTAGGCGGTGGTGAAGATGACGGCCGGTGGCTCGTCGAGGATGCCCAGGTGGCGCGCCGTCTCGATACCGTCCATGCCGGGCATCCGGACATCGAGCAACACCACGTCCGGGCCGCTGCGCGCGGCCCGCTCGAGCGCCTCCCGGCCCGTGGCCGCCTCGCCGATCACCTCGGCCCCGCCGATCTCCGCCAGCAGGCGCCTCAGGCGCTCACGCGCCGGAGGCTCATCATCGACGATGAGGATCCTCAGCATGCGCCGGTCAGCCCGCCGCGGGCGGCGCGCTGGTGGTGTAGGGGAAACGCAGCGTCACGATGTATTCCTCATCGAAGCGGCCGGCCTTCACCAGCGAGCGTTCGCCGTAGAGCAGCGCCAGGCGCTCGCGGGTGTTGGCGAGCGCCAACCGGTTGCCTTCGCGCTCGTTCTGCCGCTCGCTCACCGGATTGCGCACCACCACGGAGATCAGCTCCGCGGCTCGCTCCCCCGTGATGGTCACCGTCCCGCCTGCGGGCCGCGGCTCGATGCCATGATAAATCGCGTTCTCGAGCAGCGGCTGCAGCAGCAGGCCCGGCACCCGCGCATCCGGCGGCAGACCGCCCACGTTCCAAGCCACCTGCAGCCGCTCGCCGAGCCGAAGCTGCTCGATGCGCTGATAGGTGCGCGCGATCTCCAGCTCCTCGGCGAGGGTGATCGTCTGGTGCCGGTCGCTCAGGGAGGCGCGGAAGAGATCCGCCAGGTCCTGTACCGCCTGCTCGGCCAGCGCCGGGTCCGAGCGTGTGAGCGAGGCGATGGTATTCATGCTGTTGAAGAGAAAGTGCGGGCGGATGCGCGCCTGCAGCGCGTGTACCCGGGCGGTGGCGCCCAACTCGATGTTGCGCCGCCACTGGTGGGTCACATAGAAGTAGCGCAGCGCGACGGCGCAGATGACGAAGCCGATCGCCGTATTGCGCAAAACGAACGGCCCGAGGCGCGCCGGGAAGAAGGCGGCGCCGCCGGCACCGGCCACGAACGCGCTGCGGCCGAGCAGAAATACCGCCGCCGAGATCGCGGCAACCATGACGGTCAACATCGCGAGCACCGCCACCGAGCCACGCACGATGCTGAGCCGGGCCAGCCCTGGCCGCAGCCCGCACAGCAGCGCCGCGCCCACCAGGCCGACCCACAGCAGGAACAGCGAGCTGCGCGCGAGCTCCCCCCAGAAATCGACGGAAGCGCTCTGCCGGGCGATCGAGAGCACGATGGCGGTCAGCTCCACGATCAGCACGATGGCGAACGCCGCGCGGGAGGCGCAGAAGTCCGGCAGGTAGAAAGCGTCCGCGTCGCCGCGGAAGGTGCCGCCTGAAGTGGCCACTGGCTTTATGGCTGATCGCTCGGGACGAATTGCGGATGGGCCCGTGCCGGTCGTGAGCCAGCCGATGGCCTCACGACCGGACCGCGTCCGCGCCCATTGTAGAGGCTATCAGCCCGCCGGGGTATCGGCCGGGTTCGCGAAACGGGTCACACTACTTCGAAGACGGCATGTGGAAGTCGGCGCCGCCCCGGGACTGCGGCCAGCGCTGCATGATGGACTTCTGGCGGGTATAGAACCGGACGCCCTCCGTGCCGTAGGCATGCATGTCGCCAAACAGGCTGCTCTTCCACCCACCGAAGCCGTGCCAGGCCATGGGAACCGGAATGGGCACGTTGATTCCGACCATGCCGACCTCGATGCGACGCCCGAACTCGCGCGCCACCGCGCCGTCGTGCGTGTAACAGGCGACGCCATTCGCGAAGGGGTGCGCATTGACCAGCTGGATGGCCGCATCGAGGTCCGCCACCCGCACGCAGCCGAGCACCGGACCGAAGATCTCGTCCCGATACATGGTCATCTCGGGCCGGACCTGATCGAACAGGGTGCCGCCGAGGAAAAAGCCTCGCTCGTGGCCGGGCACCACGAATCCCCGCCCGTCCACCAGCAGCTTCGCTCCCTCGCGGACACCGCAGTCGATGTAGTGGTGAATTCGCTCGAGCGCCGCCCGCGTCACCACGGGCCCCATCTCCACCCCGGGGTCCATGCCGTTGCCGATCTTGAGCGCGCGGGTGCGCTCGATGAGGGTCGGAACGATGCGGTCCGCGGCCTCGCCCACCAGCACCGCGACACTGATGGCCATGCAGCGCTCACCGGCCGAGCCGTAGGCGGCCCCGATGAGGCCGTCCACCGCCTGGTCGACGTCGGCGTCGGGCATGACGACCAGGTGATTCTTCGCCCCGCCGAGGGCCTGCACACGCTTGCCGAGCTCCGCGCCGCGCTGATAGAGCCGACGGGCGATGGGCGTGGAGCCGACGAAACTCACCGCCTTGACCTCCGGGTGCGCGAGCAACGCTTCCACCGCCTCTTTGTCACCCTGCACGACGTTGAACACGCCGTCCGGCAAGCCGGCCCGCCCGAGCAGCTTCGCCATGAACAACGCTGCCGAGGGGTCGCGCTCGCTCGGCTTGAGGATGAAGGTGTTGCCCGTGGCCAAGGCCAACGGAAACATCCAACAGGGGACCATGCAGGGAAAATTGAACGGCGTGATGCCGGCGACCACCCCGAGCGGCTGGCGTATCGTCCAGTTGTCGATGCCCGTGGACGCCTGGTCGGTGAAGTCCCCCTTCAGCAGCTGGGGGACACCGCACGCGAACTCCACCACCTCGATGCCCCGCATGACCTCGCCCTGGGCATCGGAGAACACTTTGCCGTGCTCCTCGGTGATCACCCGGGCCAGAGCGTCCCGATGCTCATTCAGCAGGGCGAGAAAACGGTTCAGCACCCGTGCGCGCCGCATGGGCGGGGTGTCGGCCCAGGCCGGGAAGGCCGCGGCCGCCGCGGCTACGGCCTGGCTCACGGTCTCCGTGTCGGCCATCACGACATGGCGTACGACCCGGCCGGTGGCCGGGTTGAACACATCCGCCTTGCGGTTGGCGGGAGCGGCGTTCCGGCCGCCGATCCAGTGGCCGATGTCCGCCCTGTCGGTATCGGCCGGACTCGAGGCAGTCTGCGCAAGGGAGGTCATGGTCGTATCCGGGGCACGATGCGATGGACTCGAGTCTAGGACCGCGCGCCCGGGTTGAGAATCCGTGGCCGCCGACTACACTGTTCAATAAAATGAACGATGAGGCACCGCCATGGGAACTCCGGAGACCGCCGCGATTCTGCCCGATCTGCACATGCTGACGGTGATCGCCGCGACCCGCAGCCTGACCGAGACCGCGCGCCGGCTGGGGGTGGGCAAGTCCTCCGTCAGCATGCGCCTGAAGGATTTCGAGCGCACGCTCGGCGTGCCGCTCGTGCGCCGCACCACCCGCTCCATCACCCTGACCACCGCCGGCCAGCAGCTGGTGAGCGAGACGAGCGGCTCATTTGCGCACATCGAGCAGGGAATCGCTGGCGTGAAGGATCTGGCCGGCGCGCCACGCGGACTGGTGCGCATCACCGCGCCCGTGGCCTTGGGACGCCAGCACATCGCACCCGCCATTCCAAGGCTGCTCGAGCGCTATCCTGACATCCGCCTGGAGCTCGAGCTGACCGACCGGTTCGTCAACCTCGTGCAGGAGGGATTTGACTTGGGCATCCGTCACGCGAGTCGTGCGCCCGAGTCCCACATCGTCACGGTACTTTGCGATACGCGCTCCGTACTGTTGGCGAGCACGGGATACCTGGCAAGACGCGGCACGCCCGAGCACCCGGCGGATCTTGCACACCACGACTGCCTGCTCTACCTGCGCGACGGCACGCCGAGCTGGTCATTCGAGCGCGGGTCTGGCCGCAGGCGCCTCGAGCGGGTGAACGTTCCCGTCCGAGGCCCGCTGAAGGCCAACAACAGCGAGGTGCTGCGCGAAGCCATCGCCGGCGGCCTCGGCATCGGCATGCTCCCGGACTTCACCGCCTGGAGCGGTACGGCCTCGGTGAGCCTGGTGCAGGTACTGCCGAACTGGAAGCCCGTGGGCTTCTTCGGCGAGCGCCTGCAGGCCATCCGTCCCTGGGCACCACGCACCCCGCGCGCCGTGCAGTGCGTGCT
>DAHVQK010000032.1 GCA_027317845.1 Gammaproteobacteria bacterium
AGGAGATCTTCGGCCCGGTGATGGCGGTGCTCGAATTCGAGGAGGAGGAGGATGTCATCCAGCGCGCCAACGCCACGCCGTTCGGCCTGGCCGCGGGCGTCTTCACCAACGACCTCGCGCGCGCCCATCGGGTCATCGCCCGGCTCGAGGCCGGCACCTGCTGGATCAACCACTACAACGTGACGCCGATCGAGCTGCCCTTCGGCGGCGTGAAGCTCTCGGGGCTCGGCCGCGAGAACGGCCGCGCGGCCATCGAGCATTACACGCAGCTCAAGAGCGTGTATGTCGCCCTGGGCGACATCGACTCGCCCTATTGACCATCGTGGGAGCGCCATGAAAGAAGTGACTTTTGATTACGTGATCGTCGGCGCGGGCTCGGCGGGATGCGTGCTCGCCGACCGCCTGAGCGAAGGCGGCTCCGATTCCGTGCTGCTGCTCGAGTTCGGCGGCTCGGACCGCTCGGTATACATCCAGATGCCCTCGGCGTTGTCGATCCCGATGAACATGCCGAAGTACAACTGGTTCTTCTACACCGAGCCCGAGCCGGGCCTCGGTGGGCGCCGCCTGCACACGCCACGCGGCAAAGTGCTCGGCGGATCCTCCTCGATCAACGGTCTGGTGTACGTGCGGGGCAATGCGTTCGACTTCGAGCGCTGGCAGTCCGAAGGCGCCGAGGGCTGGGCCTACCGGGACGTACTGCCTTACTTCAAGCGCGCCGAGCGGCACGACGGCGGCGGCGACCGCTACCGAGGCGCCGACGGCAAGCTCGACACCCGATACGGGTTGCTCACCAATCCGCTGCATCGGGCGTGGCTCACGGCCGGCCGGCAGGCCGGCTACCCGGTCACCGATGACATGAACGGCTTCCAACAGGAAGGTTTCGGGCGCATGGACATGACCGTCGGCCGGGGCCGGCGCGCCAGCGCCGCCAATGTCTACCTGCGGCCCGCGATGCGCCGCGGCAACCTCGCGGTGCACACCCACGCTCTGGCGACACGCATTCTCTTCGAAGGAAACCGCGCAGTGGGAGTCGCCTATCTGCGGGGTAACGAGGAACACATTGCCCGCGCGCGGCGCGAAGTCATCGTGAGCGCCGGTCCGATCCAGTCGCCGAAACTCCTGAAGCTCTCGGGGGTGGGCCCGGGGCAGGAACTCTCCAGCCACGGCATCCCTCTGGTGCGCGAGTTGCCCGGGGTCGGCGCAAACCTCCAGGATCATCTGGAGTTCTACTTCCAGATGGCCTGCACGCAGCCCATCACGCTCTACTCGCAGTTGGATCCGTGGCACAAGGCGTTGATCGGCATGCGCTGGATATTACGCAAGGATGGCCTCGGGACCAGCAACCACTTCGAGACGGGCGGCTTCATCCGCAGCCGTCCCGGAATCCGCCACCCGGACATCCAGTACCACTTCCTGCCCATGGCGGTGAGCTACGACGGCTCCTCCCTCGCCAAGGAACACGGCTTCCAGGCCCATGTGGGGCCGATGCGCTCGAAGAGCCGCGGCTGGGTGCGCCTCGCCTCACCCGACCCTCGCGAGAAACCCAAGGTGTTCTTCAACTACCTGTCTCAGCCCGAGGACTGGGTCGAGATGCGCGCCTGCGTGCGCCTGACGCGCGAGATCTTCGCGCAGCACGCCTTCGATCCCTATCGGGGTCGCGAGATTCAACCAGGCGAGCAGGTGCGCTCGGACGAGGAGATCGACGAGTTCATCCGCCAGCACGTCGAGAGCGCCTATCATCCGTCCTGCACGTGCAGGATGGGGTCCGCCTCGAACCCGCTGGCGGTGGTGGATCCGCAAACCCGCGTGATCGGCCTCGAGGGCCTGCGCGTGGTCGACTCCTCGATCATGCCCTCGATCACCACGGGCAACCTCAACGCCCCGACCATCATGCTGGCCGAGAAGGCCGCCGATCATATCCGCGGACGCCCCCTGCTCCCCCCCGATGAGGCCCCCTACTACCTCGCGGAGAACTGGCAGAGCGCGCAGCGCTGAGATGAACCGCCGCGACTTTCTGAAGTCCGGAGTGAGCACCGCCACCGCGGCGTACCTGCGCGAGAGCCTGGCTCGCGCGGCGGCTCTGCCGGCCGCCCGCCGCTCCGGCACCCTCGAGGACGTCGAGCACGTCGTCATCCTCATGCAGGAGAACCGCTCGTTCGATCATTATTTCGGACACTTCGCGGGCGTGCGCGGCTACGGCGACCGATTCCCTCTCGAGCTCCCGAGCGGCAAGCCGGTGTGGTTCCAGCCGCGCATGAAGCGCCCCGCCGAGGACATCCTGCCGTTCCATCTCGACACGCGGCGCAGCGCCGCCGCGTTCCTCGAGGATCTCGATCACAGCTGGGCCTCGCAGCACGGCGCGATCGCCGGCGGGCGGCTCGATGCCTGGCCGGCCCACAAGACCGACATGACGATGGGGTACTTTCTGCGCACGGACGTGCCTTTTCATTACGCCCTCGCCGATGCGTTCACGATCTGCGACCACTATTTCTGCTCCATCGCCGGGCCCACCTGCCCCAACCGCGTCATGCTCTGGTCCGGCTCGATCGATCCCAAGGGCCTCGGCGGCGGCCCGTACATCGACGATGATCTGTGGCTCTATACCCGCGGCATGAAGCCCTTTACCTGGACGACCTACGCCGAGCGGCTGCAGCACGCCGGCATCACCTGGCGCGTGTATCAGGAGGGTCTCGGCTGGGACAAGGACAGCCCCATGACCGGCAACTACGACGACAACGCGCTGGTGTATTTCGAGCCCTTCGCCCGGGCGCCGAAGGACTCCGAGCTGTATCGGCGCGCCATGCGGCCCGCCGGCCTCGCGCAGCTCAGGCAGCACGTGCTCACCGGGCGGCTGCCGCAGATCTCCTGGATCGTAGCGCCCGCCGGATACTCCGAGCACCCGGCCCATCCGCCCGCATACGGGGCGATCTACATCGCCCGCGTGCTCGATGCGCTCACCGCCGATCGGGCCACCTGGAGCAAGACCGTGCTCCTGCTCAACTACGACGAGAACGACGGGTTCTTCGATCACGTGATTCCGCCGCAGCCACCGACGCCGGTGCTGCCGGGCATCTCGACCGTATCGACGGAAGGGGAGATACACGACCTCGTCAATCCCGATTACCCCACGCGCTACGAAGCGGATCAACTGCCCTACGGACTCGGACCGCGTGTGCCTATGCTCGCCATCTCCCCTTGGAGCAAGGGCGGCTACGTGTGCTCGGAGGTGTTCGATCACACCTCGGTCATCCGCTTTCTCGAGACCCGCTTCGGGGTTCGAGAGCCCAATATCACGGCCTGGCGCCGCGCGGTCTGTGGCGACCTCACCTCGGCCTTCGACTTCGCGGCCCACAGCTCGCGGCACGTGAGTCTGCCGAGCACCTCCGGATACTGGGACCTCGCCCACCAGGAATCGAAGCTCCCACCGCCCGAGGTTCCGCGGCACCAGCCGCCCAGCCTCGCCGCGCAGGAGCCTGGCATCCGGCCGGCGCGCCCCCTGCCGTACGCGCTCGAACTGAATCTGGTGGCGAAGCCCGATGGCGTACAGCTGCATTTCGAGAATCGCTCGCGCGTGGGGGTGTGCTGCACGGCCTACTGGGATGCGAGCGAGGGCCTGCCGCGCCGCTACACGCTGGGCGCGGGGCACAGGCTGGTGGACTTCGTGCCAGTGCCTCGCGGCCAGACACCCGCCATGACCGTCTACGGCCCCAACGGCTTCGTGCGCAAGATTCGCGGCGGCGCAGCCCCGCTCGAGCTCTCGAGCGCCGCCGAGGCGGGCGACATCCGCCTGCATCTGCGCAACGTGAGTGATCAGCCGCTGACCGTGCTCGTACGCGATGAAGCCTACGGCCGGGGCGAGCACAGCGTGCGCATCGCGCCCGGCGGGACGGAGCAATGGCTTTGCGAGCTCGCGGCGAGCCATCACTGGTACGATCTCAGCATCAGCACCGGAGGGCACCGTTGGCGCCTCGCGGGGCACATCGAGAACGGGCGGGAGAGCATTACGGATCCGGCGACCGGCGCACCGGTCTTGGTCCTCACCTAGAACCGGGCGGATGGCGCGGCACGGCACGCCGGCTGAGCGCGCTCAGGAGAGGAACTGCGTGGTGTTACCGCGCTCCTCGGTGAGCCAGCGACGGAAGTCCGCCACCACCTGATCCTCTCCGCCCCCCGGCGGCTCCACGATGTAGTAGCCGCGCTCGGTGCGCAGCGGATTCTGGGTGAGACAGACGAGTTGCCCGCTTTGCACGAGATCGTCGATGAGCGGCCGCCAGCCGAGCGCCACGCCCTGGCCGAGCAATGCCGCCTGGAGCACCAGCTGGTAGTTGTTGAACGTCAGATCGTGCGTCCGGGGACCCATCGGCACGCCCTCCGCGGCGAACCAGTCGGACCACGACATCCACAGCGGCGGATCGAGCGCCGCGACATGCAGCAGCCGCTCGTGCAGCAGCGCCTGAGCGCCTTCAAGATTGCGGCGGCGCGCGAACTCCGGACTGCACACCGGATAGACGGTCTCGGGAAACCATTGCGCGATGCGCCGGCCGCGCCAAGCGCCCTCCCCGAACCACACCGCCACATCCGCCTCGGTCTGACGCAGGTCGACCTGGCGCTGCGCGGTCACGAGCCGCACTTCGACCTCCGGCGCGCGCGCGCTCCAGCGCCCGAGCCGGGGAATCAGCCACCAGGAGGCGAATCCGTAGTCGGTGAAGACGTGCAGGATCTTCGGCCCGCTGTGCCGGCGCAGCGCTGTCGCCGCATCGTGGATCCTCGTCAGCCCCTCACTCACGGCATCGAGCAGCTGCGCCCCGGCGGGAGTGAGCACGACGCCGCGATGCAGCCGGCGAAACAGCGGCATACCGAGGCGTTCTTCCAGGAAGTTGACCTGGTGACTCACCGCCGGCTGGGTGAGCCCCAACTCGGCGGCCGCGGCGCTGAAATTGAGGTGCCGGCCCGCCGCCTCGAACACCAGCAGCGCATTGAGTGGCGGCAGTCGCGGATATCGCCCAGCCATTACCCCTCCTTATGCCAGTATGAATAGATTATCCCTTCACCGTCCGTGGCGATCAAGCCATGATGCGGCGCATCCGGCCCGATGAATCGTTGGCGAAGCACATGACACGCAGACCAAACTTCCTGATCCTGATGGCCGATCAGCTTGCCGCCTCGGCCCTTCCCGCTTATGGCAACCGCAGCGCGAAGACCCCCCACCTGGATGCGCTCGCCGGGCAGAGCGTCGTCTTCCAGTCCGCCTATTGCAACAGCCCGCTCTGCGCCCCATCGCGCTTCTCCTTCATGACCGGCCGGCTGCCGTCCGCGATCGGCGCCTATGACAATGCGGCCGAACTCCCCGCGCACGTGCCGACCTTCGCGCACTATCTGCGCCACGCCGGTTACCGCACGGTGCTCAGCGGCAAAATGCATTTCTGCGGGCCCGATCAGCTGCACGGCTTCGAGGAGCGCCTGACGACCGACATCTATCCGGCCGACTTCGGATGGACCCCCGACTGGTCGAACTTCGCCGAGCGTCCGAGCTGGTACCACAACATGGATTCGGTCACGAAGGCCGGCCCCTGCGTGCGCACCAACCAGATCGATTTCGACGACGAGGTGGTGTTTCACGCCAGACGGCGCCTGTTCGACATCGCGCGGGGGAACGATCAGCGCCCGTTCTGCATGGTGGTCTCGCTCACCCACCCTCACGACCCCTACGCGATCCCCACCGAGTACTGGAACCGCTACTCGGGCCTAGAGATCGACATGCCCCGTGTGCAGATCTCTGCGGAGGATCTCGACCCTCACTCCCGGCGCCTGCGTCACGTCTGCGCCATGGACGCGCAACCGGTCACCACCGAGCAGGTTCGCGCGGCCCGGCGCGCCTATTACGGGGCCGTCTCCTACGTGGATGACCAGTTTGGATCCATCCTGCGGACCCTCACCGAGGCGCGCCTCGCCGATGACACCATCATCGTTGTGCTGGCCGATCACGGGGACATGCTCGGGGAGCGGGGCCTTTGGTACAAGATGAACTTCTTCGAGCCCGCGGCGCGCATTCCGCTGCTCGTGCACGCGCCGCGCCGCTTCGCGCCGGGCACGGTACGCCAATCGGTCTCCTCGATCGACCTGCTCCCGACGCTCGCGGAGATCGCCGGCGACGGCCGTGCGCCGCACTATGCGGACGAGTTGCAAGGGCGCAGCCTCCTGCCGCATCTCGAGCGCCGGGGCGGCCACGACGAAGTGATCGGGGAATACCTGGGTGAAGGCGCCGTGGCGCCGATCGTCATGATCCGCCGGGCAGATCACAAGTTCGTGCACAGTCCCGCCGACCCCGATCAGCTCTATGACCTGGCGACCGACCCGGACGAGCGGCACAACCTGGCGGGCGCCGACGCGGCCACTGCCAACGCCTTCCGCGAGGAGGTGCGCAGGCGTTGGTCGCTCGAGTCGCTCCATGCCCAGGTGCTCTCGAGCCAGCGCGAGCGGCAGCTCGTCGCCGCCGCGCTGCAGTCGGGCCGGCAGACCCCGTGGGACCACCAGCCGCGGCTCGATGCGAGCGAGCAGTACGTGCGCAACACCAAGACGCTCGATGAAATCGAAGCGGCCGCGCGCTTTCCGAGGTCACCGTAGGCTGCAGGCGTGACGGATCGGCGCACACGGCAACTCCTCTTCACGCGCGCGCCGGCCCTTGCGCTGGCGGCACTGGCCGCGGTCTGCGGCCTGGGTCCACGTGCGATAGCCGCCACCGTGACACCGGCCGGCGCCCGGCCCGCTCCCGTGCGCGACGCCGCCCAATGCCGCACCATCCGTCTCTCGGACATCGGCTGGGCGGATGTGACCTCCACCACCGCGCTCTTCAGCGACATCGTTACCGACCTCGGCTACAAGCCCAAGGTCACTCTGCTCTCGGTGCCCGTCACCTTCGCATCGATGAAGTGGAACAACATCGATGTGTTTCTCGGCGACTGGATGCCGGCGCAGACCCCGATCATCGCGCCCTACCTCAAGGACCACTCGATCGATGTCATCGGACCCAACCTGACCGGCGCGCGCTACACGCTCGCGGTTCCCGCCTACACCTATCGGGCGGGCCTGCGCACCTTCAAGGATATCAAGCGCTTCGGGCGAGCGCTGCACGACACCATTTACGGCCTGGAGCCGGGCAGTCCCGCCGACCACATGCTGCTCGGCATGATCCACAGGAATCTCTACGGTCTCGGCGGCTTTCACGTCACCTCCTCGAGTGAGGCGGGGATGCTGGCGCAGGTGGCGCGCGCGGTGCGCGTGCACCGCCCGATCGTGTTCCTCGCCTGGGAACCGCATCCGATGAACATGGAGTTTCACCTGAAGTACCTCTCCGGCGGCGATCAGGTCTTCGGACCCGACTACGGCAGCGCTCAGGTCTTCACCAACACCCGCGCCGGCTATTCCGCCGAGTGCCCCAACATCGGACGGCTGCTTCGGAACCTGAAGTTCACCATCCCGGGGGAAACCGAGATCATGTACGCGATCCTGAGGGAGCACGAGCCGCCGCGGGCCGCGGCAGCCGCCTGGATCCGCGCCCACCCGCTCGCGGTCGCGGCCTGGCTCGAGGGGGTGAGCACCCTCGGCGGCCAGCCGGGCCTCGCCGCCGTGCTCGGCTCCCACGAGCGCCACGTCCCGCACACCTTCCAGGGCTGGATCGCCAGCCACAAGATCCCCGTCGGCGCCGCCGCGACCGTAGCCATCGACTATATCAAGACCCACGGCCGGGGCTTCTTTGACGGGCTGTCCCGCGTGGTGCGCGGCGGCGTCGACGGCCTGACCGCCGTGCTCGCCTACATCCCCTCCTGGGTCCTGCTCCTCGCCCTCACCGCCCTCGCCTGGATTCTGCGCCGCTCGATCGCGCTCGCGGTTTTCGTGGCGCTCGCGCTGCTGCTCATCATGAACCTCGGCTACTGGGCCGATACCCTCGAGACGCTGTCCCTGGTCATCGTCGCCACCGCCGTCTCCACCCTCATCGGGGTGCCACTCGGCATCGCCGCCGCGCACCGCCCAACGCTGAACGCGCTGCTGCGCCCCGTGCTCGATCTGATGCAGACCCTGCCGACCTTCGTATACCTCATCCCCACCCTGGTGCTCTTTGGCCTCGGGGTGGTCCCCGGACTGATCTCAACCGTCATCTTCGCCCTCCCCGCCCCCATCCGCCTCACCCAGCTCGGGGTCGGTTCCGTTCCCCGGCCGCTCCTCGAGGCGGGCGAGTCCTTCGGAGCCACGCGGCTGCAGATGCTCCTGAAGATCGAGCTGCCGAGCGCCGCCCCCACGATCGTCGCCGGCATCACCCAGTGCATCATGTTGAGCCTCTCCATGGTGGTCATCGCCGCCCTCGTCGGCGCAGGTGGCCTAGGAGTGCCCGTGGTGCGCGCGCTCAACACCGTGCAGATCGGCATGGGGTTCGAGGCGGGACTGGTCATCGTGCTCCTCGCGATCATTCTCGATCGCATCGCCTCGCGACCATCCACCAAGGAAAGAAAACCGTGAGCGCGCTCGAACGACCTCACGTTGACAACCTCGTGGACTCACTGGAAACTCCAAACACACGTGCCGCATGCCGTTGCCTCACGACAACACCATCCGGACAAAACAGTCAGCGGCCGCGAATCGGCAAGCGGGGTGGCGCCGCCGTTCAATAGCGTTGACGGGTTTTGAGTTAGCGTCGATCGGCCCTGCGGACACGTGATCCGAATCGGGCATTGCGGGGGGTCGCACAGAAAACACGACCATCGACGGCACGACGCATTCGCGCCTCATCGACGCGGTTCGATCGCACCGGACCGGGATGAAGCCCATCCTCGGCGCGCGCGGAACGGACGCGCACGCCAACATTCCGTTCACTTACGGGAGTAGAATATGAATCGCAACAGCACTCTCTCGCGCACGGTCGCCACCATTCTCGGCGCTTCGGCCATGCACGCGGTTCTCGCCGCCACCGCCTCGAGCCCCGCGGCGACCGACGCCTCCCGGCTTCAGGAAATCATCGTTACAGCCCAGCACCGCGTCCAGAACGCGCAGGACGTGCCCATCACGCTCCAGGCATTCACGGGCAAGACGCTGCAGAACCTGCACGTCCAGACGCTCTCGGATTACCTCAAGTACGTGCCCAACGTCACGATGGCGTCGATGAATCCCGGCGAAGGCACGATCTACATGCGCGGCCTGAGCACCGGCATCACCGGACCGCAGGCGCTGGCCGCGGTCGGCCAGTTCCCGAACGTCGCGCTCTACCTCGATGATGAGCCGACCGACATGCCGGGCCGGCAGCTCGACATCTACGCGGTCGATCTCGAGCGCATCGAGATCGACGAAGGTCCACAGGGAACGCTGTTCGGCGCCGGCGCCCAGGCGGGCGTCGTGCGCTACATCACCAACAAGCCGGTGCTCGATTCCCTGCAGGCGACGGTCAACGCGGGCTACGGCGTCACCGCACACGGCGACCCAAACACCGACGTCAACGCCGTGCTCAACCTGCCGCTCATCAGCAACAAGCTCGCGGCGCGCCTGGTGGTCTTCACCGACTCCCGGGGTGGATATATCAACAATCTTCCGGCCACCTTCGCCCGCAGCGGCACGGATCTCGGCCTCGCCTACGAGAACGGCGGAGTCGTGCCGCCGAACAGCCCCACCGTCAACAACTACCAGCTCGCCGCGAACGCCATCAACCCGGTGACCTACCAAGGCGGTCGCGCCTCGCTCCTGTGGAAGATCAACGACGAGTGGAGCGCACTCATCGAGCAGTCTTACCAGAGCATGGATGCTCAGGGCGTGTTCTACGAGATGCCCTACGGCTCGGAGGGCACGGTGCTCAACGCCTCGGGCGTGCCGAGCGGCGGCCAGCCCCTGCCCCCGTACTCGGTCAATCTGTTCGAACCCGCCTACAACAAGGACAAGTTCGAGAATACCGCTGTCACGGTGCGCGGCAAGGCCGGACCGCTCAACCTGGTGTACGCCGGGTCGTATCTCGATCGTGACATCCAGTCGCAGGGCGATTACACCAACTACGCCCGCGGCCGTTACGGCTATTACTACCAGTGTTCGGGCGTCAGCTATTCCTCGACGACCGCCGGCGCGAATGCCACCTGCTATTCCCCCGCGATGGCCTGGAACGAGTCCGTGCGCAACACCCACCTCAGCCAGGAGCTGCGCCTGAGCACCCCGGATGACTGGCGGCTGCGCGGCATCGCCGGCCTCTACTACGAAGACGAGAAGATCTACGACGTCACCAATTGGGAGTATCGCACCGTTCCCCAGTGCTCACCGACCGGTCTCACCTCCAACTGCTTCCTGCCGGTCGGGCCGCGTCCGCTCGAGAGCGCCAACCAGCCGGGGCTGCGCAATTCCCTCACGGCCTTCTCGGATGACTACATCAGGACCTTCATCCAGAAGGCGGCGTACGTCTCCTTGAGCTACGACATCATTCCAAAGACCCTCACCCTCACCGGCGGCATCCGCTACTTCGACATGTACGACGGGGTCGTGGGCGGGGACTTCGGCAGCTTCGGCTGCAAGCAGTTCGGCACGACCGGCTACTTCGGCATCTGCACCCACTCGAACGGGGTGAACCTGAACCTGCAGTCCCCGAACACCCAGGTGCTGACCGGACATCTCGGCCGCGCCAACCTCAGCTGGCACGTGACCCCCGATGTCATGCTCTATTACACCTACTCCCAGGGCTACCGCCCGGGCGGGTTCAACCGCGGAGCGAGCGCGGTGCTGCCCGGCGCGGGCGGCATCAAGCAGTTCTACACGCCCAAGGAATACAAGTCCGACCTCTTGACGAACAATGAGGTGGGCTGGAAGAGCGAGTGGTTCGATCACCACCTGATGGTCAATGGCGCGATCTATCAGGAGCACTGGGACAACGTGCAGACGGAGTTCTTCTGCCCGTCCTGCGGCTTCGGCAACGTCAGCTTCGAGACGAACGGCCCGTTCTACCAGGTCAAGGGCGCGGAGCTGCAGCTCGCCGCCCGCGTGCTCACCGGGCTCTCGCTTCAGGGCTCGGCCTCCTGGAACAGCAGCCGGCTGTCCAATTCCCCGGCGCTCATCAACAACAACCCCGCGAGCCCGGGTTTCGGCAAGCCCATCACCTCCTACTACACCTCGAGCAACATCGTGGAGCCGGTCGCGAACGTGTACGGCGCCGAGGGCAGCCCGCTCGCATTCTCCCCGCCGTTCGAGGCCAATCTGCGGGCGCGTTACGAGTGGGCGGTTGGTTCCTACCTTCCCTATGTCGAGGTCGGCTTCCAGCACCAGTCCCACTCGCACTCGGCGACCGGTTACCTCACGGTCTACGACCAGCCCGAGTGGACGACGTATGACGCCTCGATTGGCGTTTCCAAGGGCGATTGGACGGTATCGCTCGATGGCAGCAACATCACCAACGTGAACAAGAGCCTGTTCACCAACGCCTCGCAGTACATCATGACCGAAACCCCGATGCGCCCGCGGGTCATCACGCTGAACTTCCATTACAGCTTCCGCAAGCATGAGTAGCCGCCGGACGCTCCTTCAGTCCCTGGCCTGCGTGGGCGGCGGCGCCCGCGCGGGCGGGTGACGCGGCGCGAGACGTCATTCGGAGAACGGGCTCAGGGCACGCAGCGTCTCGAGGCCGTGTCCCCGCGGCCCGCTCTCGCGCTGCCACAGCAGCGCCACGGACGCAAAGGCGAGGAGGCTCAGCAGCCCGAAATACCACAGCATCGGGTCATAGCCCCGGGGATGGGCCGCCCCGGCGTGCCCCCAGTCCGCAAGCCACCCGGCCGTGAGGTTGCTGGCGGCGAGCAGCAGATTCTGCAGCATGTTGATGAGCCCGAGGGCCGTGCCCAGCCGGCGCGGCTCGACCAGCATCGCCGTCGAGGGCCAGATCACGGCCGGGACGACCGAGAAGCTCACGCCCATCAGCGCCGTCGAGATCCACAGGCTCCAATCGGTCGTCCCGAGGATCAGAAACACCAGCGGCATGGTCAGCGTCGCGATCATCATCATCAGCGAGCGCCGGCCGAAGCGGTCGGCGAGATACCCGAACAGGGGGGTGGCGAAAATCGCGGCGAAAAACACCCAGCTGTTGGCGAGGCCAGCCTGGCGCAGCGTGAGGCCCTTGGCGTCCTGGAAATACTCGATCGCGAAGGTGCTTCGAAACGGAAAAAACACCGCGGCGAAGAGCACGTTCAGCCCGAGAATGTACCAATAGGACAGATCGAATCGAACCAGATCGGCCATGCGGAACCGCTCGGCGTGGACGCCTGCCGGCGGCAAGCGGCCGGCCGCGCGTGCGCGCCGATCGATGAGACCATACAGGAGCGCCGCCACGAAGCTCGCGCCCGTGAGCACGGCGGCGAGCGACAGTGGTGGCTGCCAGCCGTGGCGGTAGATGAGCGCACCCCAGTCGGGCGAGGTGTCGGCCGCATACGAGCCGATGCGGGCGAAGCTGAAGAACAGGGCCATCGCGAGCGCCGTCCCGCCACCTGTGAACCACTGCGCGAGCCCCGCGAGCAGCGCGATGAACAGCGCCTCCTCGGCCACACCGAAGATCAATCGCCCGAGCACCATCATCTCGTACGGCACACCGAACGCCGTGAGGATCGCCCCGAGCAGGCACAGCGCCGCCGTCCACACCGCGACCCGCGCCGGCCCGAGACGGTCGATGAGCACGCCCCCGAGCAGCGCGAGCGCGATGTTGGGCAGACTGAACACCGCGTTCAGCATGCCGATCTGCTCCTGGGAGAAGCCGCGCTCGAGCCGCAGGAAGCCCGCCACCGGGGCGATGGCATCGTACTCGTAATAGCTGCCGGCGATCGCGAGACTCAGCAGCGCGAGCACCCACCAGCGGCCGGCGACGGACCCAGCCTGTTGCGCGGGCGCGGTCTCGAGCACCTCGCTCACCGGATACGCGCTCCCTGACGCTCGAGCTCCCGACGCACCGCCCCGACATCGAGGCGCTCGAATGGCTCTCCGGTTCGCAGGGAGATCGCCGCCGCGACGCCCGCTCCCTGGCCGCTCACCGCGCAACACATCATGTTGCGCACGGCGGCGTGCGAGATGCGATCGCCGCCAATGGCCCGACCGGCCACGAGCAGATGCCCGACGCCCTTGGGCACGAGCGAGCGGTACGGCACGTGGAAGTAGCGTCCCGTGGTGGGCAGGATGAGCAGGCCGTAGCCGTCGATGAATTCCGGAAAGATGCCGATGGCATCCTCGAAGCGCGCCTCTCCACGCACATCCTCCCCGGTCATGTCGTAGAGCGCCTCGATCTTGCGCGTGTCGCGCACCCCGAGCGTCATGCCGAAGTTGCGCAGCTTCGCCGCCTCGCAGCCGGGCATGAACCGCTTGAGCGCCTCGATGGCGTGGATGGCCTGGCGCCGTCCCGCCATCTCCGCGCGAGTGAGGTCATTGGCATCGGTGCCATCCACATCGGGCAGATGGATCAGGTTGAGATAGGTGAGATCCCCCTGGTCGGTGACGCTCCCCCAGGTGCCCGCGATGGTGCTGAGATTGCGCGGGATCACCCCGCTCTCGGCTGCCCGCTTGAAGGGCTTGCGCAGGAAGGGCGAGAACATGTCGTCCTCCTTGCCGCCGGTCTCGATGTGCCACTCCCCGCTCCCGGCCCAGTCGCGGTAGGTCTGCGGATCCGCCTTCACCTGCTCGAGGAAGCGCCGCTTGTTGACGCCGGCCATGGAGAACATCACCGAGGCGGCCATCATCTGCTCGCGCGGGGTCTTGCGCACCGCAGCCCCGGCGCGCGCTGCGATATCCGCGTCCCCGGTCGCATCGATGATGCGCCCGGCCAGCAGCGCCTCGCGCCCCGATTTGCTCTCGGTGATGACCCCGCGGATCACGCCATCCTCGAGAATCGGGGCGACACACAGGCGGTGCAGAAACGGCGTGATACCCGCTTCCTCGACCAGCACGTCCGCGACGTACTTGAACATCTCCGCATCGAGGGCGTGGCTGTCGGACTGGGGCTCGGGGGTGGCCGCCCCCATGGCCTTGGCCCGCTGCTCGAACTCGATGCCGATGCCTTCGCTGTCGATGGTGCGCTCGTGACGGTACCAGGCGAAACCCTCGACCCCCACTTGCGTGATGTTGCCCCCGAAGCAGCCGTACCGGTCGAGGAGCGCCGTGCGTGCCCCGGCGCGCGCGGCCGCGAGCGCCGCTGCGAGACCGCCCGGACCGCTGCCGAGCACCAGCACTTCGGTCTCGTGGATCACCTCGACCGACCGGGCGGGCTCTGGTATTCGTTTACGCATGGGGGAAGCTTGCCTCGGGCCCTAGTCGAGCGCCTCGTACAGCGGGAGCGTCAGAAACTCGGTGAATGTCCCGGCAAGGCTGATCTTCTCGAAGATCCGTGCCGCCTGCGCATAGGTGCGCTGCGGCGCTCCGGTGCCCTCGAGCACCGACTCGACCCGTCGCAGCTCCTCTGGAATGAGCGCGCGAACGAGCGCCGCATCGATCTTGCGCCCGTCCTCGAGTATGCCCTGGGGGCTTCTCACCCATTGCCACACCTGTGAGCGGGCGATCTCGGCGGTCGCCGCATCCTCCATCAGATTGTGAATCGGCACGCAACCGACGCCGCTCAGCCAGCTGCCGATGTAGTGGATCGCCACATTGATGTCGTTGCGCAAGCCCGCCTCGGTGATCGGCCGTTCGGGACGGAAATCGAGCAGGTCGGCGGCCGAGCACTCCCCCGCCGGCACGCGCTCGCGCTGGTGCGCCCGATCGCCGAGCACCTTGACGAACTCCTCGAGCGCGATCGGCACGAGCCCCGGATGGGCCACCCAGCCGCCATCGAACCCGTCGCGCGCATCGCGCGCCTTGTCGTGATGCACCCCCGCGAGCGCACGCTCATTGGCGGCCGGATCGCTCTTGATCGGGATGAGCGCGCTCATGCCGCCGATCGCGGGCGCGCCACGGCGGTGGCACGTCCTCACCAGCTCGAGCGCGTAGGCGCGCATGAACGGTGCCTCCATGGTCACCTGGCCGCGGTCGGCGAGGCAGAACTCCCCGCGGGTGCTGAATTTCTTGATGGCGCTGAAGATGTAGTCCCAGCGCCCTGCGTTGAGCCCCGCGGAATGCTCGCGCAGCTCGTGGAGGATTTCGTGCATCTCGAAGGCGGCGAGCACCGTCTCGATGAGCACGGTCGCCTTGATCGTGCCCGCGGGCAGATCGAGCGCCGCCTGGGCGGCGAGGAACACCTCGTTCCAGAGACGCGCCTCGAGGTGGCTCTCGAGCTTCGGCAGATAGAAATAGGGCCCCGCGCCGCGCGCAAGCTGTTCGCGGGCGTTGTGGAAGTACGCCAGCGCGAAATCAAACAGCGACCCCGATACGCACTGGCCATCGACCGTCACGTGCCGCTCATCGAGATGCCAGCCACGCGGGCGCACCAGGAGCGTCGCCACCGAATCGTTCAGGCGGTACCGCTTCGCCGCGCTCTCGAAGGTGATGGTGCGCCGCACCGCGTCCTTGAGATTGACCTGACCCTGCACCTGGTTGCGCCAGTTCGGGGTGTTCGAGTCCTCGAAATCCGCCATGTAGGCGTCAGCGCCCGAATTCAGGGCGTTGATCATCATCTTGCGCTCGACGGGACCGGTGATCTCCACGCGCCGGCGCTCGAGCGCGGCAGGGAGCGCCGCAATGCGCCACTCGCCGTCGCGTATCGCGCGCGTCGCGGGGAGAAAGTCCGGCATCTGCCCCGCATCGATGCGGCCCTGGCGCGCCACACGCTCGGCGAGCAGCTCGCGTCGGCGTGGCTCGAAGCGCCGGTGCAGCCCGGCGAGAAATCCAAGCGCCTCGGGGGTGAGGATCTCCTCGAAACGCGGCTCGAGCGGCGCCTCGATGCGCACGCCCTGGGGCAAACGGTCTGAGTTCATGGAGTATCCATCATCGTATCGCGACTCGTGTCGCCGGCAGTCAGGGCCCGCCGTCGATCCTACCGGCTGGCTCCCCGAGTGTGGTTGAACCGGCCCGACCCAGGATGGCACGCACGCGACACGGCCGCCCTCAGGGGGTGTCGGGGCGCGCACGGCGCAACGTAAGGCCGACCGCAGATGAGCGCTGAAAGCCCTTCCAGACCGTGATATCGCCGGTCCCGGGGCTGAAGGCGCCAAAGCGCGCATGATCGTGCGGCCACACGCCTCCCCCGGCATGCGCGACACGCACATCGAGGTAGGCCGCGCGAGTCGTCTCGTCCTTCACGTACAGATCGAGAAACGCCGTGATGAAATGCGCGTTGATCGCATTGACCCTGCGCGCATCCCACACCGGATCCTGAAACCAGGAGAGATTCCACAGCGAGCCGCGCATCTGCGCGGGCGCCGGGTCGAGTCCGATGTCGTGACCCGCCTCCTCGAACGTGAGCAGATAGCGCGGCGCGTGAATGGCATCGTCGAAGATCCGCAGTCCCGCGCGCCGGTAGCCGACCGTCCGGTCCCGGTTCCCATTGATGAGCAGCAACGGCGTACGCAGAGCGGCCAGGCCCCTTCGACCCCAGGCGTTCCACGGGGGGCCGCCGGCGGGGGAAATTGCGACGACCGCGCGCAGGTGCGCGACCTTGAGGGCATGTCGCAGCGGCCCTCCGCGGCAGTACGGCAGCAACAGACCGCCGGGCACCAGTTTGGCGAGCGGACTGTGGGGATCGAGAACGGCGCCGGCGGCGGTCAGGACGCCGTATCCCCCCATCGAATACCCGATCAAGGCGGTCCGATCCGGATCGATCCAATGCTCCGCGGCCAGCCTTCGCTCCAGGGTCGAGGCGGCGAAGGCGATGTCGAGCGGGCGCCGCAGGATCGGTTCGGCGACTTTCGAGGGCTCGGTGAGGGGCGGATCGCGATGATGGATCGCTGCGACGACGTACCCCTTCGACGCCAGGTTCTCCGTGATCCAGGTCATCGCAGCGGGGGAATTGCTGTAGCCGTGGGAGACGATGACCAATGGATAGGGGCCGCCGCTGAACGGCGCGCCGCGCACCGCGATCCCGGGCACGGTGAAATGCGCCGCAGTCGCGGGTGGCTCGGACGGGAAGGCCGCGGCATAGACCGCACGCGGGGCGCCGGGCCGGGCGAGCGCCGGATACCAGATATCGAGGACCAGAGCGCGATCGCGCTCCGGCGCGCGATGGGTCGCCGGGTCGTACTCCATGACATCCGTCTGGTCGCGCTCGATGAGTTCGACAGTCTCGACCCCGACGGCATGCGGGCCGAGCCGCGCGAGCCGCGGTGAATCGGGCCCGAAGACGCTCGGGGGCGCCCCAGCGAAGGCCGCAGTCGCAAGCCCCGCGAGCGCGATCGGTATCGCAAGCGCAGCACAGCGCCTTGGCGCACGCATGAGCGATTCCCTAGAAGATCGGCTCGGCGGCCATCTCGAGATGCAGCGCGCGGCCAGTGTAGGGATGGGCGAGGGCCACGGACTCATCGAGCTCGACACCGAGCCCCGGTTCGCCCGAGGGAATGACGTAGCCCTGCTCCCAGCGAATGGGCTTGCGCAGGAGCTCGGCGTGAATGCCCTGCCATCGCTCGATGCCCTCGAGGAGGAGGAAGTTGGGGCTCGAGGCTGCGAGCTGGATATTGGCAGCACCCACCACCGGACCGCAGTACAGGTGTGGCGCGATCAGCGTGTGACGCGCCTCGGCGAGCGCGGCGATCTTCTTCGCCTCGAGAATGCCGCCGACGCGGCCCAGATTCGGTTGCAGGATGGCCGCGGCGCCCTCCTCGAGCAGCCTCGCAAACTCGTACTTGGTGGCAAGCCGCTCGCCGGCGGCGAT
>DAHVQK010000047.1 GCA_027317845.1 Gammaproteobacteria bacterium
GCGATGTCCTTCTGCTTCATGTTTTCCAGCCGGAAGAGAATGAACACGTTGCGCGTCAGTTCATTGAGCTCTCCCAAGGCATGCAACACCTGCGCCAGGTTGGCCTCACCGAGCATCACCCGCTCGGGCGAACGTTCGTCCGCGGTAGCATCCAGGGCCTCCTCCGGATCCTCGGTCGGCTGCACCAGGACGGTGGCCCGCCGCGCCGCCCGACGCCGCAGATCCTTAAGCAGATTGGAGGCGACTTTGAATACGTAGCTTTCGGGCCGCTGGATCGCCTCGATCTCGCCTGCGCGCAGCACTCGCAGCAGCACCTCCTGGGTCAGGTCCTCGGCGTTATCCCGATCGCGCACCCGGCGCATGAAGTAGGTGCGCAGCGGGCCGGAGAAGCGGGCTGCGAGCTCATTGCCAGGCCGCAGGGCGGCTTTGCCGGGGGGAGGATTCATCGGGTCGGTGCTTCGCTTTGGGTCAACCTACCACAATCGCCCCACTCACCCCAATCGAGCGAAGCTCAGCAGCGTCAGGCTCACCACGATGGCCCCGCCGATGCGGATGGCGATCTGGGCAAAAGGCATCAGCTCCATCCGCTCGGCGGCCGTCAGGATCGCCACCCCTCCGGTACCACCCTGCCCCGCATGCGTCGCGTTCACCAGCGCCGCCTCGATCGGATACAGCTTCACCTTGCGCCCCACCCAGAACCCCACCCCGATCAGGGTCACCACCGTCGCCAGGATCGTAATGAGATTCGCCGGCGCAAGCGCCGCAAGCAGCTTCTCCCAGGGCGTCCAGGCCACTCCCACCATGAACAGCAGCGGATAGGTCCCCACCTTGGCGAACATCTGAAACACCGCATCCGCTCCGATCTCGAGCTTGCGCGTCACCGACCAGCCAAGCTTCATCACCACCGCCAGTACCAGCATCACCACCGGCGCCGGCAGCTTCCACGCCCGAAACGCCAGCTCCCCCACCAGATACAGCGCCACCGCCGTCACCGCTCCCGCCGCAATGCTCATCACATCCGCCTGCGGCGCCGGCTCGTCCCGCTTCAAAAACGCATCAAACTGCCCCCCGGGCTGCAGCCGCCCCTCTCCGCTCCACTGCGGCCTGCGCTTGCCCAGCCAGTTGAGCGCCCCGGCAATCAGTATCGCGAACAGGCTTCCGATCATGACCGCCGGCAGAATCTGCGCAAACTGCCCGCCAAAGCCACGGTGCAGCACCCCGGCATAGCCGAGCGACAGCGGCACCGCCCCATCGCCCACTCCCCCGGCCATCACCGGCAGCACCACGTAATAGAGCGCATGCCGCGCCCCAAGCCCGAGCGCCGCTCCGACCGCCTCACCCACGATAACCGCCGCCACCGTCCCGGCCGCCAGCGGCGCAAAGATCTTCACGAACCCCCGGATCAACACCGTCCGGTCCATCGCAAAAACACTGCCGACAATGATCGCCGAAATGTAAAGAAAGAGGTAATTCGACCCCTTCGTGAAGTTCGACACCGCCCCCACCAGATCCGCCGGCAGCACCCCGTAGTACGCCAGCGCAGACGGCAGAAACGTCGCCACGATCACCGCTCCGCCCACCATGCGCAGGCCCGGAATCCGATGCCCGACCTCCGCACAGATAAACGACAGCAGCACCGTCAGCCCGATCATCATCGGCAGGTCCGTCGCCACCTCCCCGTGGCTCACGAAGTACCACAACGTCCCGGCCAGCACCACCGCAATCGGCACCGGAACCACTCCAATGCGCCAGTCCATCAGACGCTGCCAGGACGGGACCCAGGAAGGTGTGTCGCTCAATGTCAAATACCTCGAGGTCGCGGAAGACGAGACCGCTCAGGCGCGCCACCGGGGGCGCGGATTGAGCATACTAATGAGCAAGACGCCGCGGCGGCCGGAATCCTCCACTCTCATGCGACGAACAGGCGGTCCGCGACGAATGGATTGGTGCGGCGCTCGGCGCCAAAGCTCGAGGCGGGACCGTGGCCGGGGATGAAGCGCACCTCATCGCCGAGCGGGAACAGCCGCTCACGGATGGAGCGGATCAGGGCTTGATGGTCACCGCGGGGAAAGTCGGTCCGTCCGATCGATCCCGCGAATAAGACATCTCCCACCCAGGCGCAGCGCTGTCCGCGATGGAAAAACACGATGTGCCCCGGAGTGTGGCCAGGACAGTGCAGCACCTCGAGCGTCTCATCGCCGACGCTGACCCGGTCGCCATCCTCGAGCCAGCGGTCGGGCTCGAAGGACTCGGTCGGCGGAAAGCCATACTGCGCCGCCGCCGCCGGCAGCGCCTCGATCCAGAACCGGTCTTCGCGCTGCGGACCTTCCACCGGCAGGCCCCGCTCTCGAGAGAGCCGCGCGGTCGCGGCGCAATGATCGAGATGCGCATGGGTCAGCAGGATCTTGGTCAACAGCAGCTTGTGACGATCGGCCTCGTCCAACACCCGCTCGAGATCCCCCCCCGGATCGATCACGGCGGCCCGCCCCCGCTCATCCCATACGAGTGAGCAGTTCTGTTGGAATGGAGTGACCGGTATGACGAGCGAGTAAAGCACGGCGGTCAGGAAAGCAGCCGCGCGAGCCGCTCGGCCACCGCGCCGGGGTCCTCATCGCGGGCAACGAGGGCGCAACTCCCGCCACGACGCGGAGCATAGAGCTCCGGCAGGGTCACTTTGAAGAGGCCGACGGTGAGCGCATCCGTCGCGGCGCCTAGATGCATGAGCCCCGAATCGGCGCACACGAAACAGCCGGCCGCCTCGATGAGCGCGGCCACCTGCCGAATCCGGTGCGAGGCGTAGCCGGGGAGTTCGGGAAGCGATGCGGCTCCGCCGGGCGGGCGGATCTCGATGAGGCGCACGGCGGGCCGGCGCGCGAGCAGCTCCCGGTTCATGCCGCGCCACCACTCGACCGGGAAGCGCTTGGCGCCGGTGGCATGGGTGGCGAGCGCGACCACGGGCCCCGCATGCCCCTCGCCCAGGAGCTTCTCGATCGCGCCGCGGCCCGCTGCGCGCTCCGCCTCGCCCAATCGGATACTGAGCTTGGCGTCGTCCACGCGAGCGGTGTCGACATCGAGGTCGAGGAGCGCGCGGCGCAGCAGATACACCGGATATGCGCCCATGTGCCGCGGCGCGCCTTCGAACGGAATGCTGACATCCACGCCCTGGCGGCGGCGCGGTTGCGTGAAGCCGATTTTCCTCCGCGCATCGAGCCAACGGGTGAGGAATCGCGCCGTCCAGGAATTCGGGCTGGGATCGAGGATGATGTCATAGCGGGTCCGGTGCGCTCGCAGCAGGGTGAGCAGGTAGCGCAGCGGATGGCGCACGCCCCGGAACGGCAGCTGATGCACGCGGCGCACGCTCGGAAACCCCTGGAACACCTCGGATGCCGCCGGACAAGCCGAAAGGATGTCCACCCTGGCGCCCGGCAGCGTGGCCTCGATCTCTTCAACGAGCGGCGTCATCAGCACCGTATTGCCGAGCCGGGTATTGGGACGGCAGATGAGGATGGACGGGGCGGCATCCGCGGCTGGACGGACGCCGGGCGTATGTGGCGGGGCGGGAAGTGGTTCGGCCGTCGGCATCCGTGCATTTTGAACGATGTTCTTCCCTCCGAACAGGGCACATCCTCCCACGCGAGGGCATCAGCCGCCCGCCCCAGCCTCAGCGCGAGGGCATCCGCACGCTGTAGCCACGCGCATTCAGACAGGCGGTCAATGCGCGCCGATAGCTGTCCCGCAGGGCCGATGAGGCGTGCGCATCCTGGCTCGAGTTGATCGGGTCGAACCCCGACTGGCCGACGGCCCACTGGTGGCAGGCGTATCGGTCGTTCGCGGTCTGCTGTTGGCTTTGCCCCTTGCGCGGGATCACCTGCAGACTCAGCACGCCGGATGAGCTTTCCGCTGCCGAGGGAGGCGCTCCTGGCCGGCGCGCGGCGACCGGCGGGGGGTCGGCCAGCACGTAGCCGCCGTCATTGGGGCTCCAGAGGTAGTAGACGCGATTGACGTAATAGTACGGGACGTCACCGAACCAGAGGGTGACCGCCCCGTAGGGTACGGTCGGCAGGAACCAGGGGTAGTCCCAGTCATAATCGACCGGCGGCCAATACGCCCCGTCCCAGTCGCCGCCGACCCACAGCCCGCCGCTCCAGTACCGGTCATCCCCGTCGCCGCCGCGCCAATGCCCGTCCCCATCGCCCGGCCCACCGCGATGCCAGCGATCACCCCAATCGCCCGAGTGCCAGCGGTCGTGCTCCCAGCCCTGCCGGGGAGCCACCCCCGCGTGCCAGTGGTCTTCGCCGGGGCCGGCCGGTGCGCGAGCGGGGCTCCAGGCCCGGGCCGGACCGTGGCCCGCAAACCCGCGGACCGGGGCATGGACGGCCGCGCGTCCGCCGCCGAAATGCCCGCCCCAATGCCCGCCATGCGGCGGTCGCGCCGCAGCGACCGTGGGAAGCGCGCATGCGAGGACCATCGTAAGGGCCCATACCGCATGCGATCGCACTCTGCACCCGGGTCTTGGCATGGTTCTCTCCTGAAGGGCGCCGCCCATTAGACCATGTGCGCGGCCGGGCGTTCCAGGCGGCACGTCCAACGCGATGGCGCTCAGCGCTCGGCCAGCGCCCCGAGCGCCGCGCGCAAGGGCCCGAGCCATGGCTCGAAATGCCGCCATTGCTCGAGTCCCTCGGTGTTGATGGGCCGGCGCACCTGCTCGGAGCTCGCGGTATGCACCCGGCGTGCGGTCCTGTGGAACTCCAGGCAATCCGCTTCGAAAGGCAGGCCGCAGAACTCGAGGATCCGCCGCACCTGTCCCTCGACATCCGCCACCAGCTCCTCGTGCTGCACCCGCAGCACCGCTCCCGGCAGCACGTGCTCCCAGTGATCCATGAGCTCGACGTACGTGCGGTAGTAGCGCGCGATGTCCTCGAAGGAATAGGTGAACTGCTGCCCGGAGGCGAACAGCTGCTTGAAGTTGCTGAAGCAGCACGCCATCGCGCCGCGCCGCGCATCGATGATGCGCGCCCCGGGCAGCATCAGGCGCATCAGCCCGATGTGCCGGAAGTTGTTCGGCATCTTGTCGATGAAACGCGGCTTGCCGGCGCGCCGGTAGAGCTGCGTATCGGTGAGATACCGCTCGCCGAAGCGCTCGAAGTCCTCGCGCGCAAGCCGCGCCAGCACCGCCGGATAGCGTGAGTCCTCCTCCCCGCCCCGGCCCCGCAGCTGCTGCACCAGGCGCGGGATGTCGGAGAGCTCCATGGTGCCCTCCACCTGCGAATGCGAGGCGAGGATCTGCTCGATGAGCGTCGAGCCGGCCCGCGGCAGTCCCACGATGAAAATCGGCGCCTCGCTCGGGCAGCCCCACCCCTGGCGCTCGGTGAACAATTCGCGCGTGCACACTTCGATCTGCGCGGCCGTATTGCGCTCGGTGTACTCCGGGCGGTAGCGGCATTCGCTGCGCTTGAGCGCGTTGCCGCGCTCGTAGTACGCGAACGACTCGCCGTACTGCCCCCGGTCCTCCAGCGCCTTGCCAAGCGCGAAGCACAGATGAAATCGATCGGCGAGCGCGGCGCGCGGGGCGGCCTCCGCTTCGCGCATCCGCGCGATTTCCTCGTCCGTGAAGCGGTAAGTCTTGAGATTCGCAAGACTCCAGTACGCATCGCCGTAGCCGGGCCTCGCCTCGGCGGCGCGATGATACGCCTCGATCGCCTCTGGCTGGCGCCCGAGGGTCTTCAAGGTGTGCGCAACCGACAGATGCAGCTCCGGGTGATCCGGCGTCTCGCGCAGCAGCTCGCCATAGAGCTGCAACGCCTGTTCACACTCGCCGAGCTCGGTCGAGATCGTCGCCTGCGCCGTGCGGCAGGCGCGATTGTCGGGCTCTTCCTCGAGAATCAGCCTGACCTGCTCGCGCGCCTGGCGATGCTTGTGCCGCTGCAGCAGAACCTGCACATAGTCGAGGCGCGCCGCGCGATAGCCCGGCTCCATCTGCAGCACACCCTCGAGCAGCAGCTCGGCATCATCGAGCACCTCGAGCTTCATGCCGATCTGCGCCAACAGGCGCATGCCCTCGATGTGATCGCCGTGAGTCAGCAGGTAGCGGCGCACGAGGCTCTCGGCCGCCTCGATTTCCCCGTCGGCGAACATGCTGCGCGCCGTGACGACGGCCGCCGGCAGAGAGGCCAGCTTGGCCACATGCGCACCGGCATTGCCCGCATCCGCCTGACGCCCGCTCATCCGATAGAGCGCCTCGAGCGTCTTCCAGCTGGCCGGCAGCGCGGGATTGAGTCGCACGGCGTGCTCGAACGCCTCGATGGCGCTTTTGGCGTCGCGCCGCATCACGTGGCCGTGGCCCCTCTCCTGATACAGCCGCGAATATTCCGGGTGCAGCGATTCCAGCCGCTCGAGCGTCTCGAGCGCCTCGGCGACCTGTCCCCCGAGCCGCTGCGCCACCGCGAGCATGTAAAGCGCCTCGCGATCCCCGGGGCTCGTGGCGAGCAGCGCCTGCGCCTGGCGCTGCGCCTCCGCGAACTGCCCGCGATCCAGACACTCGCGCACCCGCGCGGTCGGTTGTGGAACGGCTGCGCCCTCAGCGTGCATCGAGACCCCGTCTTTCGCGCATCACGGCCATGATGAAGAATTCTACCGCAGCACCGCGGAGCCGATGCGATGACCTGCGGCCGCGGGGACATCGCCAGTGTCACGCCGGCGCAATAGCGCCGCGGCGCGGTGCGCTCGCCGCCCCGCATCCGGGACGATAACACGTAATGCAATGCGGGCAGTCCCGGTGCGATCCCGCGGACCGAGCGCGTGGCATTCCGTCGATCCGCAACAAACCTCTGCGGGAGCATCGCCTCGAATCCCGATGAAAAACCGACCCTGCGCACACGGCACGAGGACATGGTCGAGGATCTCGAGGGCAGCCTCAGGGGTATCCCCGAGTTCTGCGGTCCGCGGTTCGAGCCCGCGTGCCTGGAGCGGGCGCCAGGTTAATTTTGCGTCATGCGGGTCAGCGCACCCGCCCGGCGGGCGTTCTGTTCGTCAAAGTGGAGCCGCTCCGCGGCCCTGCATTTGACAGAAGCCATCCTCACGGGAGCACTCGCATGACCCAGACATTCCGCACATTCCTCACCGCCACCGCCGCCACCCTCGCCCTGGCCGCCTTCAGCACCGCGCCCGCGAGCGCCGACAACGCCTGGCAGGCGCATCACCCGCGCCGCGAGCAAGTCAACACCCGCCTCGCGCGGCAGAACCGTCGCATCCACCGGGAAGTCAGGGAAGGGGAAATGAGCCGCGCTCAGGCCGTCCACCTGCATCGCGCCGACCGCCGCATCCGTCTGACAGAGCGGCGCATGGCGAGACGCAATGGCGGTTACGTCACCAAGGCGCAGCAGCGACGGCTCAACCGGCGGGAAAACCACGTCAGTCGCCGGATCGGCAAGTAGGCGGCGCCCGGGGACTCAGGCCGCCGGCAGCACGATGCCGGCGGCCTCCCCGAAGCCGATGCGCGCACAGCCCTGCCGTTCGCACCATCCCCTGACAATGACCCGGTCGCCGTCGGCGAGAAAGGTACGCGTCTCGCCGCTGGCGAGCTCCAGGGGCTTGCGGCCGCCATCGGTCAGCTCGAGGAGCGAGCCAGACTCCCCGGCCCCGGGCCCGGACTGCGTGCCGCTGCCGAGCAGGTCTCCGGGCAGCAGGTTGCAGCCGTTCACGCTGTGGTGCGCCACCATCTGGGCGATCGACCAGTAGCTGTCCCTGAAGTTCGAGCGCGACAGCCGCTGCGCGGGGGCGCCCCGCACCCGCATGGACGCCGTCTCGAGCGCCACCTCCAACTCGAGATCGATCGCCCCGAGCACGCGCAGCGCGGGGTCATCGAGATAGGGCAGCGGCTGGGGATCGGCGCTCGGGCGGCTCCAGGGCGAGCGAAACGGCGCCAGCGCCTCGAGCGTCACCACCCAGGGCGAGATCGTCGTGGCGAAGTTCTTGGCGAGGAAGGGACCGAGCGGTTGGTATTCCCACGCCTGCACATCGCGAGCCGACCAGTCATTGAGCAGGCACAGGCCAAACACGTGCTCCTCGGCCCGCCCGATCGGGACGGGCTCGCCTCGCAGGTTACCCCTGCCGATGAACACACCGACTTCCAGCTCGTAGTCGAGGCGACCGGTCGGCGCGAGCCGCGGCTCCTCGGCACCCGGCGGCTTCAGCTGCCCGCTCGGGCGCCTCACCTGTTGTCCGGACACTCCGATGGAGGAAGCGCGTCCGTGGTAGGCGATGGGCACCCACTTGTAGTTGGGGAGCAGCGGCTGATCCGGACGAAACAACCGCCCGACCGCCGTGGCGTGATGGATGGAGGTGTAGAAATCCGTGTAGTCGCCGATCCGCGCCGGCAGCGCGAACTCCACCTCCGCCTGCGGCACGAGCGCCCCTGCCGCGCGCGCGGCGTGTCGCGACCCCGAGCGCAGGACCTCCGACAGTCCCCACCTCAGCGCCCGCCAGGCCTCACTCCCGAGCTCCATGAGAGGATTCAACGCCGGCTCGGCGCATACCGACAGCGCCCGGGCCGCCAGGCCCTCGAGCGGCTGCGCGGCACCGAGCAGCGCCAGATCGAGCACCTCATCGCCGATCGCCACGCCACAGCGCAGTGGCTCGCCGCTCCCTGAGCGGCGGAACACCGCGAACGGCAGGTTCTGGATGGGGAAGTCGCTCCCCTGCCGGTTGGCCGACTCCACCCAGCTCGTGAGCACCGGATCGTGCGTGGCGTCGATGGCGCGCATGTCAGGTCGCTGGCGGCGTGAAGCGTCTGGCCAGCCCCTGCCAGCAGCGCGCGTAGTCGGCCTGCCGCTGCGGCAGTTTGGGATCGATCTCGAATTCGGCCAGCACCGCGCCG
>DAHVQK010000050.1 GCA_027317845.1 Gammaproteobacteria bacterium
CGATTGCGAGCCGGTGGTACGGACGCGCTGGAGCGTGGTGGCCGAGGCGCTCGACTGGCTCGAGGGGCAGCTGCGCACGGATGCCCGGCGTGCTCCGGCACGGCTCACGGGAACCGGCTCCTGTATCTTCGCTTCTCTGGCGACGGCTGCGGAGGCCGAGCGTATTGCGGCGCGCGCGCCGCAGCGGTGGCGGAGTTTCGTGGCGCGCGGACTGAATGTTTCGCCGGTGCACGCGCTTCTGCAGCAATCCGTGCGATGAGCCGGCTCCGGGGAGGCGGGGATCGCGCCCATCGAGTCAGATCTGGATCGAGAGTTTTTCGGAGTGCTGGGGTGTCGCCAAGTGGTAAGGCAGCGGGTTTTGATCCCGCCATACGGAGGTTCGAATCCTCCCACCCCAGCCAGGTCGATGACATAAGGCACCCATGAGTACGAGCGACACACTGGCGCTGTTTGCCGGCAATGCCAATCCGGCGCTGGCTACCGATATCGCGCGGCATTTGCAGACGCCGCTCGGGCGTGCTTACGTGGGACGCTTCAGCGACGGTGAAATCAACGTCGAGCTGATGGAGAACGTGCGCGGACGCGATGTTTTCATCGTGCAGCCGACCTGTCCTCCCACCAACGACACGCTGATGGAGCTGCTGGTCATGGTGGATGCCTGCCGGCGCGCCTCGGCCGCGCGCATCACCGCCGTGGTGCCCTACTTCGGCTATTCGCGCCAGGACCGCCGGCCGCGGGCGACACGTTCGGCGATCACCGCGCGCCTGGTCGCCAACATGCTGTCGATCGCGGGCGTCAACCGGCTGCTGACCATCGATCTGCATGCGGACCAGATCCAGGGGTTCTTCGACATCCCCGTGGACAACGTATACGCCTCGCCTGTGCTGCTCGGGGACGCCTGGAAGCAGGCATACCGCAACGTCGTGATCGTTTCGCCGGATGTCGGCGGTGTGGTGCGCGCGCGCGCCATCGCCAAACGCCTCGATGATGCGGACCTCGCCATCATCGACAAGCGCCGGCCGCGGCCGAACGAGTCGAAAGTGATGAACATCATCGGCGACATCGGCGGCAAGACCTGCGTGCTGGTCGATGACATGGTGGATACCGCCGGGACGCTGTGCCAGGCCGCGAAGGCGCTGAAGGACGAGGGCGCGCAGCGAGTGGTCGCCTACATCACCCACCCGGTGCTCTCGGGCGAGGCCGTGCAGAAGATATCGCGCTCGCAGCTCGATGAGCTGGTGGTGACCGACACCATTCCGCTGTCGGAGGCGGCCCGCGACTGCGGCCGCATCCGCCAGCTGTCGGTGGCGGCGCTGCTCGCGGAGACCATCCGCCGCATCCGCGACGAGGAGTCGGTCAGCTCTTTGTATGTCGATTGAGGGCGCCCCGCGAGGGCGCTGACAGTTTTTCGGGTG
This sequence comes from Gammaproteobacteria bacterium, assembly GCA_027317845.1. Taxonomy (GTDB): domain Bacteria; phylum Pseudomonadota; class Gammaproteobacteria; order Steroidobacterales; family Steroidobacteraceae; genus 13-2-20CM-66-19. Next base: position 1,416 of record DAHVQK010000050.1, read on the forward strand.
CGCCGGGGCCTGGTCGCGGGCCGCGGCGCGTTGTTATCGTCAGTTGGAGATCATCATGCGAATTTCGTTCAGCTTCAACGCGGAGCCGCGTGGTGCGCAAGGCAAGGGTGCGAGCCGCCGCCTGCGCAACACGGGAAAGGTTCCGGCCATCATCTACGGCGGCCACAAGGATGCGGAGGCGCTCTCGCTCGTGCACCACAAGCTCCTCGCCGTCATCGAGGACGAGCGTTTCTACTCCTCGATCATCGAGGTCACGGTCGACGGCAAGGCGCAGCCGGCCATCGTCAAGGACGTGCAGATGCACCCGGCGCGCAACCAGATCGTGCACCTCGACCTGCAGCGCGTGGTCGAGAACGAGCCGATCCGCCTGCACCTGCCCATCCACTTCAAGAACGAGGCCGCAAGCCCGGGCGTGAAGACCCAGGGCGGCATCGTGTCGCACATGCGCACCGATGTCGAAGTGAGCTGCCTGCCGAAGGATCTGCCGGAGTTCCTGGAACTCGATCTCGCCGACATGAACCTCAACGAGACGAAGTTCCTGGCGGATGTGCCGCTGCCCCCGGGCGTGACCGTTCCGGAGCTGGCGCACCGCAACGCTGCGGTCGTCTCCATCCACAGTCCGCGCGCCGCAGAGCCCGAGCCGGTCGCGGCCGAGGCCGCCGCAGCGCCGGCCGAGGGAGCTGCCCCGGCTGCGGGAGCCGCCGGTGCGGCGCCGGCGGCGGGTGCCGAGGCGAAGAAGGGCGAAGAGAAGAAGGAAGGCGGCAAGAAGTAGCGGCCCGTGCCTGGGACGCCGCTCAGGCTGGTGGTGGGGCTGGGCAATCCCGGCCCCACCTATGCCCGCACGCGTCACAACGCGGGGTTTGCGCTCGTGGACGAACTGGCCCGGCGCGCAGGCGCCGGCTTTCGCAGCGAGCCCCGGCACCAGGGAGAGGTCGCGCGCGCGCGCATCGCGGAGCAGGAGCTGTGGCTGCTCAAGCCCATGACCTACATGAACCTGAGCGGCGCTTCGGTGCAGAGCCTGGCAGGCTTCTACAAGATCGCCCCCGAGGCGATCCTGGTGGCGCATGACGAGCTCGATTTCCCGCCCGGAGTGGTGCGGCTGAAGCTGGGCGGCGGTGCGGGCGGCCACAATGGGCTGCGCGACATCATGGCGCGGCTCGGCGAGTCGTTCTGGCGGCTGCGCATCGGCATCGGACATCCGGGCGATCGCTCCGCCGTGTTGGATTACGTGCTCGGCCGGCCGCCGCAGGCGGAGGCCGCGCTGATCGAGGAGGCCGTCTCGGCGGCCGCCGATGTTCTGCCCCCCATATTGCTCGAGGGCACCGAGAAGGCGATGAACCGCCTGCACCGGCGCAGCAACGCAGAGCCTTAAGTGCGCCCGGCCTGAGGCCGAAGGCGCGGGAGTCCGTTTCATGTCCATCCGCTGCGGCATCGTGGGATTGCCGAATGTCGGCAAGTCGACGTTGTTCAACGCGCTCACCCAGGCGCAGAACGCGGCCGCCGCCAACTACCCGTTCTGCACCATCGATCCCAACGTCGGCATCGTGCCCGTGCCCGATCCGAGGCTGGACGTGCTCGCCGGCCTGGTGCATCCCGAGCGGATCCTGCCCGCCACCGTGGAGTTCGTGGACATCGCCGGCCTGGTGGCCGGCGCATCCAAGGGCGAGGGGCTGGGCAACCAGTTCCTGTCTCACATCCGCGAGGTGGACGCGATCTCGCACGTGGTGCGGTGTTTCGAGAGCGGCGACATCGTGCACGTGGCGGGCAAAGTCGACCCGCTGGCCGACATCGAGGTCATCGATACCGAGCTGGCGCTAGCGGACCTGGCGACGGTGGAGAAGGGCCTCGAGCGGGCCGCGAAGGCCTCGAAGGGCGGTGACAAGGATTCCTTGAGGAAGAAGGCGCTGTTCGAGCGCGTGAAGGCGCACCTCGACCAGGTGAAGCCCGTGCGCGCGATGGCGCTGACCGTCGAGGAAAGGCGGGACATCCGCGAGCTTCAGCTGCTCACCGCCAAGCCGGTGATGTATGTGGCCAACGTGGCCGAAAATGGGTTCAAGGGCAATCCATTGCTCGCGGCGGTCGAGCAGCGTGCCGCGGCGGAGGGGGCGGTGGTCGTGGCGGTCTGCGCCGCCATCGAAGCGGAGATCGTGCAGCTCGATGCGGCGGACCGGGCCGGCTTCCTGGCCGAGCTCGGGCTCGAGGAGCCGGGCCTGGACCGGGTGATCCGTGCCGGCTACCGGCTGCTCGGCCTGCAGACCTATTTCACCGCCGGGGAGAAGGAAGTGCGGGCCTGGACCGTCCCCGTAGGCGCCACCGCGCCCCAGGCGGCCGGGGTAATCCATACGGATTTCGAGCGGGGCTTCATCCGGGCCGAGGTCATCGGCTATGCGGATTACGTCGCCTGCAAGGGCGAGGCGGGTGCCCGCGAGGCGGGGAAGCTGCGCCTGGAAGGCAAGGAATACGTGATGCAGGAAGGGGACGTGGTGCACTTCCGGTTCAACGTCTAGGCGGTTGACACCCCTGGCGCATCCCAAGGACAATGCGCGCCCCCTTTTGGTCGCGCCGGCGACCCCTCCGGCCAGGGGGTGGCGGGGCCGGCACCGAAAACGTGTGGAAAGGTAGCTCAGCCGGTTAGAGCACGGCACTCATAATGCCGGGGTCGAGGGTTCGAGTCCCTCCCTTTCCACCATAAAATCAATCACTTGCTGTAAGTCATCTCGGGTGTTTGTCCGCCTTAACCGGTAATAACCGCAAGCGGACTATTTGATACCTCTTGCTCTGGCGCCGCCTGGCGCCGCCCGACCGTGCACGCACGGCGAGCGGCCACCACCACAGCCACGAAAGAGGCAGTCATGGCCGCACACCAATTGTCCCTCGTTACCGAGGTACGTCCCTCGCTCGAATCCATCGACACGGCTCTGATGGAGGAGATCGACGCACTGCTCCTGTTCACCGACGTCGCCGGCGGGCTCGCGAAAACAATGCGGGTCGGCCACGTTGTGACGGCCGAGGAAGACCTGACGATCCTCGCGCTCTCCAACCAAGTCCGGGTTCTCCGCAAACGCCTTGCCGCGCTGTCGAAATTCGCGGGCCATGCCTCGTTCAGGTACGAGGTGGTCCCGAACGAGATTGCGCAGCGGCGCCAGGAGTTGGAAGCCGAGGCGCAACGGAGGGCCTCATGAGCGCGTTCGGCGTCGCTGCCGCGTGCCCGCCCGCCGCTCTCCCGGGTTGCGTGAGCGGCTACCTCGGTCTGGTCAAGCTGCCCTTCGGTGAGATCGGAACCACAGGTAACCGATTCCGATGGGGGCGACGAAAATAGCGAATCCCCAGAGCAAGATGTTGACAAACAATTTCATCACAAAAATGACGATCGCGTTCGCAAACACGATGTTGTTGCCCATCAGAAAGTCGCGAGTTTGATCCCATGCGAATTTGGAGAAAGGGAAGAGCAGCGTGTCCGCAGCCATTAGCACGAGCATCAGCATGTCCCCGCCAACATGGACATGCCCTCTCGTGAGGGAGTGAACAAGCATGAACCCCTCTAACCCAAAGAAGACCAATCCAATGAAATAGGCTCGGATTAGATAACGTCGATTGAGCATCTCGAATATGCGAGAAACTGCGTTCATCTGTATCGCCTCATACTCCGAACCGCTGATACAACTTGCTTTTTCTTCATGCTTGTGCTCACTTCCACAGGGAGACTCCTTAATCCGTCGCGGACCAGCCCTTGGGCCACTGCTGTGCGCCGTGCGGGAAATGCACGATCTTGATGCGCTTCGCGCGGCGCTTTGCTCGATATACCAGAATAAAGGGGGTGCGGTTGATAACGAGTTCACGAGTTCCCTTCTTGCGGCTGGACCGGCCCATGTCGGGGTGCAAGGGTAAGAGGTCCGTCTGGCGCTCGATCTCGACCAGTTGTCCGAGAGCGGCCCGGGGATTGTCTTGGGCGATGTACTCAATGGCAGCGTGCCGAGCGGCGCGTTCGGCGCTGCACTACCAGTCGCGCCTTGTGGCGAAGGACGCGCCCGTTCTGGGACACAAGCACCAGCTCTCAGCGCAGTACCCACGGTTCGGCTATCGCCGTATCCAGGTCTTCCTGGATCGTCTGGGATACCCCATGAGTGCTGATCGAGCCCACCGGCTGTGGCGCTCCGCGGGCCTTCAAGTGCCTAGAAAACCGCCGCCGCGGCGCGTCGCTGGCTCTCGTCCGCGCCCGTTGCCGCCAACCGGGGCACGCGCGATGTGGGCCTACGACTTCGTCTTCGACGCTTGCGCCAACGGCCAGCAGCTCAAATGCCTTACCGTGATCGACGAGTTCACTCGCGAAGCGCTGGCGATCGACGTGGCTGGCAGCATCCGCAGCACTCGGGTCAAGGAAGTGCTCGCCAAGCTCATCAGCGTGCACGGGGCTCCGAGATACCTGCGCTCCGACAACGGTTCGGAGTTCCTCTCCCGAGCGGTCCTCAAATGGCTGGCTGCAGAGAAGATCGAGACCGCGCTGATCGATCCCGGCAAGCCATGGCAGAACGGCACCACTGAATCCTTCAACGGGAAGTTCCGCGACGAGTGCCTGTCGATGGAGTGGTTTCGCAATCGAGTTGATGCGAAGATCGTAATCGAGAGCTGGCGCAGACACTACAACGAGGTCCGACCGCATTCGAGCCTCGGGAACCTCACGCCGGCGGAGTTCAAGAAGCAACTGTCACAACCGACCCCAGAAGGAGCCATCTCCTAAGGATCCCGTGGTCCAAAGAAGGCCGGCAGGTCAGTCCTCGCATTTTCGAAGGCCCAGAGCCAGGCAACAGCCGGTTCCAGAATATTCACTCGGAAGCACCGACTCCGGTGATCCCCGCACGACGGTAGCGGAGTGCCTGTATACAAGGCGTCGTGTCACGGCCCCCTTTCAAGCTCGCCGCGTTTCCGGTGATTCAGTGATCGAGCGGATTCCCGCCGTCAGCCGGGTCGGGCCGAAGTTCACTCCGATCCCACTTCCTGATGAGATATATCGGCCCGATCCAGTCGTTGAATCCGATCTCGGCTCACTGCCGAAAGGGTGGGTTTGGGCCCAGCGGGAGGCCGGGCCTCGGTGGGATGGGAACCCCGCTAGCGAGCCGACGCTGCTCGAGCTGGTGAGGGCCGAGGCAGCATCCATCACCTCCGCGCATCCGCCATCACGGCAGAGATCCGGTCCATCATCCGCCGCTTGAATCGCGGAGGATACACCCCCTCCCCAGATCATCGAGGTCCTCTCCAAGGTCGGTGCGGTCGGCGCGTTCGGTCGTACCAGCCTCGCTGAACCGTGCCACATGCGCCGCAGATCGTTTTTTTCCCCGCCGAGCCAAGGTGACCAGCCGCGCGAGCGGATCACCGAACAGACCCTGCACAGTGGCTCGGGGTCGAAAGCCGGGGAACGTGTATGCATCGATGAGGCGACGCGATCGGCGGGTTCTTGGCATCCGGCCATCATGCCAAATTTCGGCCCGCCCGCCAGAGGCATCTGATCCTGCGAATATAGGGGTTTACGCATCGACGAACCCCGTCTTTTACCCACACTGAATCACGAAGACCCTTTTTTCAAAGCCATCCAGCGGGTACGCGACACCCTGCCCCGCTGGATTCCATTGTTCGGGCTCGAGGGCGGACACATCAACCTCGTGCCGGTGGATTTCGTGGCGGCCGCGCTCGATCATCTGGCGCACCTTCCCGGGGAGGACGGCCGCTGCTTCCATCTGACCGATCCGCTCGACAGGCACATCGGCGCGGTGCTCAACGTGTTGGCCGACGCCGCTCACGCGCCGCGCATGACCCTGCGGCTCGAGCCGGCGCTCATCGAGACGCTCACCTCGGTGACGGGCGCGGCACATGGTGCCCTGCAGCCGCTGCGGCGGATGCTCGCGCAACTCCTCGACGATCTCGGCATCCCGGCGCCTGTGTTGGATCTGCTCGACTACCCGACGGCGTTCCCCGCCGGTCGAGCGACGGAACTGCTGGCGCGCGCGGGCATCCGCGTGCCGCCGCTCGAGGACTACGCCTGGCGCCTATGGGATTACTGGGAGCGCCAACTCGACCCGGACCGTCCCGGCCGGGAGCGGCTGGCCGAAACCGTTCGCGGCAAGACGGTGCTCGTCACCGGCGGGTCCGCGGAAATCGGCCGGGCGACCGCGCTGCGCCTCGCCGCCGCAGGCGCGAAGGTGCTCGTGGTGGCGCTCGATCCGCCGGGCCATCGAGCATACGTACGACCGTCTGCACGATTATGAGCGGCTGATGCGGATCAACTATCTGGCGGCGGTACGCATCACGCTCGGCTTTCTGCCTTCGATGGCCGCGCGCGGCGGCAGACACGTCATCAGCATCTCCTCCATCGGGGTATTGAGCAATGCCGCCCGTTTCGCGGCATACAACGCCTCCAAAGCCGCATTGGAGGCGTTCACACGCTGCGCCGCCGCGGAGTACCGTGAGCGGGGCGTGCGCTTCACGGTGATCAACCTGCCGCTCGTGCGCACGGGCATGGTGGCACCGACCCGCCTGTATCGGCGTGTGCCGCTGCTGAGTCCCGCACAGGCCGCGGACATCGTGTGCCAGGCGGTGGTGCGCCGTCCCGTGCGTCTCGCAACACCCCTCGGCAGGCTCGCGCAGTTCGTCGAGACACTCGCTCCAGAACTCAACCGCGCCGTCATGAGCGAGAGCTATCGGCTGTTCCCGGAGTCGGTGGCCGCCGCGTGCACGTCCGGCCCGTATGAGGAGTCCTCGTCCGCGGCACCGAGGTCGCCTCGGGTGCTCAGTGCGGGTATAGCTCGGCCGCCTTCTGCTCGGCCGCCACCGCCGCCTGATTCTGTCCCTGAGCTCGCAGCGAGGCGGCAATCAGCCCCCACGCGGAGGCTTGCACGCCCGGATCGCCGTCCGCGAGATACAGCGCCTTGCGCGCCATACCATAGGCCTGCGCGGGATCGCGGGCGGCGAGACTCTCCTTACCCAACGCGATCCACACCAGGGGGTTGCGCGGCTCGATGGACAGGGCCCGCTCCAGAGTCTGTGCGGCCAGTCCGTAATTGCCGCTGCGCTCCTGGCCCTGCGCGATGCTCACCAGCGATGCCGCCGCCGGACCGAGCTCGAACTGCCGCACGGGAGGTGGCGGCACCCCGGGGGCGGACGGCGGTGTTGCTTGCATGGGCGGCACCGGTTGCGAGAAGGACTGCGGCGGCCCGATGGCGCCCCGCCGGGCCGAGCGCGGTTGCGAGCCGCTCGGCGGTCCCCCCAGAGGAGGTCCGAAGACCGCACAGCCCGACAGGGCGGTTGTGCACAGGAGCGCCAACATCGTTCCAAGGCGGCAACGAACGGGTGTCACAGAACCCCTCCAGTGAGGTTGCATCCGGGCATGGCGGGCAGTTGTGTGCCGGTCGGTACCGCGACTTCCACCGCCATGAGACCATCGCAGGTCGGCGTGGCCTGAAGTCCGGTCGAAAAATCGATCCAGGTGTCGGTCAGCCCCTCCGGCGGTGGCATGCTCAGCGGCAGCGTGCCGATCGAGGCCATGATGCGCGCCCACACCGGCACCGCCCCCATCTCACCGGTGAGGCCGGTCGGCTGATTGTGATCGTAGCCGATCCACACGACCACGAGGTTGCTGCCCGAGAAGCCCGCGAACCAGCTGTCGCGATCGTTCTGTGACGTGCCGGTCTTGCCCGCCGTGGTCAGCCCGGGCGGCAGGATGCGCATCGCCGGCTCGCCCGTGCCGTGCTGCACCACCTGCTCCATCATGGTGGTGATCTGGTAGACATCGGAGGGGGGTGCGACCTGGGTGACCTGCAGCGGAAAGGCCTTCAATGGCTTGCCATCCGCGCTGACCACCGCCTGTACCGCGCGCAGCGGGGTGAGGAAGCCCCCATTGGCGAGCCCGTTGTACAGCTGCGCCACCTGAAACGGCGAGAGGTCGCTCGCGCCAAGCAGCATCGAAGGCAACTGCCGCTGTGGCGGCATGCCGAAACGTTCCAGCGTCCGCGCCACGCTGTCGAGGCCAATGCTCATGCCGAGGTTTACCGTGGCGTCATTGAGCGAGTCGGCAAGCGCGCGCACCAGGGGCACCGGGCCCAAGTCGGTGCGTGTGTAGTCCTTCGGGCGCCAGTACCGCCCGTTGGCGAGCTTGATGGCGACCGGCACGTCCTGAATGATGGAGGCCGGATTGTAATTGCCCGTTTCGAGCGCCGTCAGGTAGATGAATGGCTTGATCGTCGAGCCGATGGAGCGGCGCGCATCGAGGGCGCGATTGAAGCCGTCGTAATCGGCGTCGCGCCCGCCAATGATCGCCAGCACATCGCCCGTCTGGGGCGAGGTGACCACTACGGCGCCCTGCAACTGCTCCTTGCCGCGGTGATGCCAGCGATCGAGGATGTGCAGTTGGGCATCGAGGGCGTGCCCGGCGATCTCCTGCACCCTCGGGTCGAGACTCGTGTAGATCCGCAGGCCCGACTCGGTCAACGCCTGCTCCGGGTAGTCGCGGGTCAGCGTGCGGCGCACGAGGTCCATGTAGGCCGGATAATAGGCGCCGGAGGCCTCGGCCGTGACGCCGAGCGGCTGGCGGATCGCCTCGCGAGCCTGGGCCTCGGTGACCACGCCCTGCTGCGCCAGGGTGTCGAGCACCAGGTTGCGTCTGGCCAGCACACGCCGCGGATGGCGGCGCGGGTTGTAATACGTCGGACCGCGCACGATGGCGACCAGCATCGCGATCTGCGGCAGATCGAGCTCCGAGAGCGGCTCGCCGAAATAGTATTCGCTCGCGAGCCCGAAGCCGTGGATGGAGCGGTTGCCGTCCTGGCCGAGAAAGACCTCGTTGAGGTAGGCGTTCATGATGGACGCCTTGCTGAAATGCTCGGTCAGCGAGACCGCCATGACGGCCTCGCGAATCTTGCGCCACAGGGTCCGCCGGTTGTTGAGGAAATAGCTGCGCACGAGCTCCTGGGTGAGGGTACTGCCGCCTTCCGCGTAGCGATGCTCGATCAGGTCGACCCAGGCCGAGCGCAGAATGCCCTTCGGGTCGATCCCCCAGTTGGTATCGAAGGTGCGATCCTCGACCGCCTTCAGGGCCTTCGGCAGCAGCGGCGGAACCTGCTGTGGGGTGACGACGATACGATCCACCCCATCGCTCGGGAAAATGCTGCCGATGAGGAGCGGATCCAGGCGCACCACCGGAACCTGCCCACCCGCGCCGCTCAGCGCCTGGATGCCGGCCGGGCCGAAGCTCACCGCGAGACGCATCGGCCCCCGGCTGCGATCCGCGAACTGCGCGGGGCGCAGCACCACATCGATCCGCTCCCGCCCCGGCTGGTAAGTTCCCGGCCCCTGCAGCTCGGGGACGCGGCGGTAGGACAGTCGCTCCAGCTCATGCTCGAGCTGAGGCTCGCTGAGCGGCAGCCCCGCGTACAGCTGCATCGGCGCGGCATAGACGCGCGCCGGAAGCGTCCAGTGCAGTGCCTTGAACCGCTGCGTGACCAGCCTGTCGAGATAGAACGCGTAGCCGGCGCACACGATCGCCACGACGAGTGCGCCGGTCAGGACGGCGCCGATGGCCCGTCCTCGCAAGGAGCGCTTGCGTGCGCCGGATTTTCCGCGCGAGGACTTGCCTCGCGACTTACGCTTATCCCCGCCCTTCAGAGAACGATCTCCTCTGCCGGGTCACGCAGGTTGTAATGCGAGCTCATGACGTGACCGTACGCTCCGGCGTTGGCGATGAGCAGCACGTCCCCCTCACGTGTCGGTGGCAACAGACGATCGTGGCCGAGCACATCGGCGCTCTCGCAGATAGGGCCCACGACGTTGACCAGCTCGCTGGCCACCGCCGACAGGCGGCTGAGATTGACGATCTCATGGTATGCCCCATAGAGCGCAGGACGGATCAAAGAGTTCATCCCCGTGGCGCAACCGACGTAGCGTACCTGCCCCTTGGTCTTGATCTGAGTCACCCGCGCGAGCAGCACCCCGGCGAGCGCCGAGAGGTAGCGGCCGGGCTCCATCCAGATCTCGAGCTGCGGATGCTCGGCGCTCACGGCGCGAAGCAGCGTATCGAGCTTATCGAGGTCGAGCCCGAGCTGGTCGCTGCGTTCCGGCACGCCGAGCCCCCCGCCGATATCGATGGCGCGCACTTCACCGAAGTGTTGAGCCAGGTCGGCCAGCTGACGCGCGGTCCGCTCCCAGGTCGTGACGTCGAAAATGCCACTGCCGACGTGCGCCTGAAGACCCACGATGCGCGCCCCGTGACGCTGTGCCTCGCGGGCGAAGTGGTCCAGGTCTGCGATCGGCACCCCGAACTTGGCATGCGCGCCCGCCGTGCGCACGTGATGATGGTGGCCGGCCCCGACGCCGGTATCGACGCGCACGAAGATCTCGCGGCCGCGCAAGAGCTCACCCCACTCGAGCACGTGCAGATTGTCCACCGTCGCCTGCACGCCCCGCTCGAGCGCCCAGCGGTATTCCTCGCGCGATGCGAAATTGGGCGTATACAACACCCGGCGCGGGTCGAGGTCCTTGAACAGATCCAGCGCCCGCTGCACCTCGCCACGCGAAACGCACTCGAACTCGACCCCTTCCTGCCGCACGGCGCGCAGGACATCCGGATGGGGATTCGCCTTCATCGCGTAATGGACCCGAGCGACCGAGCCCATCGAGCGCAATGCGCGAGCGCAGGCGCTCACACTCTCCAGGTGATAGATGTACGCGCAATCGCGCTCACCGAGCGTTGCCAGCAACTGCTCGCGCCGCCCGCGCCACCAGGGCGCGGGCGGAACGATGGCCGCGGGCGCCTTCGCGAACAGCTGCTCCCAGGTGGGCCCGAGGACCCGCTCGCCCGCCGCAGGACGGATGAGCAGCTCGTGCAGTTGATCGACGAGCCGGTCGCCCTGATTCTCATCGACCACGAAGGTGAAGTTGAGATCGTTGGCCGCCTGGCTCACCAGGTAGATCTTCTGCTCCTCGAAGAACTCGAACGCGCCGCCCAGCTGGTGGAGGATGGCCCGGATATTGCGCCCCACGAGACTCACGGAGGCGCAGGGGCCGATCACCTGCACTCGGCAAAGGCGCGACAGGTCACCGACCAGGGCACTCAGCAGAGCCGAGTCCAGCGTGTTGGCGGCCGGATCGAGGGACACGGTGACGTTGGTCTCGGATGTCGAGATCAGGTCGACCGACATGCCATGGCTCTTGAAGACCTGGAACGCGTCTGCAAGAAACCCCACCTGATGCCACATGCCCGGGCTCTCGAGGGAGACCAGCGTGATGCCCTTCTTGGTGCATACCGCCTTCACCTGCGCAGTGCCATCGCCTTCGGCGGACAGCACCGTGCCCTCGAGCTCGGGCGCCTGAGTGGCATAGACGTGCAGCGGAATGCCGTACTGGCGCACCGGTAGGATGCAGCGCGGATGCAGGACCTTGGCACCGCTCGTGGCGATCTCCTGCGCCTCGTCGTAGTGCAGGGAACGCAGTAGACGCGCCGTCGGCGTCGAGCGCGGATTGGCGCTGAACATGCCCGGAACGTCCGTCCAGATCTCGAGCCGCTGCGCGCGCAGCTTCGCGGCGAAATACGCCCCGGAGGTGTCCGAGCCGCCGCGCCCGAGCAGCACGGTATTGCCGTCGGCATCGCTTGCGATGAACCCCTGCGTCACGACGATGGGGGCCATCGCTCTCAAGCGCTGCTCGAGAACGTGGTCCGGCGCGAAATTACACACCGCCGAGAGCACACTCGCCTTCACGGAGGCGCTTGCGCGCTCTTCCGCAGCGAGCATCGTGCGCGCGTCGGCCCACTCGGCGTCCAGGCCCTGGGCGCGCAGGAACCGCACGCCCAGATCGGTGGCCATCAGCTCACCGGCCGACATGACCCGGGCCCGGGTCCGATCGCTCACTTCGCCGATCAGCGCGACGCCCGCGGCGATCTGCCTGAGCTCGCCCAGCTGGCGCTCGCAGAGCTCGCCCAAGGGAATTCCGAGCTCGGCGGCGAGCCTGCGGTGCCGCTCCTCGATCAGACGCAGCTCCTCCTCCTGGGCCTGGCCGCGGGCGGCATCGAGGAGTTTCTCGAGACGGTCCGTGACGCCGCTCACGGCCGAGTGCACGATGAGCACCCGTGCGCCCTGCTGGGCGCGCGCGGCGGCAACTTTGGCGATGTTGCGCCAGTTGGCAAGCGAGGAGACGCTGGTCCCCCCGAACTTGAGGACGATCCACTCGGAAGCAATGCGGGTCACGAGTATTCCTGGCCGGTCGGCGGGGGCGCCGGATCAGACTTACAGCCCAAGCAGACCCCCGGGCGAGGCCTGAATCTCGGCCGCCCTGCTCGGGTCGATCGAATGTGCTCTACGGGCTTGCGCGCTAGAGCTCTTCGTCGAAATCGCGAAGGTCCTTCTCGAGCTTCTTGTCCGCCAGGACTTCCTCGAGCCGGCTCCACGCGGCCTTACCGCGCTTACCTGGATTGTTGCGGCGCTTGTCCACCCGATCGAGCAACCGATCGTAATCGGTATCGGTGCTTTCCTCGGCGGCCCCGCCCAGGAATTCCTCATCGAGATCGAAGCTCTCGTTATCTCGTTCCGACATCTAGCGGTGTAAATCCTGAGTCAAATCAATGGGTAGTGCAATCTTGGCACGCAGCAAGACAGCGAACTATAATGAAATTCTGTCGCGGAGCAATAGGCGCGAAGGGTTACGTCGTCCTGTCCCGCACCACCACCGGTGCACCCCTGCCCAGACCCAGGCCTTCGGCGGCGCTTTGCTCGGCGCGCGCGATCTCGAGCACGCCGAAGGAATTGATCAGCGCCAGGTACGCCCCGGGACGGGTATCCCCATAGGTCCGCAGCAGCGGCAGGGCATGATGCCCCGCATGCACCAGGGGCAGTCGTAAACGCTCGAGGAGCTCGCCCCCGATATTGGTGATCAGATTGCCGAAGTGGTCGATGGTGATGACGAGGCCAGAAATGCTGCCCGGCTCGACGAGCGGCTCCTCGACCCAGGCGGGCACCAGGGAAGCCGCGCTCGCCTGCTCACCGAGGTCGTGAATCTGGCAGCGTCCCGAGGCGAGCTCCGCCGCAATCGGCGCGAAGATGTCCCGGCCATGGAATGTGGCGCTGGCATGATGAATCCCGAGGCGGGCCAGTCCCTCGGCCCGCAAGCGTACGATCTGCGCCTGCGGGTGGCGGGCGACGATGGGAGCGAGCAGGCCATTGTCGGGCGCCGTGAACAGATGGCCCGCGGCGCGCACCACGAGAATATCTCGCGATGTGCCCACTCCCGGATCGACGACGGCCACGTGCACCGTACCGGCGGGAAAGTAGGCGAATGACCTCGACAGCCAGAATCCCGCCTCCGCCGGCCAATGGACCAGGATCTCATGCGTGAGGTCCACCAGGCGCGCCTGCGGAAAGCGCCCGAGGATGCGGCCCTTCATGACCCCGACGAATGGGCCCTGATGGCCGAAATCCGTGGTGATGGTGATGACGCCCGATGGCGTCTGGGCCTCGGCCATCAGGGGCCGCGCCTCGGACCCGGCTGCGACCCCTCGGCGCAGCGGCGGCATCGGTCCGTGTACGGCACCGCCTGAAGCCTCCCCTCCTCGATCGGCTCGCCGCACACCGAGCAGGCGGTATAAGTCCCTTCATCGAGCCGCCTGAGGGCCGCCTGGATCTGCCGCAACTCCTCGCGCGCCGACTCGGAGATCGCCCCCAGCACCTCGTCACTCTCGCGCTGCGTCACCTGCTCGGCGAAATCCGCGCTCAGCGGGTCGGATTCATGGCGCAGATCCGCCCGGGCGCTGCTGGCACGCGTGTGCAGCTCCTCCCGTCGCTTCAACAGACGTGCGCGAACCGCTTCTGTCTCCACCACAGCCTCCGGACCGTACGCAAACGATGTCTGCCTGCGGAAAGTACCTAGCGCGCCGGGCTTGCCGGCAACATACTCTGGCAGTTGACATCCCCGAATAGAACTGTTGGGACCGTCCCTGGATCCGTATAGTATTCCCGGTAGCCACCCTATGGAAACATCCCGCGAACCTCAACCGACGGTTTTCGTAGTCGACGACGATGAGGCGGTGCGCGCCTCGTTGCGGCTGCTGCTGAAATCCGTGGGGCTGCCCGCAACAGTGTACTCGAGCGCCCAGGAGTTTCTCGCCAATTACGATGCCCGGTATCCGGGCTGCGTGGTGCTCGATGTGCGCATGCCGGGGATGAGCGGCCTCGAGCTTCAGCAGATTCTGAACCTGCGTGGCGCCACCATCCCGGTCATCTTCATCACCGGCCACGGCGATATCCCCATGGCGGTCGAGGCCATGCAGCACGGCGCCTTCGACTTTCTGCAAAAGCCGTTCCGCGACCAGGACCTGCTCGATCGGGTGCAACGCGCACTCGAGAAAGACCACCGGACGCGGCAGGAGCTCAAGGAAAAAGACCGGATCCGCGACCGCCTCACCTCCCTCACACCTCGCGAGCGCGAGGTGCTCTCACTCATCACTCGTGGCAAACCCAACAAGGTGGTGGCTGCGGACCTCGGGGTGAGCCAGCGCACCGTGGAAATCCATCGTGCGCGGGTGATGGAAAAAATGGGCGCCTCGTCCTTCGCTCAGCTGGTGCGGATGGTCCTCGATACCGAGGGCTGAGCTGCGGGGCGCTCAGGTCCCCGCCCTGCTGCCGCTCGCGCGGCTCGAGCTTCCCGGATCGGAAGTCATCTGCTCGCCCTGCGGCGGCGAGGCGTTGGCCGGAGCGGTATCGGCCTCGACCCCGATGAGCTCGGGCATGCCCGTGGCGTGCACGGCAATGCTGCGCACCCGGTTCCAATCGATGGCGACGACCGCATTGCCGATGGCCTGGTCGATCACCTTGGAGATCACGCCGTAGTCGGGCCTGGCCGGCACGTTGCCGCTGTCAACGGGCGGAGAGATGGCCAGATACAGCTTGCCGTCCTGCACGGTCGCCAGGATCGGATCATTGACGACGTTGACGGGGGTGCCCACCGGCACGACGGGGAAGAGCGCCGCGATATCTTCGGGATACAGGCGCACGCAGCCATGACTGACCGACATTCCGATGGCCATCGGGTTGTTGGTGCCGTGAATGTAGATCTCCCCGTGGCTGAGGGCCGTCTCGAGCGCCCACTCGCCCATGGGATTGTTCGGCCCGGCGGGATAGATCTTGGGGATGGGATCGCCCATCTTGGCGTGGTACTCGAGGATGTGCTTGGTCGGAATCCACACCGGGTGCGGCACCTTGCGGATGATGCGGGTCACGCCGACCGGGGTCACGAAACCCTTGATCCCGGTGCCGGCGGGATAGGTGATCACGATGGGCTGATCGTGGCCGTGGGCCCTGGGGAAGTAGAACAGGCGGTGCGCCGGCAGGTTGATGACGATGCCCTTCCTCGGCACCGGCGGCAGAATGAAGCGGCCGGGAATCACCACCCGCGTGCCCTGCCCGGGCAACCACACGTGCACGTGGGGGTTGGCGGACTGGATTTCCCAGTACCCGACGCTGTACTTGCGCGCGATACCGAGCAGCGTGTCGGACGCTTTGCTGTACACCACCTTGTCATGGCCGATGAGCGACCCGTCCTTCGGCACGGTGAACACCGCCGCACGGCTCGCAGTGGAACCCAACGCGAGCGCCGCCAGCGCGACACCCCACATCACACGTGATTGGATCGACTTCATCGTTCCCGCTTCCCGTTGGCCATGACGCCCGCGGTCCGCTCCACAGGCGATGACTATTGTAACATGGAGCCCCATGGTTGCGTCCCGCAAACTTCCTCGCGGTTTCTACGCGCAGAACACCTTGACCGTGGCCCGTGAGCTGCTCGGCATGCACCTCGTGCACCGGATCGGCGGCGCGCGGCGCATCGGGAGGATTGTCGAAACCGAGGCCTACCAGGGGCCCGAGGACCGCGCGGCGCACTCCTCGCGGGGCCGCACCGCACGGACCGAGGTCATGTTCGGCCCCCCGGGCCATGCGTACGTCTATCTCATTTATGGCGTGTGGAACTGCCTGAACGTGGTCACGGCGGCCGAGGGAGTGCCTCACGCCGTGCTGCTGCGGGCGCTCGAGCCCGTGACGGGCGTGACGGAGCGCACCTGCGGCCCGGGACTGCTGTGCCAGGCGATGGACATCGACCGGAGCCTGAATGGGGCGGACCTGTGCGCGGGGGCGATGTGGATCGAGCGCCCGCCAAACTCGGCCGAGGTGCGCATCGGCCGCAGCCCGCGTATCGGCGTGGATTACGCGGGGCCCTGGGCGAGGCGGCCCTGGCGGTTCTTCGATCGGGACTCCCCGCACGTTTCCCGGTCATCGCATCGCCCCGCGACGCCGGAGAGCCGCGCCGCGGGCGGTGATGGGCGCTGATCAGCCGCTCTGTCGGCTCTGATGCAGCACGAGCCGTCCGTTCTCGACCGGGATCCGCCGACCGGGGGCATGGGCCATGCGCACGGTGCCATCGCGGCCGTTGAGACGGTAATGCACCTCGTAGCCGTTGGGCTCGAGCGTCTTGTCGTAGACCGTGCGGCAGCGATGCTCGGTGGTCGTGTAGGTGTTGCCGTTCTGGATGTGCTCCTCGATCCGGTTGCCGGCATAGCCGCCGGCGGCCGCGCCGGCCACCGTCGCGACATCCTTGCCGGTGCCGCCGCCGATCTGATGGCCGATCAACCCGCCGATCACCGCGCCCGCCACACTACCGAGGATCTGGTGGTTATCGGTGGCCGGCCGGGTGTGCGTGACCGTCACATCGTGGCACTGCTGCCTCGGGGTCACGACCTGATGGGTCAGCGGTACGACCTGCACGACCGTGGCGTACCGGGCAGACCCGCCTGTCTGCGGGACATGCGCGGCACGCCGCGCGGCGGCGCGAGCCCCGGGCCTCGCACCCGCGGTGGCGCCGGCCGTGTCCGGCGTATTCCGAGCACTGTGGGTTCTGAGCGCGTAGCCCGCCATGGCGCCGGCGCCTACGGCGATCGCTGCACCAACGGCCACACCCATCCACAACGACTTATTCATGTACCGCTCCCCTGGACTGTGAATGCCGGTATTCTTTCCCCGACGAGCTGAACAGAGCCTAAATTCACCCTCCGCCGTCTGCGTTTCGCGACAGTGACAGCAGCTCGCTCCCCTCGGGCACGCGCTCGCCCCGCGCGAAATGCACTGTTTCGACGATACCGTCGAAGGGCGCGAGGATGCCGTGTTCCATTTTCATCGCCTCGATCACCATCAACACCTCGCCCGCGCGCACCCTCTGTCCCGGCTCGACGGCCACCGCCGAGACCACTCCCGGGAGCGGCGTGCTCAGCCCGCCGGTGGTGGTCGAGGCGGTAAACTCGTGGGTGCGCGGATCCTCGATGGAGAACTCGTGATGCGCCGCGTCCGACCACAGATGCAGACGCGATCCGTCGCGGAAATATCGCGCATACCGCCGCTCGCGCCGCACCTGCGCCGCGATCCACCCCTCACCCCGGCTGACATCGCCCAGCTCGAGCGTGTCCGCAGACGGTCCGGCAGGCTCCACGCCCACCACCGCCTCCCGCGCCACACCGCGCTCGAAGCGCACTGTGATCCTGCGCTCTCCTTGGGGAGTCGCGAAAACCACATCCATCGTCGCCGTCAGGTTGGGCGCGAACCCGTCGCCGAGGCTCCAGGGACTCGCCTGCCCGCCGAAGGGCTCCCGGGTGGCGAGCGATGCGAGCACGAGGGTCCGGGCATCCGCCGGGTCCTCGGCGGAGAATTCTTCGGCGTGGTCCGCGAGCAACGCCACGCTGTGGCGCGCCTCGAGGAACACAGTCGAACGCAGGATGCGGCTCAACCAGTGCTCGTTCGTATGAATGCCCGCGAGGTGCGTCCGATCGAGCGCCCGAGCCAGCAGGTGAGCCGCACGCTCCCGCTCCGGCGCCCACGCGATCACCTTTCCGAGCAGCGAGTCATAGACCGCCGGCACGGTATCTCCCGCGCTGAATCCCGCATCCACCCGCAGCCCCTCGCCCTGCGGCCACTCTGCCAGCCTCAGTGTTCCGGCGCTCGGCAGGAACCCGTGCCGCGGATCCTCGGCGCACACCCTCGCCTCGATCGCGTGCCCCTTGATCACGATCTGCGACTGAGTAAGCGGCAGAGCCTCCCCGGCCGCGACGCGCAATTGCCACTCCACCAGGTCAAGACCGGTCACCGCCTCGGTGACGGTGTGCTCGACCTGCAGCCGCGTATTCATTTCCAGGAAATAGAATTCGCGGCCATCGAACAGGAATTCGACGGTGCCGGCCCCCGAGTACCCGATGTCGCGGGCGACCTCCACGGCCGATTGGTGCAGCCGCTCGCGCAGCGCCGCGGGCAGATGCGGCGCGGGGGCCTCCTCGATCAGCTTCTGATGGCGCCGCTGCACCGAGCAGTCCCGATCGCCGAGGTGAAGACAGTTGCCGTGTTGATCGGCGAACACCTGCACCTCCACATGGCGCGGCTCGGGCAAGTACCGTTCGAGCAGCAATGCGCCCTCGCCGAAGCTGCTCTCGGCCTGCCGGCGCGCCGAGACGAGCGCATCGCGCAGCTCGTCCGTGGATCGCACCACGCGCATGCCCTTGCCGCCACCGCCGGCGGCGGGCTTGACGATGAGCGGCAGGCCCGCCGACTGCGCCTGCGCGGTGAGGTGCTCGATGTCCTGCCGCTCGCCATCGTAACCGGGCAGCACCGGAACACCCAGGGCGCGCGCCCGCGCCTTGGCCACGCTCTTGACACCCATCGCCTCGATCGCCTCGGCCGAAGGACCGACGAAGGTCAATCCCGCTTCACGGCACGCGCGCGCGAAACGCGCGTTTTCCGACAGAAACCCGTAGCCCGGGTGAATGGCGTCGGCGCGGGCCGCACGGGCGGCGCCGAGGATGGCCTCGATATCGAGATAGCTCTCGGCCGCCGCCGGCGGACCAATGCGCCAGGCCTCGTCGGCCTCACGCACGTGGCGTGCGTGCGCATCCGCATCGGAATACACCGCAATCGCGTGAACGCCCATCCGCCGGGCGGTGCGCATGATGCGGCAGGCGATCTCGCCGCGATTGGCCACCAGAAGACGTTGGATCATGGTCCTTACATCCGAAATAGGCCGAACCGGCTCTCTTCATCCGGCGCATTGCGCGCCGCGGCGAGCGACAGTCCGAGGATCCGCCGTGTCTCGAGCGGGTCGATGACTCCATCGTCCCAGAGGCGGGCCGACGCGTAGTAAGGGTGCCCCTGGCGCTCATACTGCTCCCGGATCGGCTGCTTGAAGGACTCCTCCTCTTCGGCCGGCCAGCTGCCGCCGCTGCCCTCGATCTGCGCGCGCTTGACGGTGGCGAGCACGCTCGCGGCCTGCTCGCCTCCCATGACGGAGG
>DAHVQK010000009.1 GCA_027317845.1 Gammaproteobacteria bacterium
AGCGCAGCGCCGGCTGGCGACGCTTGCCGCGAAGCCAGCCCCCGACCGCGTCGAGCGCGGTGGCGGTGGTGGCGGCGCTGTACTGCGGATACAGCGCCACGCCCAGCATCCGGGTCATGCCTTCGCGGTGCAGGTCGTCGAGCACCGCGGCGGTGGCGGGGTCGCCATAGCGCATCGCGTGGCGCACCGTCACGTGGTGGCCGCGGCGCCCGAGCTCGGACTGCAGCGCGCGTTCCAGCGAGGCCGTGGCCGACGCCAATGGTGAACCCTCGGGCTGCCAGATGCGTGCGTACTTGGCCGCCGTGCGCGGAGCGCGAAACGGCACGATGATGCCGTGCAGCAGCGGCAGCCAGATCGCGCGCGGGACCTCGACCACCCGGGGATCGGCGAGGAATTCGCGCAGGTAGCGACGTACCGCGGGGGTCGTCGGGGCGGATGGGGTGCCCAGATTGAACAGCACCACGGCGGTGAGCGGGGCGCTGCCGTGCTCGTAGTCTTCGTCTTCGCGGCGGGACATGGCTTGACGCGGATGGGAACGGCGGACGAACTCGCGCACGCGGTAGCGACGGACGGCGCGCGCACGGCGCGCGCCCTGCCTGCGTGCGCGGCTAGCGGTCGAACACCTCGAACAGCACGGTCGGGGCGGTGGGGTCGGTGGGCTTGGCGCCCAGGCAGATCTCGCCCTGGCCGTGCAGCACGCATTCGTTGCGCCGCAGCGCCAGGGCGTTGTCCTGCCCGGCGTAGCGCACCCAGGTGCCGTTGCTGGACAGGTCGGTGAGCATGAAGTAGCTGCCGCGCCATTCGATGCGCGCATGCTGGCGGGACACCCGGATGTCGTTGACGACGAATTCCGCCGCTTGCGTGCGCCCGATGTGCAGCAGGCCCTGCGAGGCCGGCATTTCCTGGTGCAGGTCCAGCCAGCTCAGGCTCAGGCGTTGCGTGGCGCTGGCGATGACCGTCGGCAGGTGCGGCATGGTCTGGCTGTTCTGCCAGCCGGCGTCCCACTCGATCTGGTGCACCGGCACCGGCTGCTCGTAGCCGCGCAGGAAGATCGAGCCCAGGCTGCGCAGGCGCGCCTGCAGGTCCAGCGGCAGGGCATCCGTCACCGCCTCGCCGAGCAGGATCTGGCCGCCGGCGGCCGAACCCGACAGGCGCGCCGCCGAGTTGACGGCGTCACCGAAGCAATCGCCCGGGGTCAGCACCACGGGGCCGCGCGACACGCCGATCTTCAGCGGCACGGAAACCGGTGCCGAACTCTCGTGGGTCCACGAGGCCAGGCGTCGTTGCGCGTCGCAGCATGCCTGCACCGCCGCGGCGTTGTCGTCGAATACCGCGAGCAGGCCGTCGCCCAGGGTTTTCACCACCTGGCCGTGGTGCTGCGCGATGGTCTCGCCGGCGGCCTGCGTGACCTGGGTCATCAGCCGGGCCGCCGCGGTGTCGCCCAGGGACTTGTACAGGCCGGTGCTGCCGACGACGTCGGCGAACACCACGGTCCGTATGACGGGCTTGCGCAGGTTGGACATGGGCGCAAGTCTAACGGCCGCGACGGCCCGTTGCGTGACATATTCCACGTCCGGCGGGTTTCGGGCCCGGCCGGGCAGGGGGTCGCGGCGCCGGCGCGCCGCGACTTCGCGTCACAGCGAATCGAGGAAACTGCGCAGCTTGTCGGAGCGCGTCGGGTGCTTGAGCTTGCGCAGGGCCTTCGCCTCGATCTGGCGGATGCGCTCGCGCGTGACGTCGAACTGCTTGCCGACTTCCTCCAGCGTGTGGTCGTTGGCCATCTCGATGCCGAAGCGCATGCGCAGCACCTTGGCCTCGCGCGGCGTCAGCGAGTCCAGGATGTCCTTCACCACGTCGCGCAGGCTGGCCTGCAGCGCCGCGTCGGTGGGGGCCAGCATGCCGGTGTCCTCGATGAAATCGCCCAGGTGCGAATCGTCGTCGTCGCCGATCGGGGTCTCCATGGAGATCGGCTCCTTGGCGATCTTCATGATCTTGCGCACCTTGTCCTCGGGCATCTCCATCTTCTCGGCCAGGATCGCGGCATCCGGCTCGGTGCCGGTTTCCTGCAGGTACTGGCGCGAGATGCGGTTGACCTTGTTGATGGTCTCGATCATGTGCACCGGAATGCGGATGGTGCGGGCCTGGTCGGCGATGGAGCGCGTGATGGCCTGGCGGATCCACCACGTGGCGTAGGTCGAGAACTTGTAGCCGCGTCGGTACTCGAACTTGTCCACCGCCTTCATCAGACCGATGTTGCCTTCCTGGATCAGGTCGAGGAACTGAAGGCCGCGGTTGGTGTACTTCTTGGCGATGGAGATGACCAGCCTGAGGTTCGCCTCGACCATCTCCTTCTTGGCGCGGCGCGCCTTGGCCTCGCCGATCGACACCTCGCGGTTGATCTCCTTGATGTCGTGGATCGAGAGGTGCATCTCCTTCTCGATGGCCTCGAGCCTGGTCTGCCGCCGCAGGATGTCCTCTTCGACCTTGGCGAGCGCCCCGGAGTACTTCTTGGCCGCCTTCACGTGCTTGGACAGCCAGCGAGGGTTGGTCTCGTTCTTCGGGAACGTGGCGATGAAATCCTTGCGCGGCATGCCGCAATCGCGCACCGCGACGATCATGATCTCCTTCTCGAGCTGGCGGATGTCGCGGATGTGGCCGCGCAGATTCGCGATCAGCGCATCGAACATCCGCGGCGAGAGCTTGAGTTCCAGGAATTCGTCCGCAGCCTTCTTGCGCGCCTTCATCGACTTCGGATCGTGCGCGCCGTGCTTCTCCAGAGCCGAGAGCACGTGCGCGTAGCTCTTCGCGAGGCTCACGAAGCGCTCGGCGGCTTCCTGCGGATCCGGCCCGGTGTCGACGGCCTCTTCCTCGCTGGAGTTCTCGGAGTCCTCGTCGGACTCCTCGTCCTCGCTCTCCTCCTGTGCGGCGATTTCCAGCTTGGTCGGGTTCTGCGGCTGCGCGATGACATCCGGGGCGTTGGGGTCGACGAAACCGACGATGACATCGACCAGGCGTGTCTGGCCGCTCTTGACCGGCTCGTAGGCCTTCAACATGCAGTCGTAAGTCGAGGGGAACAGGGCGAGTTGGCGGCGCACCGCCTCCAGGCCCTCCTCGATGCGGCGGGCGATGCGGATCTCGCCCTCGCGGGTGAGCAGCTCCACGGTGCCCATCTCGCGCATGTACATGCGCACGGGGTCGGTGGTGCGGCCGAGCTCGGCATCGAGCGCCGCGAGCACCGCGGCCGCTTCCTCGATCGCCTCCTCGTCAGCGGGAGCCGAGGGCTCCCCGGCGAGCAGAGACTCGGTATCCGGCGCCTTCTCGTACACCGGGATACCCATCTCGTTGATGGTGTTGACGATATCCTCGATCTGTTCGGGATCGACGATTTCGGAGGGCAGGTGGTCGTTCACCTGCGCGTAGGTGAGGTAGCCCTGCTCTTTGCCGCGGGCGATCAGCAGTTTCAGCTGCGACTGGCGGTCCTCCGGCATCGGCACTCGCCGCTCGCCCGTCGGGCGCTTTTCGGCGGAGTGCTTCTCGAGCGCGGGGTCTTCCGCATGTGCAACCGGCGGCGTGGCGGCCTTCTTCGGCGCGGCGGCTTTCTTCGACTCAACAGAGCTTGCGTGGCTCGTGTGCGCCTTGGCCGCACTCACGTGCGCCGATTTCTCGGCGGTGGCCTTGGTGGGCTTTTCCGCGTGTGCGGCGGGCCGTTTCCGGCCGGCGGAGGGTGTCTTATGCTTCGCTTTCATGGGGTCTCGAAGGATTTGGCGGGGGCACGAGGCCCTATCTGCTGGCGGGCAGGGGCCAACTCAAGGGGCGCCAAAGTAAATCCGGGAAGTCTATTAGGCTCACCGCCCAATCACAAGTTCGCCCGAATCGCGGCCATACCTCATCGCGTCGCTTTTCGGCTCATAAGCCTTTGAAATTCCTGAATTTCATCGCTATTCAGTCCGGTGGTGGCCTGCTTGGCGATCAATGCGTCCAGTCGCCGTTCCAAGACGAGATCGGCGAGCTTTACCAGTGCCGCACGCAGCTCGACCGCGGCGGCCCCCTCCTCATCCAGAACCTCTTCCCTGTCCAGCAGGCGTCCCAGGTGCTCTGCGCCCGGTCTCGCCGCCCAGCGCTCGAGCACCTGACCCGCCGTCTTTAACGGCCGCTCACGTAAATCATCAAGCAGCGCGCGCAGCAAATCCGCTCCCGGCTCCGTACTGCCGTCGAGCCCCAAGCGCTCCATATCGGTTACCGAGCCGGCCGTCGCCGGGAACTGCACCAGCCGTACGATGGCCTGGCGCACCAAGCTGCCCCGGCCCGCGCTGTGGGCCGTCCGGGGTTTCACCGGCGGCGGCGCGGCGGCACGGGTCGGCACGCCGCCTTCCCAGAGCGCCCGAAGCCGCTCCGGCGCCAGTCCTACCACTTCGGCCACACGCCCCATCAGCAGTTCCCGGTAGACGCCCTCCGGAACCTTATTGACGAGTGGACGCGCACTTTCGGCAAAGTGAGCCCGCCCGTCAGCATGGATGATGTCGCACTGGGTGGACAACTCCCTTACGAGGTATTCGGACAGGGGCAGGGCGGAGTCGAGGCGCCTCTCGAACGCTTCGCGTCCCTCGGCGCCCACGAGCGTGTCCGGATCATGGCCTTCGGGCAGGAACAGGAAGCGGATCTCGCGGCCCTCCCGGGCCTCCGGCAAGGCATGCTGCAGGGCTCGCCAGGCCGCGCCGCGGCCGGCCCGATCTCCATCGAACGCGAAAATCACCTCCCGGACCAGCCGGAAGATGCGCTTCAGGTGCTCGGGAGTGGTGGCCGTGCCGAGCGTGGCCACGGCATAGGCGATCCCGGCCTGATGCAACCGCACCACGTCCATGTAGCCCTCGACCACCAGCAGGCGCTTCAGGCTCGATCGCGCGAGACGCGTCTCGTACAGTCCGTAGAGCTCGCGTCCCTTGTGAAAGAGGGCCGTTTCCGGGGAATTCAGGTACTTCGGTTCGCCCCGGTCGATCACCCGTCCCCCGAAGGCGATGACCCGTCCCCGGCTGTCCCGGATGGGAAACATGACCCGGTCGCGGAAGCGATCGTAATGACGATCCCCATCGCGAACCTGCCCGCGCTCGCGCTCGATGACCAAGCCCGTCTCGGCGAGCGCCTGCCGGTCGTGCTCGCTCGATCCGAAACGCCTGAGCACGGTGTTCCAGGCATCGGGGGCGTAGCCGATGCCGAAGCGCTGCATGATCTCGGCCGTGAGGCCTCGCTGCGTGAGATAGCCCGTCGCGCGCTCGGAGCGCAACAGTGTCGAGGCGTAGAACTCCGCCACGCGGGACATCAGCTCATACAGCGAGGCGTCCTGCGGTTTCGGACCGCCACCACCCTCGTGCGGTACGGGCATTCCAAGCCGGCCGGCAAGCTCCTCCACGGCCTCCGGGAAGGCCATGTGATCGTAGTCCATGAGGAACCGCAGCGCGGTGCCATGCGCCCCGCAGCCGAAACAATGATAGAACTGCTTCTCGGGACTGACCCAGAACGAGGCCGTCTTCTCGGTGTGGAAGGGGCAGCAGGCCTTGTATTCGCGGCCAGCCTTGGTCAATTGCACGCGCGAGCCGACCACCTCCACGACGTCCGTGCGGGCTATCAGCTCGTCTATGAAGCTTTGCGGGATGATGGGTGGGACGACCCCGGTTACCGGCCCGTCACGGGCCTGTTACTGGCCGAGCTTGGCGCGCACGCGCGCGCTCACCACGCCCATATCGGCGCGGCCCTGGGCCTGGGATTTCACGGCCGCCATGACCTTGCCCATGTCTTTGACCGAGGTTGCCCCGGCCTGCGCAACGGCCTGCGCGACGAGCGCATCGATTTCCGCCTCGCTCATCTGCTCGGGCAGATAGGTCCGAAGGACGGTGACCTCGGCGGTCTCCTTGGCCACGAGGTCGGCGCGTCCGCCCGCCTCGAATTGGGTGATCGCTTCCTTGCGCTGCTTGATCATCTTCTCGAGGACCGCGAGCACCTGGCCGTCATCGAGCGCAATACGCTCATCGACCTCGCGCTGCTTGATCGCCGCGAGCGCCAGACGGATGGTGGCGAGACGCTCCTTGTCCCCGGAGCGCATCGCACTCTTCATGTCCTCGGTGATGCGTTCCTTGAGCGTCATGGGAACGC
Organism: Gammaproteobacteria bacterium; assembly: GCA_027317845.1. GTDB lineage: Bacteria > Pseudomonadota > Gammaproteobacteria > Steroidobacterales > Steroidobacteraceae > 13-2-20CM-66-19. The sequence continues at coordinate 6,148 of DAHVQK010000009.1, forward strand.
TCAGCGCGCCGGGCGCATGCCCTCGCGGGAAACACGCTTCAGGTGGCGCTTGACGGCCGCCGCCTTCTTGCGTTTCCGCTCCTGGGTCGGCTTCTCGTAGAATTCGCGCCGACGCAGCTCGGTGAGAATGCCGGCCTTCTCGCACGCGCGTTTGAAACGCCGCAAGGCGGCATCGAAATACTCGTTCTCACGGATACGGACGCTCGGCATCGAAACCTCTGAACAGTACGGCTGCCCCTGCATTTCCAAGTCCCTGCGCGCCTAGGTACGCCGCCGGGACCCCCAGGGGATTGGGTAAGGGCCGGTAAATGGGCGCGCAATTCTAGTAGAGCCTCGCCATAAAGGCAAAAATGATCAAGGCAACCCTGCGGATTCTGGCGATCGAGTCCTCCTGTGACGAGAGCGCGGCCGCGGTCCTCGACGAGGACCGCGGGCTGCTCGCCCACGAGCTCTACAGCCAGGTCGAGCTGCACCGCGCCTACGGCGGGGTCGTGCCCGAACTGGCCTCCCGGGACCACGTGCGCAAGCTCCTGCCCCTGGTGCGCCGGGCACTGGCTCGTGCCGGCACGGCGCCTGGGGATCTCTCGGGGGTGGCCTACACGGCCGGTCCGGGTCTCATCGGCGCATTGCTCACCGGAGCGGCGCTCGCGCGCAGCCTGGCCTACGCCCTGAATTGCCCGGCGGTGGGCGTGCATCACCTCGAAGGACATCTGCTCGCTCCGCTCCTCGAGCCGGATCCGCCGCCTTTCCCGCATCTGGCGCTGCTGGTCTCGGGCGGGCACACCCAGCTCATCGAAGTGAGCGCCATCGGGCGCTACCGCATCCTCGGAGACACCCGGGACGATGCAGCGGGGGAGGCATTCGACAAGACGGCCAAGCTCCTCGGCCTGCCCTACCCCGGCGGGCCCGAGCTCGCCAGGCTGGCGCGCGCCGGTATTTCCGGGGTGTTTCATTTCCCGAGGCCCATGCTCGACCAGCCGGGGCTGGAGTTCAGCTTCTCGGGGCTGAAGACCGCCGTGCTGCATGCGCTGCGCGGCCGCGACCTCACCGGACAACTGAAGGCAGACGTGGCCCGCGCCGTCGAAGAGGCCATTGTGGATACCCTGGTGGCCAAGGCGGTGCGGGCGCTCGAGAGCACCGGCCTGCCCACGCTGGTGGTCTCCGGTGGCGTGAGCGCGAATCAGCGCCTGCGGGAGGCGCTCGCAGAGGTGGTCGGCCGTCGGCAGGGGCGCGTGTACTATCCACGGATCGAGTTCTGCACGGACAATGCCGCCATGATCGCGAGGGCGGGGCTGGCGCGGCTCAGGGCAGGCGAGCGGGCCGGACTTGCGATCGAGGCGCGTGCGCAGTGGCCGCTCGAGTCGCTGACGCCGGTGCAGTAGCCCGACCGATGCGCGGATCGTGCGCAGGCAGGGTCCACGCCAGAGAAACCAGGTGAGACATTGAGACCATGACCAGCGCGCGGATTTCGGGAGATCGGATCTTTCTGCGGGGACTCGCGACCGAGTGCATCATCGGGTTCATCGACTGGGAGCGGCGTGTCAGGCAGACCGTGGTGGTGGACATCGAGCTGCCGGTCGACTGCCGGCGCGCCGCGGCAAGCGACGAGGTGAGCGATACCGTGGATTACAAACGGGTCGCCAAGCGCGTGCTCGCCTACATCGAGGCCTCCGAGTTCAAGCTCGTCGAGACGCTGGCGCACCGGTTGGCACTGTTGCTTCTCGATGAATTCGGGATCGAGTGGGTGCGTGTGTCGCTCAACAAGCCGGGCGCGATCCGCAACTCGCGCGACGTGGGCGTGGTGATCGAACGCAGCCGGGCGGATCTGTCCGCGGCGTCTCTCTGACATGCCAGCGGTTTACCTCGCTGCCGGCAGCAACGTCGAGCCCGAGCGGCATCTCGCAATGGCGGTCCGGGAGCTGGAAAAACACTTCCCGGACGTGCGGTTCTCACCCTGGTACCGCAACCGTGCCGTGGGGTTCGAAGGCGATGATTTCATCAATTTCGTGGCCGGCTTCTCCACGGAACTGACGGTCGAGGACGTGGTGGCGAGGCTGCAGTTCATCGAGGCGTTATGCGGCCGCACTCGCGAGGCGCCGCGGTGGGCGCCGCGGACCATGGACCTGGACGTGCTGCTCTACGGTGAGCTCGTGCGCCAGACAGCGACGCTGAAGTTGCCACGCCCTGACCTGTTGAAGCGTGCCTACATGCTGGGGCCGCTCGCCGATCTGGCTCCTGGGCTCGTGCATCCCACGGCGGGACTCACCATCGGCGAGCTGTGGCGGCGGTTTGACCGAGCCTCGCACCCCCTGATCCCGATGCGGTCGGGTGGGGAGGGCGAAGCTTGAGGCGCTCACCAGCCGATGCTGCGGCCGCCGTCGATCGCCAGGATCTGTCCGGTGACGAATGGCGCATCGCAGGCGAAGTAGAGCGCCGCGCGGGCCACATCCTCCGGCGAGCCGCCGCGCTTGAGCGCGGTGCGCTCGATGATGCGCTTGCGCAGCACCTCGTC
>DAHVQK010000085.1 GCA_027317845.1 Gammaproteobacteria bacterium
ACCGATCTGGCCGGCAGCGCCGGTGATCGCGACGTTCAAGGGGGATTTCATGGTGCTCGAGTCCGTGCAGGGAGGGAAAGAGCCGGAATTCTACCGCCGATAGATGGTCTTTATCATCCCGATTCGGCCAAACAATTGGCCGGCCGCGCTACTGCGGTGCTACAACAGCAGCACCGGTTCAGGCGCACGCGCGCGTTCCGCAGGCGGGATAAAGCATACTTTATGCCGCGCGGGGACGCGGTGCCACGGACGTCCCCGGCTCAAGATGAGGAGACTGCCATGTTCGATACACGCAACGATCTGTCCGCCGAGATCCGCACCAAGGTGATACGGCTGCTCAACGCCCGCCTGGCCGATGCCATCGACCTCGCCCTTTCGGCCAAGCACGCGCACTGGAACGTCAAGGGAGCGCAGTTCATCGCACTGCATGAGCTGTTCGACAAGATCGCCGGCGAGATCCACGAGCACGTGGACACTCTGGCGGAGCGGGTGACCGCACTCGGTGGAAGCGCCGGCGGCACGCTCGGCGCGGTGGTGCGCGCGAGCAGCCTGGCGGCCTACCCGGAGAACATCGCGGATGGCCTCGCGCATGTCGAGGCGCTGGCCGCGGCGGTGGCGGACTTCGGCCGCAAGGTGCGCGCCGCCATCGACGAGGCAGCGGGACTGGGCGATGCCGACTCGGCGGACCTGTTCACCGGAGTGTCCCGTGAGACCGACAAGCAGCTGTGGTTCCTCGAAGCCCATCTGCATGGATGAGCCACGATAGTGGCGAATGACCGCGCGGGACGCGCGGACCGGGTGCCTTGCCACAGGGGAAGGTCAGTGCGATGTATCCGCTCAGGCCGGGCGGCCCGTGGCCTGAGTCTGATGCAGCAAGTGGGCGAAGGGCGCGCCGTTGACGCTCTGGCGTTTGAGCAGCTCGAGCAGCTCTTCCGAGGCGCATGGGTCGCCGAACAGGCGGCCCTGGCCCTGGTGGCAGCCGTTGCGGCGCAGGAACTCGAGCTGGCTGCGAGACTCGATGCCCTCGGCCACTACGACCATGCCGAGGCTGCGACCCATCTCGATGATGGTGCGCACCAGGGTGGCGTTGCCCGTGTTCTCACTCACGTCGCGCACGAATGACTGATCGATCTTGAGTGTGCCGATGGGGAACTGCTGCAGCGCCGAGAGCGAGGAATAGCCCGTGCCGAAGTCATCGATCGACAGGTGCAGCCCCATGGCGTAGAGCTCATCGAGCAGCGGCAGCGTGTTCTTGCTGTCCGCCATGAGGGTGGTCTCGGTGATCTCGAGCTCGAGCGCCGTGGGCGAGACCCCGTGGCGGCGGAAGACCGAGCGGCAGCGCAGGATGAAACTCGCCTGGCGCAACTGCCGCAGTGACAGATTGAGCGATATGCGCCCGGGATCGCCACCCTCGGTGCTCAGGTGGCGATAGTCCATGCACACTCGGTTGAGCACCCACTCTCCGATGTCGAGGATGAGATTCGTTTCCTCGGCGAGCGGGATGAAGCGCGCCGGCGGGATGTCGCCATGGCCCGGCAGGCGCCAGCGCAGCAGCGCTTCGGCGCCGATGATGCGCCCGCCGTCGAGATCCACCTTGGGCTGATAACGGATCACGAGCTCGTCGCGCTCGAGCGCGCGGCGCAGCTTGCTCTTGAGGATCAGCCGCTCGACCGCCGCGGCGTTCATTTCCGGGGAGTAGAAAGTGAACGTATTGCCGCCGTTCTGCTTGGCGTAGTACATGGCGGCATCGGCATTGCGGATCAGGTCGATCACGTTCTCGGCGTCGCGCGGGCAGAAGGCGATGCCCAGACTGGCGGTGAGGAACACTTCCTGCTGGTTGAGTTGAAACGCCCGCGCCACCTCGTTGAGGATCGCGCGCGCAAGCTGCGCCACCGGCCCGCGGCTGTCGCCTTCGGCGGGCAGACCGTGCAGGCACAGGGCGAACTCATCCCCGGCCAGTCGGCCGAGAATGGCGTCCTGAGGCAGCGAGCGTGTCAGCCGCTCCGCGAGCACCTCGAGCACCCGGTCGCCGGTGTCGTGACCGAAGGTGTCGTTGACTTCCTTGAACCGGTCCATGTCGAGGTATAACAGCGCCACCGCCCTGCCGGAGCGCAGCCCGCGCGCGAGCGTCTGCTGCAGCACGTGCTGGAACTGCATGCGATTCGGGATCTTGGTGAGCGTGTCGTAGCGGGCCAGATAGCGGATGCGCCGCTCGGCGCGCTTGCGGTCCGTGATGTTGCGGGCAACGAAGATGCTGCCCTGGAATTGCGGATCGTCGCTCTCGATACGCGAGCCGGCGAGTGACACCGGAATCGTCTGCCCGTCCCGCGTGCGGATCACGGTCTCGCGGGTCCCCTGCGCCGCCTGCGGCAGATCGAAGTCCGCGCGCACGCGCTCATCCAGCACCCCGATGATGCCGCGGCCGAGCAGCTCCTCCTCGGCGAAGCCAAGCAGGCGGCACGCCGCGGAATTGGCTGTCTTGATCACGCCGTCGGGGGAAGTGATGAACACGGCGTCCGTCATGCTGTCGAGGACGCTGCGCAGGTAATCCTTGTGGATGGTCGACTGGCGCAAGCGTGAGCGCATGTGCTCCATCGCCTGCTCGAGATCGCCGAGCGCGCCGCGCGGGTGCGCCTCGATCGGACGGGTATAGTCGCCATGTCCGATGCGGTTGGCGCCGCGCACCAGTGCCGCGGCCGAGACGCCGACACCGCGCGTCCTCAGCCAGGTGCGAGCGGCGGCCATGAGGCTGCCGGCCACAGCCACCGCGCCGGCCAGGGCCCACGTGAGGGGGGCGGACCCATGCCGCCATGCGAGCGTCGCGCCGGTCGCCGCGGCTACCAGCAGCGTGAGCGTGAAGGTGCCGAGCGCGTATCTGAATTTGCTGTTCTGGGCCACGGCGGGGGTGGGCGAGGTCGGTAGGAGGATATTAACCGCCAGCCGGCCCCCGTCAAATCAGGCGTCGGCCGTTCAGCCGGACCAGACCCGCTTGAGGTAGTTGATCATCAGGCCCCGCATGGTGGACATGGGGTCGCTGGTGGCGGCGAAGACCGGCGGACGGCGCCTGAGCAACCGCCAGTTCTCGCTGCGCAGCACCCGACGCAGGAAATTGATATTGCGCTCGATGGCCTCGATGTAGGGATTGCGGCCCCCGTAGAGGACCTCGAGGTAGCGGTACGCCGAGCGGAACTCCCCGTCGAGGCGCTTCTTGCGCGTCTCCGTAGCGAATTCCGGGGTCTGCCGCAGCAGATCGAGGCCCGAGGCGTAGCGGACTTCCCGGTCGCCGGTGGACGATATGGGCACCGCGACGCCGCCGAGCACGAACTCGGCGTACAGCCGGTCGCGGCACTTCTCCAGGTAACAGCGATCGGCCATCTGGGCGATCATGTCCGCCGTGCCGAGCAGGTGGCCGATGAGGACGTCACGCGGATCGCTGAGGCGGGCCTCGATCTGAGCGCCCGGCACTTCGTAGCCGGTGAAATGGATGATCTCGCGGGCTACGGCCACCCAGCGTCCGAGGCCCACCCGCGGCAGGAACTCCTCGAGGAAGCGCGCGCCCCGGGAGACGTGCACCAGGGTGAATTCGGCGCCATTGCGTGACTCACGCTCGTCGGTACGGCGCAGGTAGCCCACGTCATGGAACAGGCCCGTGATGAGGCCGACGACCGCACGCTCCGCGCCCAACCGCTCACGCGGTTCGGCCTGGCGCTCATAGCCCACCAGCAGCCGGGCCAGAGCGAGTGTGATGTCCAGTGTGTGCTGACGGTCGTGGTAGACCGTGTCCACGCCGTGGTAGCCGGGGACCTGCCCCGCAAACAGCAGCTCGAAGTGCTCAAACGAGCGTTGCAGCGGCGCGAGCGCAATGTCGGGCCAGGTGGGCTGGAACAGCGCCTCGACCGCCTCGCGCACCGCGGCCGTGGAGCTTACCTGGACCGTGTCGGTGACGTCGTAATCACTGCGCCGGGTATTGGGCATTCTGTTTTTAGCGGACCTGCACGGAGGGGGCGGCCCGCTCTCCCAGAGTGATTTCGGTCATTCTGGGGGCAATGCCCGTCGCAATACCGAGAGCCAGCACCCAATTTCATGCGTTGCGCATGGGGTTTAAGGGGGTGGCGGTGCGCGAACCCCGTATATCGAGCGGCGCCGGGCGTGGAAAAGACGGGAACGTAACTTAAGTCGCCAGGTCGGCGGGGGAGTGGATGCCGTGCTGCGCGAGCAGCGCCTCGACCCGCGGGGGCCGGCCCCGGAACTCGACGAACGCCTCCAGAGCGTCCCGGCTGCCACCGCGCGAGAGGATGGCCTCGAGGTAGCGCTGCGCCGTGGTCCGATCGAAAACCCCGTGCTCCTCGAATGCCGAGAAGGCGTCCGCCGCGAGAACCTCTGCCCACTTGTAGCTGTAGTAGCCCGCTGCGTATCCGCCGGCGAACACGTGGCCGAAGCTCATGGGAAAACGATTCCAGCGCGGTGTCGGCACCACGGCGACCTGCTGGCGCACCTCCCGGAGCAGCTCGAGGATGCGGCCGCCCCGGTCGGGGTCGTATTCGGCATGCAGCCGGAAATCGAACAGCGCGAACTCCAGCTGGCGCATCATCTGCAGGCCCGCGTGGAAGCTTCGCGTCGCGCGCAGACGCTGCTGGATGTCCGCCGGGAGAGGGGCCCCGGTCTTGAAGTGGCCCGAGATGCGGCCGAGCACCTCCGGGTGCCAAGCGTAGTTCTCCATGAACTGGCTGGGCAGCTCCACCGCATCCCAGGCCACGCCGTTGATGCCGGCGACGCTCGGGTAATCCACCCGGGTAAGCAGGTGATGCAAGCCGTGGCCGAACTCATGGAACAGGGTGAGAACATCGTCGTGAGTGAGGAGCGAGGGGCGATCCTCCCCGGGCGGCAATACATTGAGGACCAGGTACGCCACGGGCAGCGCTTCGCCAGATCCGAGGCGCTTGCGCCCCACGCACTCGTCCATCCACGCCCCGCTGCGTTTGTGGGGGCGCGCGTAGGCGTCGAGGTAGAAGCTTCCCATGGGCCGGCCCGAGGCGCTCTCGATCTCGAAGTAGCGCACATCGGGGTGCCAGACAGGGGCGCCGGAGCGCTCCCGGATGCGCACGCCGAACAGCCGCTCGGCCACTTCGAACAGACCCGTGAGCACGCGCGGGAGCGGAAAGTAGGGCCGCAGCTCTTCCTGCGAGACGGCGTGGCGCTCATGCTGCAGGCGCTCGGCGAAGAAGGAGACGTCCCAGGCCTCGAGCTCCCGGCCGGCGAAGGCGCGCAATTCCCCGAACTCCCGCAGGGCCGCGGGTCGTGCGGCACGCACCAGATCCTCGAGGAACCTGATGACCTCCTCACAGCTGTGCGCCATGCGCTTGGCGAGAGCGTACTCGGCGAAGTTGGCGAAGCCGAGGATCCGCGCCGCCTCGTGTCGCTTGCGCAGTATCTGCTCCATCACCGGCGCGTTGTCCCAGCGCCCGGCCTGAGGGCCCTGGTCGGAGGCGCGCGTCGTCCAGGCTTCGTAAAATGTGCGCCGCAGCTCCGTGGATTCCGCGTCGGTCACCACGGCGACGTACGTTGGTTGGTCCAGTGTCAGAATCCAACCCTCCAGACGCTGCTCATGGGCGCGGCGCCGGGCCTGATCGACGAGCACCTCGTTGAGGCCACGCAACTGCGCGCGGTCGGTGACGTGATGGCTCCATGCGTTGGTCGCATCCAGCACGTTTTCCTCGAACTTCGCCTGCAGCTGCGTCAGCTCGAGCATGACCGACTTGAAGCGTCGCTTGTCCTCATCCGGCAGGCCCACCCCCGCCAGCCTGAAATCCTGCAGCGCGTGATCGATCACGCGACGGCGCACCGGGTCGAGCGTGCCGCCCTCGCGCGCCTCGATTGCCTGGTAGGCCCGGTATAGCGGCTCGTTCTGCGCGAGGTCGGTCTGGTAGGCGGACAGGAGCGGCAGGCAGGCGTTGTAGGCGACACGCAGCGCCTCGGAGTTGAGCACCGCATTGAGGTGACTCACCGGCGACCAGTGGCGCGCAACCCGGTGCTGCAGATCCTCCAGCGGCTCGATCACCGCGGCGAAGGTCGGCGGGTCGCGGGAGGCGATGTCATCGATGCGCGCGCGCGCATCCTCGAGCAGCGCCTTGACGCCGGGCTCGACATCGTCGGCCCGGATGCGGGGGAAGGGGGGCAGCGGCTCGTCGGCCAGCAGAGGATTGCTCATGGAGGGCTATTCTGCCCGAGCGGCAGGCGGAGCGCATGTCCGGCGCCGCGGCCTCCACTATCTCATCGTAACCAGCTCTTCGGCGCTCGTCGGATGGATGGCCACCGTATCGTCGAAATCGGCCTTGGTCGCGCCCATGCGCACCGCCACGGCGAAGCCCTGCATCATCTCGTCCGCGCCGGGGCCGATCACGTGCACACCCACCACGCGTTTTTCCGGTCCCACGGTGACGAGCTTCATGTCGCAGCGCGGCTTGCGGGAGGTGAGCTGGTGGTACATCGGCAGGAAACTCGACTTGAACACGGTGACATTGTCGTCACCGTAGCACTCGCGTGCCTCCCTTTCCGTCAGTCCCACCGTGCCGAGAGGCGGATGGCCGAACACGACGGTCGGGATGTTGTGATAGTCGAGATGCCGGTCGGCCTTGCCGCCGAACAACCGGTCGCTGAGGCGACGGCCCGCGGCGATGGCCACCGGCGTCAGTTGCGCCCGACCGGTCACATCTCCGATGGCATAGATGCCGGCGGTGCTGGTGAGCTGGTACTTGTCGGTCGCGATGAAACCTTCGGCATCACATTCGACCCCGGCGCTCGCGAGGCCCAGGCCGGCCACCGCGCTCGCGCGCCCGATCGCCCATAACACGCAGTCGTACGGACCCAGTTGCCGCCCGTCCCGCACCGCGAGCCGCAAGTCATGCGCCCCGCCCCGCAACGCCTCGGGGACGGCCTGGGTCTGGATCGTGACACCCGCTTCACCGAGGACCTTCAGCATCGATTCTCCGAGCATGGCATCGAACTGCCGCAACGCCGCGTCGGTGCGCAGCACGAGGTCCACCGCGGAGCCGAGGGCGGCGAAGACACCCGCGAGCTCGACGGCGATGTAGCCACTGCCCACCACCGCCACACGCCGTGGCCGCTCGGTCAGCTCGAAGAAGCCATCGGAGGTGATGCCGAGCTCCGCGCCCGGGATGCTCGGTACGACCGGATGGCTGCCGGTGGCGATGATGATATGGGGCGCGCTGAGGCGGGCGTCGCCGACCGCGACGGTGCGACGGTCGATGAAGCGGGCCCTGCCGCGCACGAGCGTGACGCCACGCCTGGCGAGGTTGGCTTCGTAGATGCCGTTGAGCCGCAGAATGTAGGCGTCGCGCCGTTCCTTCAGCTGCTGCCAGTCATGTCCATCGGCCGATACGTCGAATCCGTAGCCGGACGCATCGCCGAGAGCCTCGGCGAGGTCTGCCGCGTACCACATGACCTTCTTTGGCACGCAGCCGACGTTGACGCAGGTGCCGCCGAGCCGGTGTGACTCCACCACCGCGGCGCGCGCGCCATATTCGGCGGCGCGCTGGGCCGCCGCCAGTCCGCCGCTGCCGCCGCCGATGACAATCAGGTCGAATTCGCTCATGGCTCCATCGTCGCGCACCCGATCCGACGCCGCGGCGCCGGTCTAGCGGCCGGTGCGGGCACGCCCCGGGGTTTTGCGCACCGCAGCGCGTTTTGCGGTCGCGGGCGCCTTTTTCGGCGCCGCGGTTGCGCGTCGCTTGGCCGTCGGCGCGCCATCTCCGGCCTGCCGGGCCGGCGTTCTGGCCCGCACCGCGGCGCGGGCGCCCGTGGACTTCTTCTTCGCGCCGGCCGATGACGCCGTTGTCGCCGGGGCCTCCGTGGCGGGCGCTGTGGTCTTTGCCGCAGCCGCGCGCTTGCCGCGGACGAACCGGCCGCGGCGCGCGGGCGCCTGCGCGAGCAGCTCCCGGCATTCCTCCAGGGTCAGGGATTTCGGGTCGCGCTCTTTCGGGATCTTGGCGTTCTTGACCTTGTCGGTGATGTAGGGGCCGTAGCGGCCGTTCAATACCTGGATGTTGTCGAGGCCGAAGTCGATGATGATGCGGTTGGCGTCGGCCTCCTGCTTCAGCCGGATGACTTCGAGCGCCCGCTCCAGGCTCACCGTATAAGGATCATCCTCCTTGAGCGACACGTACTTGCTGCCGTACTTCAGGTACGGTCCGAAGCGGCCGATGTTGGCGATGATGGACTCGCCGTCCGCGTTCTCTCCGAGGGTGCGAGGCAGCTTGAACAGCTCGAGCGCCTCCTCGAGGCGGATCGAGTCCATCTTCTGGCCGGGCCGAAGACCCGCGAACTTCGGCTTCTCGGCATCGTCCTTCGTGCCGATCTGCACGAACGGCCCGAAGCGCCCCATGCGTACGCTGATCGGCTTGCCGCTCACCGGGTCCGTGCCGAGCTCGCGCGCCTGAGCCACCTGCTCGCGGGTGACATTCTTTTCGGTCTGTTCGACCTGGTGGATGAAGGGCTTCCAGAACTTCTCGAGCGGCGCGGTCCAGACCTCCTCACCGCGCGAGACCGCATCCAGCTCGTCCTCCATCGCGGCAGTGAAGCCGTACTCCACGTAGCGGTGGAAGTGTTCGGTCAGGAAGCGGTTGACGATCTTGCCGATGTCGGTCGGGATGAAGCGCCGGTTGTCCATTTCGACGTACTCCCGATCCTGAAGCGTCGAGATGATGGTGGCGTAGGTCGAGGGGCGGCCGATGCCATGCTCCTCGAGCGCCTTGACCAGAGACGCCTCGCTGTAGCGCGGCGGCGGTTCGGTGAAGTGCTGGTCCGCATGCAGCGCCAGCAGACCCACGGTATCGCCCTCCTTCATCGGCGGCAGCGCGTGATCGTCATCGTCGGCTTTCGCGTCGTCGCTCCCTTCCTGGTAGACCGAAATATACCCTGGCTTGACGAGCGTCGACCCGGTGGCGCGCAGCACGTGCCGCTCCGCGGTGTCGGGGCCCGCGACCATGTCGGCCGCCACGGTATCGTAGACCGCCACCGCCATCTGCGAGGCAACGGCGCGCTTCCAGACGAGCGAATACAGACGATAGAGATCGTGGTCGATCTTGCCTTCGACGTCCGTGGGAATGATCGATGCGGAGGTCGGCCGGATGGCCTCGTGCGCTTCCTGGGCGTTCTTCGACTTCGTCTTGTAGACGCGCGGCTCTTCCGCCACCTCCTCCTGCCCGTACAGACGCGCGGCGACCTCGCGGATCTCCCGCACGGCCTCCCCGGCCAGGTTGACCGAGTCGGTACGCATGTACGTGATCAGGCCGATGTTGCCTTCGCCGAGGTCCACACCTTCGTAAAGCTGCTGAGCGAGGCGCATGGTGCGTCGGGCGTTGAAGCCCAGCTTGCGGGCGGCCTCCTGCTGCAGCGTGGAAGTGGTGAACGGCGGGGCGGGCGTACGGCGGCGCTGCTTGCGCTCGACCACGAGCACCCGCAGCCGGCCGGGCTCACTCCCGCCGGCCGCCTCGAGGGCGGCGTCGCGGATCGCGCGCTCGACTTCCCGGGCTTCGTTCTCGTTGGTGAAGGAGAACTGCTCCACCTTCCTGCCGCGGTACTCGAGCAATCTCAGCGGGAAGGGCGCTGCGCCCTCGACCGACCCCTGGCCCTCCAACGTCCAGTATTCCTGCGCGACGAAGGCCTCGATCTCGGCCTCGCGCTCGCAGATCATGCGCAGCGCCGGACTTTGCACCCGGCCCGCGGACAGGCCGCGCCGCACCTTCTTCCACAGTAGCGGCGAGAGATTGAAGCCCACCAGGTAATCGAGGGCCCGGCGGGCCTGCTGCGCGTTGACGAGATCGAGCGACAGGTCGCGTGGCTGCTCCACCGCCTGGCGGATCGCGTTGCGCGTGATCTCGTAGAAGGCGACGCGGTGCACGGTCTTGCCGTCCAGATCACCACGGGCCTTGAGGACTTCTCTCAGGTGCCAGGCGATGGCCTCGCCCTCGCGATCCGGGTCGGTCGCGAGGAAGAGCGCCTTCGACTTCTTCAATCCCCGGGAGATGCTCTCGATGTGGCGCTCGTTCTTCTCGAGCACCCGGTACTGCATGCTGTACCCGCGGTCGGGGTCCACGGCGCCTTCCTTGGGAACGAGATCGCGGACGTGGCCGTAGGAGGCCAGCACCTCGAAGTCCTTGCCCAGATACTTCTTAATGGTCTTCGCCTTGGCGGGCGACTCCACGATGACCAGGTTCTCGGCCATGTCTCGCTTCGGATCCTGTCAATGCCGCAAGGCGGAGCGCTCGCCGGCCATCAGGGCCTCGAAACGCGCGAAAGCGGCTTCCTGCTTGGGTTGAATGGAGAGTACGAGCAGCACCACCCAGCGCAATTGCTCGAACGTCGGTTCCTCGACATCGAGCGCGAGGGTGCGGTCGATGACCAGCTCGCGCTGCTCGGGGGTGAGCACACCGTCGCGATCGAGTCGGGCGAGGAAGGACCGGCACTCCGGCGAGAGTCGCCCCAGCTCCCCTTCCGAATAGACGCGCAAGGCCCGCGGGGGCGGCACTCCCTCGACCGAGGGCGAGCGCTCGGAGCCGGCGGCCAGGACCGACAGCCACTCCATCGCCTGCACCACCTGCCCCATGGTGAAGCCCTCCCGCGCGAGCTCGGAGAACATCTGGGCCCGGCCGGGAATGTCCGCCGGGTCCGACATCATGTAGTGGTCGTAGACGTAGATCAGGACGTCGAGAACGCAGCCGGTTGTCATTTAATGGTCTGTTTTGTGGTCATCGCGAGTCGGCCATAGCGGCCGCCGGGATACGGTGCGACGCATCCGCGGAGCTCCAGGATCAGCAGCATTGAGGCGATCGACTCGCCGGACAAGCCTGAGCGCGCCACGAGGGTGTCGAGCGTCACGGGTTCAAAATCGAGCGCATCTAACAGCATTTCATATTCCTTGTCCAATCCGAGGGCCGCCGGAGAGCCGGGTAGATCGTTATTAACTTCTTGATTTGTATATGAAAAATGGATCTCAGGCAAGACCTCGGCCGGCGTCTCGATGAGGTGTGCCCCGTCGCGGATCAGCTTGTGGCAGCCACGGGACAGGGGACTGCGGATGGGTCCTGGGATGGCGAATACCTCCCGGCCCTGCTCGCCGGCGCATCGGGCGGTAATGAGAGAGCCGCTGTCACCCGTGGCCTCCACGACCAACGTGCCCAGGGTCAGACCGCTGATGATACGGTTGCGGCGGGGAAAGTTCTGCCGCTGAGGCCGGGTGCGCGGCGGGAATTCCGAGACCAGGGCGCCCGAGTCCCGGATGCGCCGCGCCAGAGCCCGGTTCTCGGCGGGGTAGATCCGATCGAGGCCCGTGCCGAGCACCGCCACGGTCATGCCTCGACCCTCGAGCGCTCCCTGATGGCTGGCAGCATCGATGCCGACAGCCAGGCCGCTGGTGATCGTAAGACCGCAGCGCGCCAGTGCAGTTGCGAATTCCCGCGCGATGGCGCGGCCGGCGGGCGTGGGAGTGCGCGAGCCCACCATGGCGAGCTGCGGGGCGGAGAGCGCCTCCAGGGATCCCAGCACGTACAGGACCGGTGGCGCGCCCCGTATCGCCGCGAGCTGAGCCGGATACGCCGTCTCGATGCACAGGAGCATTTGTGCGCCGCTCGCCGCGCACCACTCCAGATCGGCGCGCAGTGCCGCCCGATCCGGCGCAGCGAGAGAGCGCCGTGCGGCGGGTGGCAACTCGATGCGGGCAAGGACGGAGGGCTCGCACAGCCTGTCAGCGTCGCCGCCCGCCTCGATGGCCAGCGCGCGCACGTGCTCGGCGGTCAGTCCGGGGGCACGCGCCAGCCTGTGGCACAAAGAGGCATTGGCCATGGCCGGTGAGCTTAGGCCGCTGGGCGCCGGAAAGGTCCCCCGGAAATGCGCCGCAAACGTCCAGAAATGCGCACCCTTCGGTGATACTGTCTGCGCGGATGAAATACCGTCATGCTCACCACGCCGGCAACTTTGCGGACGTTCACAAACACGTGACACTGCTTGCGTTGCTCGCGGCCCTCAAGCGCAAGGACAAGGGATTTCTCTACCTCGAAACTCACTCGGGGCGCGGCACGTACGATTTGTCGGATTCCGTCGCGGAGTCCTCCGCAGGCATCTCCCGGCTCACGGCCGCTAAGTGTGCTGCCCCGGAGCTGCGTCACTATCTGGCCCGCGTCGCGGAGCTGCGCCGACACGGGGGCGCGCGGTTCTACCCCGGCTCCCCTTGGCTCGCCGCGAGCGAGCTGAGGGCACAGGACCGCGCCGTGTTTACCGAGTGGCAGCCCGCGGAGGCGCGGGCGTTGGAACGATCGCTGGCGACGATCCCCGCTCACCCCCGCATCCAAGTCGACACCGGCGATGGTTATGCCCGGTTGCGCGCCGCGCTGCCGCCCATCGAGCGGCGCGGCCTCATCCTGATCGATCCACCCTACGAGGACACCTGGGACGATTTCGAGCGCTCGCGGATGGCCGTGAGCGATGCGCTGCGCCGCTTTCCGACCGGTGTTCTGGCGATCTGGTATCCCATCAAGGACGAGCGCGCCACCGCGGCATGGCAGGGCGCCCTCGCCCGGGAAGCCGCGCGCGAGTCGCTGCTTGCAGAACTGTGGCTCTACCCGCGTGACTCGCAAGTGGCGCTCAACGGCTCCGGGCTGCTGATCGTCAATCCCCCCTACCAGCTGGAGGAGGCGATGAGGTCATGGTTGGCGGAGCTGCACCGGCACCTCGATGCGGGACACGGTGGAGGCACGACGATCCGGCGCCTGACCGAGCCTGTCGCAAAGAGATGACAGGGCCGCTTCCTGCGGGCAGAATTGATGCCATGGAAGGCGCAGTGGATCAGTACGCCGTGGTGGGCCATCCCGTCGCCCACAGCCTCTCGCCATTCATCCATTCGCTGTTCGCGCGCCAGACCGGCCAGTCCATGCGTTACCACCTCATGGATGTCGCGCCCGAGGAGCTTGCGCGGCGCGTCGAGGGATTCTTCGCCGAGGGCGGCCGGGGGCTCAACATCACCCTGCCGCACAAGGCCCGCGCCATGCAGCTCGCCAACGAGCTCACCGACCGGGCGAGGCAGGCCGGTGCGGTCAACACCCTGGCGTCGCGGATCGACGGGAGCGTGCTGGGGGACAACACCGACGGCGCGGGCCTCGTGCAGGACCTGACTCAAAATCTGACGTGGCCGGTCGAAAGCCGCCGGATCCTGCTGCTCGGGGCGGGTGGCGCGGCCCGCGGGGTGCTCGCGCCGCTGCTCGCGCTGCGCCCGGAAATCATCGTGATCGCCAACCGCACCGCGGAACGGGCCGAGGCGCTGGCATCGGCGTTCTCGGCGCTCGGCAACATCCGCGGAGCCGGATTCGGCCAGATCGGGCGGGGCGCATTCGACTTGGTGATCAACGCCACGTCCGCGAGTCTTACCGGCGAGCTGCCCGAGGTGCCGCAGACCATCTTCGGTCCGGACACGCTCTGTTATGACATGGCCTACGGCAAGGGTGATACCGCGTTCGTTCGCTGGGTGCGCGGGCTCGACTGCGCGCACGCGGTGCCCGGCTGGGGCATGCTGGTGGAGCAGGCGGCGGAGTCGTTCCGGCTCTGGCGGGGTGTGCGGCCGCTCACCGCGCCTGTCCTGCAGGCGTTGACCGGGCACATGGCTTCACCGCAATCCTGACCGCGCCCGGGGGTTCTCGATCGTCGCCCGCCGCGCTCCCGCTACGGATTCTGCACCGTGTCCCCGACGGTGATGGTGTTGGTCGAGGCGATGACCAGCGCGAAGGACAGTCGCCGGTAGGTCTTGAAGACCAGCAGCGTCGCGGCGCGCTCGGCGGGCAGCTTCACCCGCGGCGCCAAGTCCTTGCCGAGACCGCCGAAGGAGCGAAACAGCGCGGCGAACGAGCCGTGGGTGTCGTGCACCGTGCCTTCGGAATGTTCGGCCGCGAGCACATCCCCCGGAACGAGCCCGGCGCGGGTGCCGCGATCGAGCACGACGATGTCGAACTGGCCCGCGAGATCCATCGTTCCGGAGCCGCCGACGATCCAGATGATCTTGCCGTGAACGGGCTGTGAGGGCGCGCGCGGCTCGATCGTGAGCGGGGTCGAGGTATCACTCGGGATCAGGCGGTCGCCCGCGAACGTCTCCCGCGCGGAGTCCCGCAGTCTGACGGTGACCGGATTTCCCGGCGCGCGGATCAGCGCGGTGGCTGTGTAGGTGCCGAGGTAGCCCAACTTGCGCCCGAACACACCGGGATCGCTCAGCTCATGGCCCACGTGAATCACGGCGTAGCGGGTGCGCGGGTTGCGCCCGAGGCTGCTGACATAGGCCACCGATCCCGACCCGCCGGCCTGGTGTTCACTGCGGAACGCGATGACATGGGGCGCGCGGCTGATCTGTCCGGCGGTGAGCACCGTGGGGCGCGCCAGAAAGGCCGCGATCGCCGAACTGCGGATGATCGGTATGGCGCCCGCGAGCGGTGTGCTGCGCAGGCGCGGCTCGAGCCGCACGGTGGACTGCCGCCGCAGCGGGCTGCCGTGCAGGAGCCGGATCTGCGGCCAGCCGTTGTGGCCGTAGGCGAGGGCCAGCACGTCCCCGGGGTAGATCAGGTGGGGATTGTGGATGCGGGGATTGAGATACCAGACCTCGGGCCAGTCCCAGGGATCGCGCAGGAATTTCGATGCGATGCCCCAGAGGGTGTCCCCGCGCCTGACCGTGTAGGTCATCGGGGCCGTGGAGCGGATCCGGGGCGCCGGGGACGGGGCCGCGGCGCTCGTGTTCGCGGTCTCCCGGGCTCCCGCGCCATAGGGGGCTGCCTGGGTGGCCGTCAGGCTGCCGGCCGAGGCCGCCACCCCCGCGGGCTGTGCGCTGGTGGCGGGTGCGGGAGCACTC
>DAHVQK010000096.1 GCA_027317845.1 Gammaproteobacteria bacterium
ACAGGAAGCGCTGGAGAAAATTGCCGAGCGTACCCGCGAGGACGGCTCCCCCGTGCACAGCTTCCGCACGCTGCTTCAGGACCTCGCGACGGTAGTGCGCAATACCTGTCTCACCCGCGGCGCGAAAACCGCCTCGCCCGCCTTCCAGATGGTCACAACCGCGACCGATACTCAACACCGCGCCTGCAGCTGCTGCAGCAAATCACCGTGTAGCCACTCAGCTCACAGCTTGCAATGCGTCAACTGCCTGAGCAACAACAAATTTTCTCACGCGCTCAAGGATAACTCCAGCTTAATGGGCATCGCCGCAAAGCAGCCGCATAGAATAGCGCCAGCACTGCTGCGCCATTTGACGCAGTTAGGCGTCTCGCCTGACACGCTGTGGGCGTTCGGCGCCGGCGCAAAGTCCCGGTTATGCTTCGCGCTGTGCGACGGAGCACGAAATGCCGAGCACTCCATTCGCGGCGTCGCCGGATGTGCGGGGTCTGCCCGAGGTCGGAGTCGAATCTTGCGTAGAAGTACCTGACTTTGCTTCAGTTAATCTGATCACGCAGAAGAAGTACCCCCAGTCATACCCCCACGGCTCTGGGGGTACACTGTGCCTCCTCTCGCCCGGTTGCCTGAGCAGCCTGGCGCAGTGAATGAGTCGCTGATTCGCCGCACGATTTGCGGCGAATAGCAGCTTCTAGATCACCGGACCTAGAAGCGGACTTTATTTTGGCCATTCGCCCTGTTTTTAATTGGTAATTATCTAAATTATAATGCGCTATGGCCCAATATAAAGCGGACAACAAAGCGGACATGAATGGGGCGGAAGACCGGGGCGAGGCGACCGGCCTGATGGAGCCGCTTGTCCTGGGGGAAGGCTCCCGCCACCGCCCGGAATTGACCGATCTTGCCCTGGAGCTCGCGCAGCGGAGCGCCGGCTTCCGCCGCTCGCTGCCGAAAAGCCTGCTGTCGTCGCTGGCGACGCTCGTGCGCGCGATGAACTGTTACTACAGTAATTTGATCGAAGGGCATGACACGCACCCCGTCGATATCGAGCGCGCCCTGCAGGGCGACTACAGCAAGGATGCGAAGAAGCGCGATCTGCAGCTCGAAGCCATGGCGCATATCGCCGTCCAGCAATGGATTGACGAAGGCGGCCTCAGGGGACGGGCAGTTGCCGCGGACTTCATTCGCGAGATTCATCGTCGGTTCTGCGAAGCGCTGCCCGAAGACCTGCTTTGGGTTGAGGCTCCGGTGACACACGAACGCATACGGCTCATCCCGGGCGAACTACGCACTCGCGACGTCGCGGTAGGCGATCACATCGCTATCAGCGCGCCGGCTGTGCCGCGCTTCCTCGGGCGCTTTGAGGGGGTCTATAGCCGCCTCGGCAAGACCGAAACCATTCTAGCCGCGGCGGCGGCCCATCATCGCCTGGCGTGGATTCACCCGTTCCTCGACGGCAATGGTCGCGTCGCGCGACTGATGTCGCATGCAACGTTGCTGGACGCGCTCGACACAGGCGCGATCTGGTCTATCGCGCGCGGCTTGGCACGCAACGTTGCTGCATACAAGAGCCATCTGGCCGCTTGCGACATGACCCGTCGAAACGATCTTGACGGTCGCGGCAATCTGAGCGAGGAAGCTTTGGCGGGATTCACGCGGTTCTTCCTGGCCACATGCCTCGATCAGGTCACGTTTATGGAAGGGCTGATGCAGCCGGACTCCCTGCGCAACCGTATCCTCCTGTGGACGGAAGAGGAAATCCGTCTCCATCGTCTACCCCCGAAGTCCGGTGCCATCCTCGAAGCCGTGCTCTACCGCGGCGAGCTGCCGCGCGGCGATGCCGCCGGCATTGTCGGCACCGGAGACCGTCAGGCGCGGCGCGTCGTGTCGGCGCTGATCGAGAGAGGTGTGGTGATTTCCGTGAGCAGCCGCGCGCCGCTGCGGCTTGCTTTTCCGGCAGCGCTGGCATCACGCTGGATGCCGGGTCTGTTTCCGGATCAGCGTGGTTAAGCTAGTCACGCTGCAGTCCCAATCGCAACCGATCGGGCGCTTGGAGTGTGAGCCTGCGCTTGGGTCGCTGTCCGGAATTGTTAGGGTGTGGCAGCGGCGCAAACCTGAGGCGTCACAAGAACCCGAATCTCATTGCTGGAAAGCGGCCGGAAGCGACTGACCGAGAAGGGGTCGGCACCGGGTCTCGGGTGAGCCATCCCTGGAAGATTCCCAAACGTGCTGTATTTCGGTACCGTCAGGGGATGAAGACGACGCAGGTGCCGATTGAGTTCGAGACGGAAAGACTACTACTGAGGCAATGGCGAGCACCAGATCGCACGCCATTTGCAGAGCTCAACGCTGATCCGATTGTCATGGCACATTTCCCAGCGCTATTGACGCGCAAGGAGAGCGACGCCATCGCGGACCGTGCCGAAAGGCTCATTGCTGAGTGCGGATGGGGCGCATGGGCGACGGAGGTCAGGGCAACGGGACAATTCATAGGTTTTGTCGGGCTCAACATCCCACGGGATGATCTCCCCATATCGCCGTGCGTTGAAATATTGTGGCGGCTGGGACACGTGCATTGGCATCAAGGATTCGCCACTGAAGCGGCCCGAGGGACCTTGCAGGTGGGGTTCGAGTTATTGGGCTTGACCGAAATAGTGGCGTTTACTGTTCCCACAAACATGCGATCGGGCGCGGTGATGACACGCCTGGGCATGCAGATGGATGCCGCCACGTTCGAACATCCGGGCCTCCCGGGAGGGCACGTACTTCGAACGCACTGCACTTACCGTTTGTCTCGCGAAACTTGACTGTCTCGCAGACGAGACGAGAACTTTGGTAAGCTCCTCTCTCGGGAAGATAATCCCACGACAGATAGCGGACGCTGACGGAGGGCGGCTTGGGGGTCGATACTGGCCCGTCAACTTCACGCCGCTGCTCCGGGGGCTGCATCACTGTGAGAGTGGGGACTCAGGGCAGGGCCACAGAGGACGATTGAAATGGTCCCTACGCGACGGACCTCTTAGATGGGTCTTGAGCGACGTGTTGCATTCTGCGCGCATACTCGTTCGGCGACAAGTATCCGAGTGATGAGTGCAGGCGGACTGGATTGTAAAATCCGTGGATGTACTCTG
>DAHVQK010000080.1 GCA_027317845.1 Gammaproteobacteria bacterium
CATGGTGACCAAAGAGGCGTTCAAGGATCCGCACAAGGAGACCGTCGGCTGGGAAAACTTTCTCGGCATGACCATCGGCCAGGCGATCGTCTGGGCCTCCCAGAACATCGACCCCAAGGAAACCAACCCCGAGCTCACCACGTCCGAGCCCTACGTGATGGGATCTCACGCCACCTGCTCCGGTGCCTGGGCGAGCGGCCCGGAGGACTACGCGCCGGCGGAGTACCAATGGGGCTACAACCGGATGATGACCGTCGAGGGACTGTTCGGCGCCGGGGACACGATTGGCGGCACCGCCCACAAGTTCTCCTCCGGCTCCTTCACCGAAGGCCGGATCGCCGCCAAGGCCGCCGTCAAATACGTCAACGACCTGGGCACCGACTCACCGCAAGTCAGCGAGGCGGAATACACCGGGCTGCGCAAGGTGGTGTACGCGCCGCTCGAGAACTACCGGATCGGCCGCAACGAGATCGTGGCCGGAACGGTCTCGCCGAGCTACCTCCTGCCGCTGCACGGACTGCAGCGCCTGGAGAAGATCATGGACGAGTATGTCGGGGGCATCAGCGCGCATTACACGACCAACGAGCCGTTGCTCACCCGCGGGCTCGAGCTGCTCACCATGCTGAAGGAAGACCTGGCTCATCTCGGGGCAGAGGACCTGCACCAGCTGCAGCGCGCCTGGGAGCTGCAGCATCGGGTGCTCGCTTCGGAATGCGTCACGCAGCACACCCTGTTCCGCCAGGAAACGCGCTGGCCGGGCTATTACTACCGCGGCGACTATCCGAAACTCGATGATCAGGACTGGCACTGCTTCACCCTGTCCCGCTACGACCGCCAGTCGGGCAGCTGGGAGATGCAGAAGGCGCCCGTGTACCACATCATCGACTGAGTACGCGGCTTCACGCGAGGCGCCGCATGTCACAACTCGTACCACCGCACGGTTCGGCCTCGGTCAAACCGCTGCTGCTGCCGCAGATGGAACGGGCCGAGGAGCTGAAGCGCGCCGCACACCTGCGCCAGGTGCGGCTCGACTCGCGCGCGCTCTCGGATGTGCTCATGCTGGCCATGGGGGCGTACACACCGCTCGATGGCTTCATGGGCCATGACGATTGGCGCCGATCCTGCCTCGAGATGAAATCGAGCACCGGCCTGTTCTGGCCGATCCCGATCACGCTGCCGATCGATCAGGAGCTTGCCGGGCAGATCCGCACTCACGAGGAAGTGGCGCTCATCGAGGCCGAGAGCGCCGAGATCCTCGCAATCATGGAAGTCGGCGAGAAATACCGGATCGACAAGGCCATCGAGGCCGAGCACGTCTATCGCACCACCGACACCCATCACCCGGGGGTCGCGAAGCTCATGCGCCAGGGTCAGGTCAACCTCGCCGGACGGCTGATGGTGCTCAGCGAAGGGCAATACCCCGCGCGCTATCCCGAGCTTTATATCCGGCCTGCCGAGGCTCGCGCCCTGTTTCTCGAGAAGGGCTGGTCGCGCGTCGCCGCCTTCCAGACGCGCAATCCCATGCATCGCAGCCATGAGTATCTGGTCAAGATCGCGCTGGAGGTGCTCGACGGGGTCTTCATCCATCAGGTGCTCGGCAAGCTCAAGCCCGGCGACATTCCCGCCGAAGTGCGCACCCGGGCGGTCCAGGCCATGGTCGCGCACTACTTCCGGCCGGACACGGTGATTCAGGCGGGCTACCCCATCGAGATGCGCTATGCCGGGCCCCGCGAGGCGCTGCTGCATGCCCTGATCCGCCAGAATTTCGGA
>DAHVQK010000100.1 GCA_027317845.1 Gammaproteobacteria bacterium
CAGCCGCTCGTGCAGCCACAGGGCCGAGGCGGCCGCTGTGGCTGCCGGCGCCAGTGCGATGACGATGGCCGCCGTGCCGCTGGCGATACGGGTTTCCGCGTAGTTGAGACACAAATGGTAGACCGCCAGGCCGACCACTCCCAGTGCGAGCAGCGGTGGCCAGGCCGTCAACGGGGGCAGCGGAAGCGCTCGAACGCGCATCCAGGTGAGAAAACAGGCCGTGCCGAGCGCAAGTCGCGCCAGCGCGACCTCGCCCGGCGTGAACGCGCCCAAGCTGTAGGCAATCGCGGCATAGGCCGAGGACCAGGTGAGGATGGCGACGCTGGCGTAGAGGACCGCCTGGGCATCGAGGTGGCCGGACTTTTCCATGGAGGTTTCCCGGGGCGTTCAGGGCGAGGACATCGAGCGCATCTTACGCAGCCGGTGACCGCTGATCGCGCCACTTCCGGCCGCCTGGGATGAGAGGCCCGATACGCATCCTAATAGGGTGAATCATCGCGCTGAATCTCGATACTGCGTATCATTCGCCCGACTCGCCGTCGATTGCGTGGCAAAACCATACCATGAGCTTTGAATCAAAGCCCGTCCTGGACCCCAAGGATTGGCAGCTTCTCGAGTTGCTGCAGGAGGATGCGCGCACGGGGTACGCCGAGCTCGGCCGACAGGTGGGATTGTCGGCACCCGCCACCGCGGAGCGGGTAAAACGCCTCGAGGATGCCGGGGTGATCCGCGGCTACCGGGCGCACATCGATCCCCGAAAGCTCGGCTATGCGATCGAGGCGGTGATCCGGCTGCGCTGCGACGGCGGGGTGTGCGCGCGCATCGGCCAGCTGCTCGCCGACATTCCCGAGGTGCTCGATTACCGCCGCCTGGCCGGAGAGGACTCGGGCTCGCTGCGGGTGATCGCCATGTCGGTGAGTCACCTGCAGGCGGTGTTGGATCGGATCCTGAAGATCCACTCCAGTGTCAGCACCACCACGCTGGTGGTGCTGCAGGCGCCCTACACCAACCGTCCGCTGTCGCGGGCGAGCTGGCTGGACGGAAGGGCCGTGTGGAACGACGACACCGGCGCCTGAGAGCCGCGGACAAAGCCCCGGGAAGGCTCAAGACCAGCGGTACGCCGCCAACAGCCCGAGGATCCCGGCGGCGGTGAGCGCCCAGCCCGGCCAGGCTACGGGTGCGACCGCGAGCCACACCAGCCCGCCGAGCAACACGGTCGCCCCCACGATCACGATGTCGCGCCGCCGCGCCGCCGCACGCACCTCCTCGCGCAACAGGGCCATGGCGGCCACCTCCGGATGGGTCTGCGGCTCGTGTGCCCGCCGCACGGATTGCGTGAACACCGCCGGCAGCGCCTGGATGGACTCGATGATGTCCGGCAGCTGACGCTTGAGACTCTTCCACATCCGGCCGACGCTGATGCGCTCGCGCATCCATTCGCGCAGGATCGGAGTGGCGGTGTTCCAGATGTCGAGCTGCGGATACAGTTCGCGTCCCAGGCCCTCGATGTTGAAGAGGGTCTTCTGCAGGAGCATCAACTGCGGCTGGATCGGCATGTCGAAGCGCCGCGAGATCTCGAACAGGCGCAGCAGCAGGTGACCGAAGGAGATATCCGCGAGCGGTCGGTCGAAGATCGGCTCGCAGACGGTGCGGATGGCCGATTCCATCTCATCGACCCGGGTTCCGGCGGGGACCCAGCCCGACTCGAGGTGCAGCACCGCCACGCGGCGATAGTCGCGCTCGAACACCGCGAGGAAGTTCTCGGCGAGATAGTGCTGGTCACGCGGATTGAGCGTTCCCATGATGCCGAAGTCGATGGCCGCGTAGCGCGGCCGCGCCGGATCGTCCGCGAGCACGAAGATGTTGCCCGGGTGCATGTCGGCGTGGAAGAAGTTGTGCCGGAACACCTGGGTGAAGAAGATGCGCACGCCATTCTCGGCGAGCCGGGCGAAGTCGGTGCCGGCGGCGCGCAGCCGCGTCATGTCGCTGATGGGTATGCCGCGGATGCGCTCCATCACCATCACGTCCGTGCGGCAGTAGTCCCAGAACACCTCAGGAACGTACAGCATGTCGGAACGGGCGAAGTTTCGCCTCAGCTGGGCCGCATTGGCCGCCTCGCGCATGAGGTCGAGCTCGTCGATGACGGTCTTCTCGTACTCGGCGACGAGTTCGACGGGGCGCAGGCGGCGCGCCTCGCGCCAGTAGGCCTGCGCCAGCCCGGCGAGCAGATAGAGCACCTCGAGATCTTTCTCGATGAGGATGCGCATGCCCGGTCGCAACACCTTCACGACCACTTCCCGGCCGTTCTCGAGACGGGCGGCATGCACTTGCGCGATGGAGGCCGCCGCGAGCGGCGTCTCGTCGAAGGAGGCGAAGACATGGGCCACCGGGCGTCCGAGGCTGCGTTCGATCGCCTCGCGCGCCATCGTGCCGCTGAAGGGTGGCACGCGATCCTGCAGCCTCGAGAGCTCGTCGGCGATATCCGGCGGCAACAGGTCGCGGCGCGTGGAGAGGGTCTGGCCGAACTTCACGAAGATGGGGCCGAGCGCCTCGAGCGCGAGGCGCAGCCGCTCTCCGAGGGGAACGCGCCGGCCCGGTCCGAACCAGGTGCCGGGATAGAGGAACAAGAGGAAGCGCAGCGGCCGGTACAGATGGGTCTCGCGCACGAAATCATCCAGGCCGTGCTTGACGAGCACGTGCTGGATCTGCACCAGCCGCGCCAGGACGCGCAGCTTCATGGGTGTTTCGCCGGCGGCATTATTGCGCGCCCGTGCGCTGCTCGAGCAGCGCAAGACGCGCCTCGAAGCGATCGGCGTCCTCGCGCAGAGCGTCCACTCCATGCAGGAACTGCTCGCCTTCCTGGCGTGACACCAGGTCCGCCCGCTCGTGGCTGGCGTACTCCCCGAGATCCCGCAGCAGCGTGGCAGCCGCGCGGCGCGTCCACTCGAGCGCTCCGTGAGTCAGTCTAGCCACACGATGCGCGGGCACGTCGCCGATGAGCAGCGAAAGCTCTTCCTCGGCATCCGGCGACACCAGTCTCAACAGCTCCTGGAATTTCTCCGCGATCTCGGCATCGCCCAGGATCTCGACATCCCCACGCCGCAAGGGCGCCTGTGAGAAACCGCCGCCCAGGACGCACAGGCTCAACGGGCCGCCGATGATCTGCGCGTCCACCGTGCCTGCGCCGCGCTCGAGGCTGAGCGAGCTGCCCGTGGAACCGAGGAGCAGACGCGCCAGCCCCGGCGCTTCGATGGCGACGCGGCGCCCGCTGAGCTCGGCGCACAGCCGTCGTGCGCGCACCGAGCGGGGCAGGCCGCGGTTGAGAACGTTCTCGAGCGTTGCGGTCAGCATCGGTTCAGTACTTGTAGCCGCGGTGCACCGCCACGATGCCGCCCGACAGATTGTGGTAGCGGCAGCCCTCGAGGCCCGCCGCCTGCATCATGCCGAGAAGTTTCTCCTGGGAAGGATGCATGCGGATCGACTCCGCGAGGTAACGGTAGCTCGCCGCATCGCGCGCCACGAGCCTGCCGATCAGCGGGAGCACGCGGAACGAATAGGCATCGTAGAGTGGCCCGAGGCCCGGGGCCACGGGATGGGAGAACTCGAGCACCAGCAGCTGCCCGCCGGGCTTGAGCACCCGGTACATGGAGGCGAGCGCGGCGGCCTTGTCAGTGACGTTGCGCAGGCCGAAACCAATGGTGAGGCAATCGAACATATTGTCGCGGAACGGCAGGCGCTCCGCGTTGGCCTGCACGTAATCGACATTGCCGAGCACGCCGCGCTCGGTGAGCCGGTCCCGGCCGCGTTCGAGCATCGCCGCGTTGATGTCACTGAGCACCACCAGGCCACGCTCGCCCACCTGCCGGGCCAGCCCCGCGCTCAGATCTCCGGTGCCGCCCGCCACATCGAGCGCGCGCTGTCCCGGCCGCAAGCCGGTGAGCGACAGGGTGAAACGCTTCCACAACCGGTGCGCGCCCCCGGACATGAGATCATTCATCAGGTCGTAGTTGCGCGCGACGGAGTCGAACACGCCGCGCACGCGGCGCGCCTTCTCGCCCCACGGCACCCGCTCATAGCCGAAATCGGTGGCCCGATGCTCGCTCATCTTGTCCGCCGTCCACGAAATGGCCGGCATTGTATCCCAGGCACACGGTGCGCTCAGGGCTGCGGCCGCGCGGCGCCCGGGATCCGACCCGGATCACGACGACCTACTCGTGACAGAGCCCTTCTGTCAAGACCCTTCGGGAAGAGGGAAGAATTTGCTTTTTGACTCACTCGGTGCGAATAATCGCCCCGCGTACGGGGGTCTTGAAACCTTCGAGGCCGGACGGTGTCAACACCCTCCGGCCTTTTTTAATTGCGCCGCGCGACTCCGTGAGCTTCCGCGACAGCGCCACCCAGTTGAGCCTGAGCGGGTTCTCGCGATACGCCGAAGTGGCCGCGCCAGCGCCCAATTCCACACATGCGCGTGGCCCCAAACAGCCGTGCGAGCCACCGCTGATGCCGTGTCGGATCACAACACAGGCGGTACGCGCGCCTGATGGCGAGGGACCCGATCATACTGATGGCGTATACAGCTTCGCTGCCGGGCTCGAGGGCGGGACTGAGCCTATATGTCGTCGGTCGCCCTGCTTCGTTGCTCGTGCAACGTCAAGTCGACCCGTGCGCGCGGACGCTGCGCAATCGGCTCAAGCTGACGGGGCCGCTCGCGTCCATGCGTGCTTCATCGAGGATCTGCGAGGGCGCATCATGCGTTTCCCCCTTGCCATGGATCAGGAGCCCCCGATGCAACGACGAATTCTGGGCGCGCACGGCCCCCGGGTTTCCGCCCTGGGCCTCGGCTGCATGGGCATGAGTGAGTTCTACGGCGCACGAGACGACGCTGAATCGATCGCTACCGTGCGCCACGCGCTGGATCGAGGTCTCACCTTGCTCGACACGGCCGATGCGTATGGCCCGCACCTCAACGAGGAGCTGGTCGGCCGCGCAATCGAGGGGCGACGCGAGCAGGTCTTCATCGCCACGAAGTTCGGTATCGTGCGCGAACCGGCCAACCCCGCCGCGCGGGGCGTGAACGGCCGACCGGAATACGTGCGCGCGAGCTGCGAGGGCAGTCTCAGGCGCCTGGGCGTGGAGTGCATCGATCTCTACTACCAGCACCGCGTGGATCCGGATGTGCCGATCGAAGAGACCGTGGGCGCGATGGCGGAGCTGGTCAGGGCCGGCAAGGTGCGCCATTTGGGGCTCTCGGAGGCCTCCGCCCCGACCCTCGAGCGCGCCAGCCGCGTGCACCCCATCGCCGCGCTGCAAAGCGAGTATTCGCTCTGGACACGGGATCCGGAGGACAACGGTGTGCTCGCGGCCTGTCGCCGGCTCGGCATCACCCTGGTCGCCTATTCTCCCCTCGGCCGGGGCTTTCTCACCGGCACCATCCGTTCGCCCGAGGATTTCGAGGCGGGTGATTACCGCCGCGGCAGCCCCCGCTTTCAGGGCGAGAACTTCCAGCGCAACCTCGTTCTGGTGGACAAGGTGCGGGCACTGGCGCAGGAGAAGGGCTGCACTCCTGCACAGCTCGCGCTCGCGTGGGTGCTCGCACAGGGTGAGGACATCGTGGCCATCCCCGGCACCAAGCGCCGCGAGCGCCTGGATGAGAATCTCGGCGCGCTCGAGGTCAGCCTTGCCGCCGCCGACCTCGCCGCAATCGCGGCGGTTTTCCCGCCGGATGTGGCCGCCGGGACGCGCTATCCGCAGGAGATGATGAGGCGGCTCAACGGCTGATCATCCGCCGGCGCGGCTCCGGGAAACCTTCAAGGCCGGACAGAGTCCAAACTGTCCGGCCTTCCCACGGGCACAATGCGCCCGGCGGTTGAGCAATGTCGACCGGATCTGTGTGCGAGGGCTGCGCTTGCACTATCATTGCGCACCCTGTCCCAGCAGTGGAACATCGTGGACGCCACCGATACTTCCCACCCCGACTATTACCATCGCGTAGTCGATTGCCAGTGGGCCTGTCCGGCCCATACGGACGTTCCGGAGTACATCCGACTCATTGCCCAGGGTCGATTCACCGATGCCTACATGGTGAACCGGCACTCGAATGTCTTCCCGGGCATTCTCGGGCGGGTGTGCGACCGGCCCTGCGAGCCGGCCTGCCGCCGCGGCCGCGTCGAAGCCAAACCCGTGGCCATCTGCCGCCTGAAGCGCGTGGCGGCGGATCATCGGGACGATGTCACGGCCCGGCTGCCGAAGATTCCCAGGATCAAAAATGGCAAACGCATCGCCTGCATCGGCGCCGGATGCGCCTCCCTCACGGTGGCCAACGACCTCATGCCGCTCGGCTACGAGGTGACGATCTTCGAGCAGTTCGCCACGCCCGGCGGCCTGATGCGCACCAATATCCCCGCTTTCCGCCTGCCGACGAGCGTGCTCGACGAAGAAATCGGCATGATCCTCGGCATGGGAGTGGACCTCAGGCTCGGCCATCGGGTCGAGAGCCTGAAGGAGATGCTCGCGGCGGGTGGCTTCGATGCCGTATTCGTCGGCTCAGGTGCCCCGAAGGGCAAGGAGCTGCGCTTGCCGGGCCGTGAAGAGGCCGCCGCCAATGTGCACATCGGTATCAGCTGGCTCGAGTCGGTGGCCTTCGGGCACATCGAGCGCATCGGCGGGCGGGTGCTCATCATCGGAGTCGGCAACACGGCGATGGACTGCTGCCGCACCAGCCTGAGGCTCGGTGCCCGTCAGGTGAGGGTCATGGCACGCAAGCCGCGCGCGTTCTTCAAGGCCTCGGCCTGGGAGCTCGAGGACGCCGAGGAGGAGAGCGTCGAGATCATCGTCAACCGCTCACCCAAGGCGTTCGTTCTCGAGAATGGCCGGCTCGCAGGCATGACCTTCGAGTGCCTGGAGTACGACATCGACCCGAGCGGGCGCATCACCGCCGAGCGCGTCACCGGTGAGGAGTTCATACCCGCCGACGATGTGATCCTCGCGATCGGACAGGAGAACGCCTTCCCCTGGATCGAGCGCGATCTCGGCATCGAATTCAACAAGTGGGACGTGCCGGTGGTCGATCCGGCGACCTTCCAGTCGACCCGCCCCGGGGTGTTCTTCGGCGGTGATGCCGCCTTTGGCCCCAAGAACATCATCTGGGCCGTGGAGCACGGCCACCAGGCCGCGATCTCCATCCACCGCCACTGCCAGGGCGAGCCGCTCGCCGAGCGGCTGAACCCGGGCGTCAATCTGCAGAGCCGCAAGATGGGCATGCACGAGTGGTCGTACGCGAACGACTACGCGCCGGCGGAACGGCGGCTGATGCCGCATGTGTCGCTCAAGGAGCGGTTCCAGAAGATCAACATCGAGGTGGAGCTCGGCTTCTCGGCCGAGCAGGTGGCCCAGGAGGTGCAGCGCTGCCTCAACTGCGACGTGCAGACCGTGTTCAGCGCGAAGCTCTGCATCGAGTGCGATGCGTGCATCGATATCTGCCCGGTCGACTGCCTGACCATCACCGCCAACGGGCCCGAGACGGAGCTGCGCACGCATCTCAAGGCGCCGGCGAAGAACCTGGCCGAACCGCTGTACGTCTCGGCGCCGCTGACGCAGACCGGCCGCGTGATGGTCAAGGACGAGGATCTGTGCGTGCACTGCGGTCTGTGCGCCGAGCGCTGCCCGACCGCCGCATGGGACATGCAGAAGTCGCACGTGCACTGGCCGCACGCCGAGGACGAGGCCCGCGCGCTCGAGGCCCGCAAGCCGAAAATCGCCTAGCACCCCCGAGTATCAGCCAGAGCGCAGCACGATGTACCAGCACCGTCCCGCACGGGAGGCATTCCGCGATGCGCCAGGCGAGCGACATTGTGAGGAGCCCGGATGTCAACGATGACAACAAGCCGCGTTAACGACTTCACCATCAAGATCGCCACGGTCAACGGCACCGGCTCGGCGAGCGCCAACACGCTGCTCACGAAGTCCATCTTCCGCAGCGGCGTGCCCGTGATGGGCAAGAACTTCTTCCCATCCAACATACAGGGACTGCCGACCTGGTACGAGATACGCGTGTCCC
>DAHVQK010000109.1 GCA_027317845.1 Gammaproteobacteria bacterium
GCGGAAATCGCCGAGGCGATTTCCGCGAGACCCTGCACATTTGCCGCGGGCTCGGGAGCGGCCCTTCGCCCGCCATGACGTGCCAACGTCTCCTGGCGATACCCGCGAGGCCCTACCACATCTCTGTCAGGCGCGCGCCGAGGTCCAGCGCCGGTCCTGTGCGCTCTTCCGCGGCCTCATCCGTCAGGTCCGAGCCCGGAAAGGCAACGACCTCCAGGCGCGCGAGCACCGCGTCGGTGAGGAACCGGCTGCGACTGCCATACACGTGCGCATCGCCGTGGCGATGCTGCTTCGTCACGTGAAATTTCAACGGCTCGATCAGCAACAGATCATTGCGGGCCCGGGTCACGCCGACATAGAGCAGCCGACGCTCTTCCTCGATCAGCTCCGGCTTGCCGGTTGCGAACTCCGACGGAAACGTTCCGTCCACGAAGTTGAGCAGGTACACCGTATCCCACTCCATGCCCTTGGCCGAATGAATGGTCGAGAGCACCAGGTAGTCCTCGTCGAGACGGGGCGTGCCGGCGCGATCGCCGCTTGCGGCGGGCGGATCAAGGGTGAGGTCCGTGAGGAAACGCTCGCGGGACGGGTACTGGCCGGACAGCAACTCGAGCTGCTCGAGGTCACCGAGCCGGGTGTGGTAGGGCTCGTAAAGACGCTCGAGATGCGGGCGGTACCATTGGCGCGCCACGTGCAGCTGCCCCGCCCATGGACGATTCGGGTCCCCGAGCGTGAGCAGCGTCTCCGTGAGGCGCCTCCAGTCGGCGGCCGAGGCGGCTGGCGGACCGAACCCGCACAAGGCCTCGAACGAGCGCCCGTGCGTCTCGAAATGCTCGATGGCGCGACGGGCGTTGGCAGGTCCCATGCCGGGCAGCAGCTGCAGCGTGCGGAACGCGGCAACGGTATTTCGGGGATTGTCGGCCCAGCGCAGGATGCCGAGGAGGTCCTTGACGTGGCCCGCATCGAGAAACCGCAGGCCACCGTACTTGACGAACGGAATGCCGCGCCTGCCGAGCTCGATCTCGAGCAGGTCGCTGTGGCTCGAGGACCGGAAGAGCACCGCCTGGCGCCGCAAGGGCACATTGGCCTCGCGGTGACGCAGGATTTCCCCGCACACGTACTCGGCCTGGCTCTGCAGGTCGGTGACGGCGACGAGTCGTGGCCGCGCGCCATCCTCGCGCGAGCTGCGCAGCTCCTTGCGATATTGACGGGCGGACCCGGCCATCAGCGCATTGGCAAGATCCAACACCCGCTGGGTGGAGCGGTAGTTGCGCGTCAGGGTGATCACCTCGGCGCGCGGCGCGAAGCGGTCGGGAAAACCCAGGATGTTCTCGACCGCCGCCGCGCGGAACGAGTAGATGGACTGCGCATCATCGCCCACCACCGCAACGCCGGCGCCATCCGGCTTCAGCGCGTGCAATATCCCGGCCTGCAGACTGTTGGTGTCCTGGTACTCATCAACCAGCACGTGATCGAACCGCGCGCCCACACGCGCCGCGAGCGCCGGCTCGCCCATCATGATGTGCCAGTAGAGCAGCAGGTCGTCATAGTCGAGCAGGCTGTCGCGCCGCTTGCGCTCGACATACCCCCGGTAGAGGCGGGTGAGGTCCTCATGCCATGCGGCGCACCAGGGAAAGGCGCTCTCGAGACACTCCTTGAGGGGACGCTGGGTGTTGACGCGATGCGAGTAGACCTGCAGGCACGTGTCCTTGCGCGGGAAACGCTGTTCCTTGCGCGCGAGCCCGAGCTCCTGGCGCAGCACATCGAGCAGGTCGGCGGCATCGGACCGATCGAGCACGCTGAATTGCGGATCGAGGCCGAGCTCGCGCGCATGCAGGCGCAACAGCCGGTTGCCCACCGAGTGGAACGTGCCCGCCCAGGTCATGCGCTGCGGGATGTCGTGCCCGGCCCCACGGTCCTCCCCCAAGGTGACCCGGACCAGCTCGTGCGCGCGTCGGCGCATCTCGGCGGCCGCGCGCCGCGTGAACGTCAGCATCAAGATGCGGGCCGGGTCGACGCTGTTGAGGACCAGGTGCGCGACCCGGTGCGCGAGCGTATCGGTCTTGCCGGTGCCCGCGCCCGCCACGATGAGCAGCGGCCCGGACCGGAATCCCCTGCCGGGCAGCGCTTCCCCGTAAGTCGCCGCGCCGCGCTGGGCATCGTTGAGGCGGGCCAGATGGGAGACGGTCGACATCACCGACGACTATACGAAATGACTCTGCCCGCCGCCATGGGGCATGCCCACGCATACAGTCGCGCAAGCCGAGATCTGCTGGATATCCCTTGCACATCGACAGGGCGGGACGGCGCAGCGGAATGAATTGGCGCAACGCGCCGCCGGCTCGCGCATACGCAATGCGGGTGCTACCCTGAGGCGATGAAGACGCAGCGACAGACAGTGCATTACCGCGGCCGCGTCGTTACGCTGACCACCGATGAGGTCACCCTGCCGAATGGGCATACCACGGCGCTGGAGGTCGTCCATCATCCGGGGGGCGCGGTGGCGGTCGCCGTCGATGATGAGCAGCAGGTCTGTCTGCTGCGCCAGTACCGCCATGTGGCCGACGGGTGGCTGTGGGAGCTGCCCGCCGGCAAGCTCGAGCCCAGCGAGCCGCCGCTCGCCACCGCGCAGCGGGAACTGAACGAGGAAGCCGGCACCCGCGCGCGCAACTGGCAAAGCCTCGGCTCGTATCTGAGCTCGCCCGGAGTGTTCACCGAGGTGCTGCATCTCTTTCTGGCGACGGACCTCACGCTGGCGGAAACCGCGCATGAGCACGCCGAAGTGATCGAGGTGCACTGGGTGCCGTTCGCACAAGCATACGAATGGGCCATCAGCGGAGAGATCCGCGACGGCAAGACCGCCATCGGACTGGTCCGCGCGCGGCGCGCACTCGGCGGCGCGGCAATCCGCTAGTCGAGAGAGTCGATGTGCGCCAGCTTGCGCACGCCCGGCAAGCGATAGAAGCGGCGCAGCCGCGCGAGCACTTCCCGCTCGGCGCCGAGGCGCTCACTGCGCAAATCCCGCTCGATCCCGCGGCAGAACTTCTCGGCGTAGCGGCTGGCACGCCGATACAGCGCCTCCCGCCCCTCGGCCAGAATGGGATCGACGTGGGCACGATCGAACAGCAGCCTGCGCAGCTCCGCCGGAAAGCGCCGCGGGGACTGCTGCTGCATCAGCCAGTAGGTGACCACGTACTTGTCGACTTCGGCCTGCATCTCGAGCTCGAGGAGCGAGACCGGGCGGTCGTGATCGGCGTGCCAGGCGACGCACAGGAAGTGGCTGACCCCCTCAAGCGCCGCCCAGCAATCGGCCACATTGCCCCCGTGCAGGCGCTCCGTGGGATCCTGCCGGGCAAGCCTGTCGATCAATGCCGGATCGAGATACAGCGACACCGCCATTTCCGGGCTCCCCGCCTCCACCGCCTGCGGGTCGCACAACGGCTCCGCGACGATCAGATCCTCCTCGCAGCGGCGATGACGAACCTCGGACGGCAGACTCGTACGATCGGTGACCAGAAAGTCATAAACATCGTAGGCGACGCCGAGGTCGTAGATGGCGCCGAGCAGGGTCTGCAACCGCGAGAGAATCATGAGGGGGTCCGCCTCGGGCTCAGTGAGGGCGGGCGCCGGCCATGAAACACGCGCCGGCCGCCACCGGCTCGACGCCGAGGCGTTTCAGGATGCTGAAGCTCCGTCGGCTGCCGGTCTTCAGCCACAGTTCGTAGAGCCTGAGGATGTCCTTGTCCGTATGCACGTGGGCGCCCTCGCACAATTCGTTGAGCGCATCCACCATGACCTGGAATTTCTCCGCGAGCTCGGCGAACACGAGCGCGATCGCTTTGCCGCCACCCGGTGCGCGCGCGCCGCGCGCCAGCGTCTCAGCCAGGGTTCCATAGGCGCGCCCGCCCATGGCGATGTGATAGTCGATATCGATGAGCTTGCGCGCGAACCCCTGCGCGAAGAATCCGGCGATGAACAGCGACACGTCCCCGAGTCGCTGCAGCCCCCGGTTGCGCTCCTCGCGGGTGCGCGCCTCCATCGCCTCCGACAGCATGACCACGAGCGGCTTCAGGCGCGGCCCGCCGGGAGAGGGATCGAACAAGGCTTCCGAGCGGGCGAACAAGGTCAGCAGGTTCACCACATAGTGTTCGGTCTCACCCTCGACCGA
>DAHVQK010000114.1 GCA_027317845.1 Gammaproteobacteria bacterium
TCTTCAGGCTCGGACATCGGCACGCGCAGCCCCGCGGTGCGGTTGTCGTATCCCCAGTGCACATTGATCGGCGCCGAGAGATAACGAGTCAGGCGGCGGTAGGAGTTGACATTGGCGCAGAACAGCGCCATGGCCGCCGGCAGATACTTCTGCAGCCCACCGATGTGGGAGAAGAACAGCGGCGAGGGTGTGCCGTCGGGATTACTGAAGACGTTGCGCCGTGTCTTGATGTCCACCACGCTCTGGTGGATATGCATGGCGCTACCGGGCTCCTTGGCGTGGGGCTTGGCCATGAAGGTGGCGTAAATCTTGTGGCGCAGCGCCGCCTCGCGCGCCGTGCGTTTGAACAGGAATGCCTGATCCGCCAGGTCCATCGGGTGACCGTGGATCAGATTGATTTCCATCTGCGCCGGTCCATCCTCGTGGATCAGGGTGTCGATCTCGATGTCCTGGTCCTCGCAGAACTGATAGATATCGTCGAACAGCGGATCGAACTCGTTGACCGCGGCGATGCTGTAGGACTGGCGGCCGGGCTCGGCGCGCCCCGAGCGGCCGACCGGGGGTCGAAGCGGGTAATCGGCGTCCTTGTTCTGCTCGACGAGGTAGAACTCGAGCTCAGGGGCCACGACCGGTTCCCAGCCGCGCTGGGCGTAGAGCTCCACGATGTTGCGCAGGACGTGCCGGGGCGCCATGGTCACCCGTCGGCCGTCGGCGTAGAAACAGTCGTGGATCACCTGGGCGGTGGGCTCGGCGGCCCAGGGGACGCGTCGCACCGTCTTCGCGTCCGCCTTCAGGACAATGTCGATTTCCGCCGGGCTCATGGCCGAGCTGGTATCCGGCGGGTAATCGCCGGTCACGGTCTGCAGGAAGACGCTCTCCGGCAGGCGCATGCCGCCGTCCTCGGCGAATTTCTCCGCCGGCATGATCTTGCCGCGCGCGATGCCCGCCATGTCCGGGATGATGGCCTCCACCTCGGAAATGCTGTGATCGCGGAAGAATTGTCCGATCTCGCTCACCATGGGTAAACCTTTCAGCGCGACCGCGCACGGTCGCGGCACGCGGCGCCGAATCTGGCAAATAATGCGCGGGAAAACGGATTCTCCATGACCTTCCATTCCGGGTGCCACTGCACGGCCATCGCGAAACGCGCCGCACCCGCCACTCGAAA
This sequence comes from Gammaproteobacteria bacterium, assembly GCA_027317845.1. Classification (GTDB taxonomy): domain Bacteria; phylum Pseudomonadota; class Gammaproteobacteria; order Steroidobacterales; family Steroidobacteraceae; genus 13-2-20CM-66-19. The sequence continues at coordinate 1,169 of DAHVQK010000114.1, forward strand.
CGCCTCGACCAGGCCATCGGGCGCCCGCGCCTCGACACTGAGCCCCTCCCCCAGGCGCTCGATGCCCTGCCAATGCAGGGAATTGACCTGGACCCGGTCGGCGTTGACCAGGGTGCGCAGCACGCCGCCAGGCTCGAGGATCACCTCGTGCGCGGGTCCGTATTGCACCTCAAGAGGCTGGCTGTCGTCGTCGCGGTGATCCAGGTGCCCCGGGATCTCGTGCACCCGTTGGTGCAGGCTTCCGCCGAAAGCCACATTGACCTCCTGGAAGCCCCGGCAGATGCCAAGCACCGGCACCCCCTTCTCGACGGCCTTGCGGATGAGCGGCAGCGTCGTGGCGTCCCGGGCCGGATCGTGCAGCGTGCCCGGAACGCTCGGCGGACCGCAATAGCGGCGCGGCTCGACATTGGAGGGGCTGCCCGTGAACAGCAGCCCGTCCAGGCGATCGGCCAGCTCATCGAAGCGCAGCTCCTCGGCAAGCGAGGGGATCAGCAGCGGCAGCGCGTCCGCGGCATCGAGCAGCGCCCGGGCGTACTTCTCCCCCACGACATGAAACGGGTGCGCGCCGATCATGCGGCGGTCCGCGGGTAGGCCAATGAGGGGTCGCGCCGATGTCATGGATGTGCGGGCTATTATAGAGAGCACCATGCCCGCCGCCCACGCTGATTCATACTACGCCGCCTCCGCCCATCCCGCGCCCCGCAGGGAGCCTCTGACCGGCTCGGTGAGCTGCGATGTCTGCGTCATCGGCGGCGGTATCGCCGGTTGCTCGGCGGCGCTGCACCTGGCCGAGCGGGGCTATTCGGTCGTGCTGCTCGAGCAGCACCGCATCGGCTGGGGGGCCTCGGGCCGCAGCGGCGGCCAGGTCATCCACGGTGTCGCCTGCGGGCAGAACCGGCTCGAGCGGCTGGTCGGTGGACCCGCATCCCGGGCCATCTGGGACGTCTCGACGGAGGCGCTGACCCTCACCCGTCGGCTGATCGAGCGCTTCCGCATCGACTGTGACTGGGTCGATGGATACATGCTCACCGCCATCAAGCCCCGGCACGAGCGGGAGCTGCGCGAGGAGATCGAGGAGCTGAGGAACCGGCTGGGATATCACAGTGTCCGCCACATGTCGCGCGAGGAGGTGTGTGCGACTCTCGCCACGAAACGCTACATCGGCGCCCTGTACGATGCTCAAAGTGGCCACCTTCACCCGCTCAATTACACCCTCGGGCTCGCCGCGGCGGCGCAGAGCCAGGGAGTGCGCATCCACGAGGAAACACATGCCACGGGATTCACCGCGACGCACGTGAGCACGGATCGCGGAGAAGTCCGCGCGCGCCACCTGATCCTCTGCGGCAATGTCTACCTCGGCAGCACCGCCCCCGCACTCGCATCCAAGATCATGGCGGTCGGGACCCACATCGTGGCCACCGAGCCGCTCGGGGAGCGCCGCGCGCGGGCCCTGATCGCCAACCATGCGGCGGTGAGCGACATGAACTGGGTACTCGATTACTTCCGGCTATCGGCCGACCACCGACTGCTCTTCGGCGGGCGGGTGAGCTACTCGGGACTCGGCAATTTCGACGCCCGCCGGGCCACGCGCACGCGCATGCTGAGAGTCTTCCCACAGCTCGCGGATGTGGGCATCGAATACACCTGGGGCGGCTTTGTCGACATCACCCTGAACCGCGCGCCGCACTTCGGCCGGCTGATGCCCAACGTGTACTTCCTGCAGGGCTTCTCCGGGCACGGCATCGCCCTCACGGGGATCGCCGGCAAGCTGGTCGCCGAGGCGGTCGCCGGGGAGGCCGAGCGGTTCGACATATTCACGCGAATCCCCCACGGCGACTTCCCGGGCGGCGCGCTCGCTCGCCGCCCGCTGCTCGTGCTGGCGATGCTGTATTACCGGCTGAAGGACCTGTTGTAGGCGTTGCAGTGCTCGACCAGGGATCGCCTCAAAGCAGCTCGGCGATCTGCACGGCATTGAGCGCCGCGCCCTTGAGAAGCTGATCCCCCGCGACGAAGATCGCGATCGAGCGACCGCTCGGGTCCGAGATGTCGCGCCGGATACGGCCGACGAGAATGGGATCCCCACCCGAGGCGTCCTTCGGCATGGGGAAGTAATTGCGCTCGGGATCATCGACCACCTTGACGCCCGGCGCGGTGGCCACGATATCCCGCACCTCCGCGGGGGTGATCCGCCGCTCGCACTCGAAATTGATGGCGATGGAGTGCGCGCGCAGCACCGGCACCCGCACGCAGGTGGCGGCGATGCGGATGTCGCTGGCGCCGAAGATCTTGTGCGTCTCGTGCACCACTTTCATCTCCTCCTCGTTGTAGCCGTTCTCGGGATCGATCTTCGAGTTGTGGCTGAAGAGGTTGAAAGCGTAGGGATGCGGGAGCACGGTGGGCTGGAAGGGCCGACCCTCGAGATAGGCGCGGGTCGACTCGCGCAGCTCCTCCATGGCGGCCGCCCCCGCCCCCGAGGCCGCCTGGTAGGTGGAAACGATCATGCGCCGGATGGGATTCCTGCGGTGCACCGGCCACAGCGGCGTGATGGAGATGATGGTCGAGCAATTGGGGTTGGCGATGATGCCCTGGTGGCTCTTGATCGTCTGCGGATTGATCTCCGGCACCACCAGCGGCACGCCCGGATCGCGCCGGAATGCCGAGGAATTGTCCACCACCACCGACCCCTGCTCGACCGCGAGCGGCGCATAGCGCCTGGAGATGCCGCCCCCGGCCGAGAACAGCGCAATGTCCACCCCGCGGAAGCTGTCCTCCTTCAGCTCCTCCACGGGAATCTCCTGGCCGCGAAACGGCAGCGTCTTGCCCGCCGAGCGCGCCGATGCGAGCAGGCGCAGCTTCGAGAGCGGGAAGCGCCGCTCCTCGAGACAGCGGATCAATTCGATGCCGACGGCCCCGGTGGCGCCGACGACCGCAACGACCGGCGATGCGCCGGCGGGACGACCAGATGACATGTACGAGCTCCGATTTTCAGGCTGGAAAAAAACAAAGGCCCCGACGGCGGTGCCGGCGGGGCCTCTGGGTCTTCGGACTTCCCGAGCGCTTCTCAGCGCGTACAGTCCCCCAGAGCCCCGCCGCCGGGCTTCTTGAGGGTAATCGTGCGCTTTTTCGGGAACATGGTGTGCCGAAGCTACCGGAAGCGTCGCGGCCTGTAAAGCGGTCCGTCGCGGCGGCATCCCGGAGGTCACACGGGCGTGCTGGAGGTCACCGACCCTTCTCAATCCCCTGGCCGCCCTGCTGCTGTTTGTGCGCCCACGGACCGGTGTCATTGCGACCGTCTTGATCATCTCGGCCGACGTGGGACACAACCTATGGTTCTTCGAGCACTTTCATGTCGCGCTCAACTGGATGCTCGGGGCGCGGATCGCGTTCCTGGCTTTTGCAGTCGCCAGCTTTCCGATGTCCCGGCGCGCCTTGACTTCTCGCCCCTCGAAGGGACGGTGCGAGACGGCCGAAAGCGGTAATTCATGCTGGCGCCGATATGGCGGTCAGGATTCCCTGCAGAATTCTCACCGGGCTCGGCGGACAGCCCGGCACCGCCACATCCACCGGAATGACACTCGAGACCCGGCCGAGCGAGGCGGGGCACTCGCCGAGAATGCCTCCGGTGCAGCCGCAGTCCCCCACGGCCACCACCAGTTTCGGATCGGGCGTGGCCGCATAGACACGCTTCAACGCCGCCTCCATGTTCCGCACCACCGGGCCGGTCACGAGCAGCAGATCCGCGTGCCGGGGACTGGCGACGAAGCGCAGGTTGCGGCCTTCCAGGTTGTGGTACGGATTGCCGAGCGCCTGGATCTCGAGCTCACAGCCGTTGCAGGAACCCGCATCCACGTGGCGGATGCACAGCGCGTGTCCGAGCACCGAGGTGATGCGCTCATCGAGCGCGCTGCGGACGCGCAGCAACTCATCGGTCGCCGGCGCAGCCTCCGACACGAGTCCGATCGATGCGATCTTGCGCAGCGTCTTCAGCATGATCAGAGGTCCACGCCGCTGTAGGCCAGGTTGAATGATTTGTTGATGAGCGGGAAGTCCGGCACGATGTTGCCCATGATGGCGTACTCCAGCGCCGGCCAGTTCTGCCAGGACGGATCGTGAGGATGGCAGCGGCGGATCGAGCCCTCCGGTCCCGCCTGCAGCGCAACCAGCACCGGCCCGCGCCAACCCTCGACGAGACCCACGCCGAATGCGCCGTCCGCCGGGGAATCCATGGCCACCGCCCGCTCACCGTCCGGGAGCGCGGACAGCAATTGCATCAGCAGCCTCCCCGACTCGCGCACCTCGTCGAAACGCACCGCCACCCTCGCAGCGACATCACCCCCCGGCTGCACGGCCCTCGCAACGTGCAGCTCGGTGTAGGGAGGACATGGAACATCCACGCGAAGGTCACGCCCGAGTCCGCTGGCGCGGCCCACCAATCCGAGCACGCCGAGCCTCACGGCCAGCGGCGTCTCGAGGCAGCCCGCCGCGGTGAAGCGATCGCGAACGCCTTCGTGCTCGTCGTAGATGCCGCGCAATTCGATGGCCTCCGAGCAGACCGCGCGCACGGTGACGGCGAGCGCGTCTGCCGTTTCCTGCGACAGGTCGACGGCCATGCCGCCCGGCACGACGATGTCAAACAGGTAGCGACGACCGAACGCGGCCGAGATGGCCCGCAGCAAGTCCTCCTTGAGACGGGAGAACTGCGCGAGCCCGAATGCGAATCCGGCGTCATTGCCGAGCGCCCCGAGATCCCCGATATGATTGGCCAGACGCTCGAGCTCGAGACAGGCGGCGCGAAGCCAGACCGCTCGCCGCGGCACCGCGCAACCGCCCATGCCCTCGAGCGCCTGACAGTAGGCCCAGGAGAACGCCACCGCCGAATCGCCCGACACGCGCGCCGCCAGCCGATGGCCCTCGAGAATGGGCAGCCCGCAGAAGCGCCGCTCGATGCCCTTGTGCACGTAGCCGAGGCGCGTCTCGAGCCTGAGCACCTTCTCGCCCACGACCGAGAAGCGGAAATGCCCGGGCTCGATGGTCCCCGCATGCACCGGTCCCACCGCGATCTCGTGCACGCCCTCCCCGTCCACGCGGACGAACTCGTAGGGCTTTTCGTGATTCAGCCAGGGTCTCGTGTCCGGGTCGCTCGAGCGCACGCCCGAGAGATCGAACGCGGCCCGCTGCAGGCGCGAGGCGGCCGGGAAGATCTCCTCGAGCCCCGGGTACCTCGGCTCTTCGTCCTCCGGCGCAAGGGCGAGCTCGACGATCAATACGCCGTGGTCCGTGAGATACGCGCAGTACACGGCGGTATCGCTGGGAGAGTCCGTGCGGGGCGCGCGTGTTCCAGGATCTTCCAGGGTGATCCAGAGCGAGAGGAGCGCACCGCCCGATGCCGCCACATCCCGTGCGACCTGCAACCATTCCTCGCCGCCGACCCCCAAGCCGCGGGCGCCCGGGGCGCCCACCACGGGTTGGGCACGATCCCACCAGCGCCTCATCGGCATCGGGAGCTCCTCCTGCGGCCCCTCGCCGTCCGCATCGCTAGGGCCCCCCGATCAGGTGAGCGGCCGCCCGATACCAGTCGGCGAGATACGGCGGGATGTACAGCCCGAGCAGCAGCACGATGGCGAGGTGAGTGAACACCGGCAGCAGCGCCGGCGCATGCGGCAGCCGCCGCGCGTTGGTCTCTCCGAACACCATGGGCTGCACCTTGGAGAAGATGCCCGCGAAGGCCACGGCGAGCGCCGCCAGCAGAATGGGCGCGGCCCAGGGCTGCGTGCGCATCGCCGTCGTCAGGATGAGAAATTCGCTGGTGAACACCCCAAAGGGGGGCACCCCGAGGATCGCGAGCGATCCGAGCATCAGACCCCAGCCCACCGTGGGGGAGAGGGTGATCAGGCCGCGGATGCGGTCCATCACCTGTGTGCCGGACTTCTGCGCGGCATGACCCGCGGTGAAGAAGATCGAGGACTTGGTGAGCGAGTGCACCGTCATGTGCAGGAGCGCCGCGAAGTTGGCGATCGCCCCTCCCATGCCGAAGGCGAACGTCGCAATGCCCATGTGCTCGATGGAGGAGTAGGCGAACAGCCGCTTGATATCGCGCTGCCGCCACAGCAGGAGCGCAGCGAGCACCACCGAGAGCAACCCAAAGCCCATGAGCATCATCGAGGGCAGCTCCGAGTGCAGCGATCCCTCCACCAGCACCTTGCTGCGCACCACCGCATAGAGCGCCACGTTGAGCAGCAGCCCCGAGAGCACCGCCGAGATCGGGGTCGGGCCCTCGGCATGCGCATCCGGAAGCCAGCTGTGCAGCGGCACCAGGCCCACCTTGGTGCCGTAGCCGATCAGCAGAAACACGAAAGCGAGCGCCAGCACCGTCGGCTCGAGCTGTCCTTTGACTGCATCCAAGTGCGTCCAGAGCAGTGCGGTCACACCCTGCGCGCCCAGCACCTTTCCGGCGGCGACATAGAGCAGGATGGTGCCGAAGAGGGCCTGGGCGATGCCGACACCGCACAGAATGAAGTATTTCCAGCCCGCCTCGAGGCTGGCCGGCGTGCGGTACAGGGTGACCAGCAGCACCGTCGAGAGCGTCGCGCCCTCCATGGCCACCCACATCAGCCCCATGTTGTTGGTGGTGAGCGCCAGCAGCATCGTGAACATGAACAGCTGATACATGCTGTGGTAGAGCCGGAGCCTTCCCGGGGTGAGCCGGCCGTGATCGAGCTCCACACGCATGTAAGGGCGAGAGAACAGCGCCGTGGTCAATCCCACGAAGGCCGTGAGGGTCACCAGGAAGACGTTGAAGGGATCGATGAAGAACTGCTCGCCCGCGAGCAGCAGGTCGCCGTGGCGGATCACCCGCGCCGTGAGCGCGCAGGATGCCAGAAACGTCCCCAGGCTGAATGCCGCATTGATCTCGGGCGCCCGGCGCCCGGCGCCGATGACGCCGAGCAGGGCGGCGCCGGCGATCGGCAGAGCCAGCAGCAGCAGCAGCTCCATGTTATTCGTGCTCCTTCAACGACTCGAGGTGATGCAGATCGAGGCTCTCGAAACGCTCGCGGATCTGAAAGAAGAAAACCCCCAGCACCAGCACGGCGACCAGCACATCGAGCGCGACCCCGAGCTCGACCACCATCGGCATGCCGTAGCTCGCGCTCATCGCGCCGAAGAACACACCGTTCTCCATCGAGAGGAACCCGACCACCTGCGACATGGCCTTGCGCCGGGTGATCATCATGAGAAAGGCGAGCAGCACCACGCTCACGGCGATCCCGACCGCGCTGCGGGTGGCGGTGCTCGCGAGCAGCGCGATGGGCTGCGCCAGCGCGAATGCGAACACCACGATCAGCAGGCCCGCGAGCATGGTGCCGGAGACGTTGAGCAAGGGCTCGGTGTCCCAGTAAACCTCGAGTCTGCGGATCAGCCTGTGCAGCAGCCATGGCAGGAACGCCACCTTGAGTGCGAGGGTGAGCGCGGCCGAGAGGTACAGATGTCCCTCACCGGTCCGCCAGGCGAGCAGCAGAGTCGCCGCGGCGAGCACCGCGCCCTGCACGGCGTAGAGATTGACGAGTGTGACGACGCGCCGCTGCGACAACATCGCGAAAGACAGCAGCAACAGCAGCGCCGCACAACTGTCGAGCATTTGCTGATCCAGGGGAAGGTGCGTCATGGCGCTCACGCTCCGAGCAACACGTGCACCAGAAGCCCCAGCACGGCGAACAGGAACGCCGTGGCGAGGAACTCCGGGATGCGCATCACGCGCATCTTGGCTGAAACCGTTTCGATCAAGGCCAGCCCGGCGCCGGCGGCGGCCAGCTTCACCGCGAGCGCGGGGATGGCCACCAGCAGACCCACCGGTCCGATGTGCGCCCGGGCCACACCCCAGGGCAGGAACAGCGCGAAACCGATGCAGACGTAGTTGAAGAGCTTCAGCTGTGCCGCCCACTCCATCAGGGCGAGATGGCGGGCCGAGTACTCGAGCACCATGGCCTCGTGGATCATGGTGAGCTCGAGGTGTGTCGCCGGATTATCGACGGGAATGCGCGCGTTTTCAGCCAGCAGCACGAGGACGAAGGCTACCGCGCTGAAGGCGAGCCCGGGGGAGAGACCGATGCGTCCCGAGGCCAGGTTCTCGGTGATGGCCGGTAGCGCCGTGCTCGAGGAGATCAGCGATGCGACGAAGATCACCATGAGGAGCGCCGGTTCCGCAAGGAAGCCGACCATCATCTCGCGGCGCGCGCCCAGCGTGCCAAATGCGGTCCCGACATCCATCGCCGCCAGCGACATGAAGACGCGCGCGGCGGCGAACAGCCCGACGAGCGCGATGGCGTCGGCCGCCACGACCAGCGGCAGCCGTGTGCCCATGGAAGGGATGATGCCCGCGGCCAGTACCATCGCGCCGAAGACGACATAGGGCGCGATCCGGAACAGCGACGAGGCGTTATCGGCGATCACCGCCTCCTTGTGAAAGAGTTTGTGCAGACTCCGGTAGGGCAACCACAGGCTCGGTGCGCGGCGATTCTGCAGCCAGGCGCGACACTGGTTCAACCAGCCGAGAAATACCGGTGCCGCCGCGAGCGCCGCCACCACTTCCAGCACCTGGGTGATCCAGTCGAGGGCTCTCATGACATCAGCGCCACGGCGAGCAGCACGATCAGGGTCACGAAGCCGTAGAGCAGGTACACCGAGATCCGCCCCTGCTGCACGCGGGCCGCGGCGTTGGCCAGGCGCTCGACGGCGTTCGAGAGCGGCTCATACGCGAGCCGCCAGATCCGCTCCCGGATGGCGATGCGGTAGCGGGGTGTGCGGTCGGCCGGCGCGGGAAGCTCGCGCTCGATTTCGAAAAACGACTGAAAGAGATGGCGGATCGGCTGGCCGAAGCCCTCGGCCGTGTCCTGCATGCGCGGCGTGAGCCCGCCGAAAGCGCAGTCCCAGGCGGGGGCCCGCCGCACGCGCTGATGGTAGGTCAGGCGTACGGCGAGAACCGTCAGGAACACCACAGCCAGAGTGGCAGTGAGGAACACCAGGGGCCCGTAGGAGACCGGCCGCCCGGGCACGGGCGCGAGCAGCCACCAGTGGGACGAGGCCTGCGGCACGGCCGCCCCGATCAGCTGCCCGGTGACCGCGCCCAGCGCCCGGATCACCTGCAGCGGAAACAGCCCGAGCGCCACGCAACCGAGCGCCAGCCAGAGGAGGCCGATGCGCTCGAGCCAGCCGCAGTCGTGCGCGTGGGCAAGCGAGGCCTCGCGCGGCTGGCCGAGGAAAATGACGCCGTAGAACTTCACCATGACGTAGCCGGCGAGCGCGGCGCCAAGGACCACCAACGCCATGCCCATCGGGATCAGCAGGTTGACGAACGCATGCGGCAGATGATCGGCGAACAGGAAGGACTGCAGCAGCAGCCACTCCGACACGAAGCCATTGAGGGGCGGAAGCCCGGCGATGGCCAGTGTCCCGATGAGCGTGAGCCACGCCACCCAGGGCATGCGATGGATCAGTCCGCCGAGGCGCCCGAGGTTGCGCTCGCCGGTCGCGTGCAGCACCGAGCCCGTGCCGAGAAACAGCAGGCTCTTCATGAACGAGTGGTTGAGGCAGTGATAGAGCGTCGCGAGCAGCGCGAGCGCCGCCACCGTCTCGAGCCCCGACCCCTCGAACACGATGGTCAGGCCGATGCCGGTGAACACAATGCCGATGTTCTCGATGGAGGAGTAGGCGAGCAGACGTTTCATGTCCGTCTGCACGGCCGCGAAGAGCACACCGTAGAAGATCGTGAGCAGTCCGAGAATCAACGGCGCAAGACCCCACCACCACACCGGCCGGCCGAGCAGATCGAGCCCCACTCGGAGCATGCCGTAGACCGCGGTCTTGAGCATCACGCCGCTCATGAGCGCGGAGACCGGCGAGGGAGCCGCCGGGTGGGCTTCGGGAAGCCACACGTGCACGGGCACCAGGCCCGCCTTTGCCCCGAACCCGAGGAGTGCCAGAAGGAACGCCGCTGCCGCCCAGCCCGGGGAGAGGTGCGCCGCGCGCATCGCATCGAAGGTGAACAGCCAGCTTCCGCCCTGCAGCACCCCGAAGCACAGCAGGAGACAGATCGCCCCCACGTGCGCCATCAGCAGGTAGAGGAATCCGGCCCGGCGGATCTCCGGGATGCGATGTTGAGTGGTGACGAGGAAGTAGGACGAGAGCGCCATGACTTCCCAGGCCACGAGAAACCCATAGGCGTCATCCGCGAGCAGCACCGCGCCCATGCTGGCGAGAAACAGGTGGTACTGCAGGCACAGCAGGCCGGGAAGCGCGCCCTCGCCCTGGCGGAAGTAGCCTCCGGCAAACACGGAGATGCCGAAGGAGGAGGCGCCGAGCAGCAGCAGGAACAGGCTCGAGAGCGGATCGAGCCTGAGGTGCATGGGCAGGTCGGGCAGGCCCACCGGCAGGATGAGCCGCTCCGTGCCTCCCCCCAACAGGCTCGCGCCCGCGAGCAGCGCCAGCGCCAGTCCGAGCAGCGCCCCGAGCGGGAACAGCGTACGTCCGGCGAATCGCAGGCTCCCCGGGCGCAGCAGCCCGGCCAGGCCGACGACCACCCAGCCGCAGAGTAGCGCGACGCAGCCAGTCAGGAGCGTTGGGGAGATCGTGATCACAGGTGCGACAGCCGGTGCATGGTATTATCATTGGATGCACCTTAAATGTGAAGTGGATTCTACTCCGTGCCCCTCGAAGCGCGTACCGCACGACTGACCATCCTGATCGACCCGCGAAAGAAAGCCGTATTCGAGCGGCTGTGCGCCGAGGAGGACGCGACGCCTTCCCAGGTCGTCCGCCGCCTGATCCGGGCATACATAGAGGAAAGGCAGGGCCGGCCCTGGCGTCCGGAGGACGTACCGTCGTCCGGGCGCGGGCGGACCAAGAGCCGCTGAGGGGCGCTGCCCCACGCCCGGGGCTCAGGCGCGGACCGGGACGAGCGGAGCGCGCAGGAGATCGATCAGCGGCTCTCGGGCAGGCGGAGCTCGAAGCAGCGGTGGATCCGCGGGTTGCGCTCGAAGTCCCGGGGGAGCGTGGCTGCGGAGACGTCACGGACCGCGTAACGCTCCTGCAGCGCCGGCTCGAGACGAAAGCGCTGCGCATTGGTGGAGAAAACCAACACTCCGCCGGGCGCGAGCCGCCTCATGCACCCCTCGATCAGCTGCTCGTGGTCTCGCTGCACATCGAGCACTTCCTCCATGCGCTTGGAGTTGGAGAACGTCGGCGGATCGAGAAATATGATGTCGTAGCGTTCCCGCGAGCCCTCACGCAGCCACTGCAGGCAGTCGGCCTGGATGAGTCGATTCCGAGCGCCGGCGAATCCATTCAATTCCAGGTTGCGCTCGGCCCAATCGAGGTAGGTCCTCGACAGGTCGATCGAGGTGGTCTCGGCCGCTCCGCCCGATGCGGCATAGACAGTCGCCGCTCCGGTGTACGCGAACAGATTGAGAAAGCGCCGGGCGCGCGCCTCGCGCCGCAGCCTCTCCCGGGTGAGGCGATGATCGAGAAACAACCCCGTGTCGAGGTAGTCCCCGAAGTTCACGGCGAAGCGCAGTCCCCCTTCGCTCACGATGTGAAACTCGGCATGTCCGGCGAGCTTCTCGTACTGCTCGCCGCGCCGGGTCCGCCGGCGCACGCGCACCTTGATCCGCTCCCTGGGCACGCCGGTCACACCCGGAAGGCTTGCCAGGACCTCGCCTCGGCGGCGGCGCACCGCCTCCGCCTCGATCTCCCCGGGAGCGGCGTATTCCTGCACGTACAGCCAATCTTCCGGCGGCTGCACGGTGCGATACCAGTCGATGGCGAACGCGTATTCCGGCATGTCCGCGTCATACACCCGGTAGCACGTAACACCCTGCCGCTGTGCCCAGCTCTTCAAGCGCTTCAGGTTCTTCGCGAGCCGGTTGGCAAACATGCGTGCGCCCGGGGTCTCGCTGAGTGAGACATCGGACTTCGCCAGGGTTCCCGGCCGTCGCAGGCTCCGGGGCTCCACGGTCATTCTGAGCAGCCGGCACTCGATCGCCCCGTTCCAGAGCGTGTGCGTGCGCGCTGCGCGAATGCCGAGCTCCATGCCGAGTTGCGGCGCACCGGTGAGCACCGAGGCATGCCATCCCTGGAAGCTCTCGCGCAGCACCTCGCCGAGCTCGCGGTGCACGGCGCGCGCCGCATCCAGGTCTTCCAACCTGACGCCATACGGAGGGTTGGTGCACAACAGTCCCCGCTCAGGGTCACCCGCCTCATCCGGCGCCGCTTCGGACAGGGAGCGCACTTCGAATCGCACCCACTGCCCCACACCGGCGCGCTCGGCATTGGCGCGCGCATCGCGGATGGCCGCCGGATCGCGATCCTGACCGCGGATGATCACGCTCGGCGCCCCGCCGGCGAGAGAGCGGGTCATCGCAGCCTCCCGCACGCGGCCCCACAGCGCCTCGTCGTGCCCCCTCCAGCCGAGAAACCCGAAGTACCGCCGGTTGAGGCCCGGCGCGCAATGCGCGGCCATCAATGCCGCCTCGATCACCAGGGTACCCGAGCCGCACAGAGGATCGAGGAACTGCGCGCCCGAGGCCGCGAGCTGCGCCCAGCCGCTGCGCTCGAGCACGCCCGCGGCCACGTTCTCCTTCAGCGGCGCCTCACCGGTGACGCTGCGGTACCCTCTGCGATGCAGGCTTTCACCCGACAGATCGATTGACAGGGTGATCGATGCGTCGTGCGCGTGGGCGTGCACGCGCAGCCCGGGTCTGTCCAGCACCACATCGGGCCTCGAACCGGTCGCCTCGCGCAGGGTATCGACGATGGCGTCCTTCAGCTTCAGCGCCCCGAAGTGGCTGTGAGCGATGGTCGGATGCCGGCCACTGAACTCGCAGGCGAGGCTCGCTGCGGGTTTCAGCTGCGCGGACCAATGGACCGCGCGCGCGCCCCTGTAGAACGCTTCGGTGTCCGCGGCCTCGAAGCGGGCGATCTCGAGCAGCACGCGATTGGCGAGCCGCGACTCGAGACAGGCCCGATACGCCGTTTCCAGAGTGCCGCCAAAGGAGACCGCGCCCGCGCGCTCGCGGACCTCCACGGCGCCGAGCGCCGCGAGCTCCCTGGCGAGCAGATCGGTCAGGCCGCGGGGAGCGGTAGCCAGAAGACGCAACGTGCTCACTTCGTGACCGTCAGACGATCCCGGATGGCGAGAAGCACGTCGTCGCGCGACACTTCACCGAGCAGCGTGTGCCGCCACTGTCCGGGCGTGACAGGCAGCGTCCTCACCTTCTCGCGCAGGAAGCCATCAAGCGCCTCAGTCAGCGACATGTCCGGGGTCAATGTCTCGTTCACCGGCTGGGCAATCTCCCCCACCGGCACATCCCAGCCGATCTCGCCCTTCTGCAGCCGCTCGAGCAGCTCGCGAGGCCTGAACCAGGCGACCAGATCATCGCCATCGGTCACATACACCCGCCGGAGAGTGCGTCTCGACATGCGGTTGAAAACTTCCGACAGCAGAGTGTCGCGCGGCACCACCACCGCCGCCGGCTTTACCAATGCCTCCACGGTGCGCAGACGCCAGTCATCGACGTGCTCGGCCGCCATGGCCTGATCGAGCGTGGCGCGATAGACCGACTTGCCGTGCTGATAGACCTTGGCGGTGTAATGCGCGGTCACACAGGCCAGCATGAGCGGCAGCACCACGTTGTAATCGAGTGTCATCTCGAAAATCATCAGGATGGATGTGAGTGGCGCCTGTGTGGTCGCCGCCAGAAATCCGCCCATGCCAATCACGCCGTAGGCGACCGGCTGGGGAACGATGTGCGGCATCATCAGCTGCAGCAGGTCGCCGAACAGTGTGCCGACGGCTGCGCCGATGAACAGCGAGGGCGTCAGCACGCCGCCCACGCCACCCGAACCGACGGTGGAGGCGGTCGCCAGCACCTTGGCCAGCAGGATGGCGAGCAGCGTCCACCCGAAAACCTGTCCGAGCAGGATATGGCTCACCACGCTGTAACCGTTGCCCCAGACCTCGGGGACCAGCAGCGATATGGCGCCGACCCCCACACCGCCGAGCGCCAGCTGCCAGTACAGCGGCAGCTTCAAGCGCACGAACTTCGACTTCGCGTAGTCGAGCAGCGCGAGAAACGGCGGCGCCAGATGTCCGAGCAGGACACCGAGCATGATGTAGAAGATCAGCTCCCAGTTCGTGACCACCGCCACGTGGGGCACGTCGAACACATTTCCGAAGTGCGCCACCCGGTGCAATGTCGCGTTGGAAATGACCGAGGCGATCACCAGCGGCCCGAAGCTTTCCATCGACATCGAGCCCAGCACGATTTCCGAAGCGAACAACGCGCCCGAGATGGGCGCGTTGTAGGCCGCCGCGATGCCCGCGGCCACCCCGCAGGCCACCATGAGCCTCAGTCGCGGGACCGGCGCGCGCGCGAGCAGGCCGATCCTCGATCCGAGCATGGCCGAGAGCTGCACCATCGAGCCTTCGCGCCCGATCGAGCCACCCGAGGAGATGGTGAGCATCGATCCCACGCTTTTCAGGATCGAGCCGCGGAAGCCGATCCGGCCATCGCCGACCTTCACCGCCTCGATATAATCGATGGCCTTGGACGAGACGAGTCGACGCTTGACGAACAGCAGCACCGCTCCGGCGAGCAGCCCTCCGATGGCGGGCATCAGGGCCCGGTGCCACCAGGTGAGCTTGAGGGCCACGTCCACCAGTCCCGACCCGTGCTCGGAGAGGGGCCAGTAGCCGCTGAACAGGCGCACGCAGAGCCGGATGCCGAGGCGAAACAGCACACTGGCGAAGGCGCCGGCGATTCCAACCAGCGTGGCCCAGAACACGACGCTGACCAGGTCATCGTGCCCGAACAGGATCAGGCGCAGCCGCATCAGCCACGACAGCGGCGTGCGCGTGAGCTCTCGGGCCTGGGATTTGGTCAGCATCGGCACCCCGATCCGGGGACTTGACCCTGGGCGCGCGATTATGCCGAAAGTTCGTGCCGGAAGCGCCCAGAATGTGCGCCAGGCCCCCGATCGGCCTGCCTGCGCGCCAGGGCCACCCGGAGGCTCCCTAGACAAATTCCAGAAAGTTTCCTAGCCTTCGGCACACGCGCAGCAAGAGCTGATCCCCCGTCACAGTAGGAGAGCCCCCGTGACCTTTTCACTTCCTTCGCTTCCCTTCGCGCCCGGCGCACTCGCCGCCCGGGGCATGTGCCAGGAGACCCTGGAGCTTCACCACGGCAAGCATCATCAGGCGTACGTCACTGCGCTGAACGGGCTGGTCGACAAGAACGACGCCCTCAAAGGCAAGAGCCTCGAGGAGATCATCCGCCTGGCCCACGAGCGCAGCGATCTTGCGGCCGTGTTCAACAACGCCGGCCAGCATTGGAACCACAGCCTGTTCTGGAATTCCCTGTCGGCGAACGGCGGCGGCATTCCCGGGAGCCTCGAGAAAAAGCTCGCTGCGGACTTTGGCGGCGTCGACACGTTCAAAGAGCAGTTCAAGGCCGCGGCCCTCGGGCAGTTCGGCTCCGGCTGGGCCTGGCTGGTGCTCGGCACCGACGGGCGGTTGAAGATCACCAAGACCGGCAATGCCGCAACGCCGGTGGCCACCGGGGGGGACAGAGCGCTGTTGGTCCTGGATGTGTGGGAGCACGCCTACTACGTGGACTTCCGTAACCGCCGCGCCGACTTCGCGGACAATTTCCTCGCCAAGCTGGCGAATTTCGAGTTCGCCGCGGCGCAGCTCGCCGCGGCCTGATCACCCCCCCACGAGTGTCCCGGACCGGCGCCGTACAGGCGGCCGCCGGTCCGCAGGACCCGCGCCCCGGCCCCGCTCAGCGCCGCGACTCGATGCGCTCGGCGGCCTCGGCCAGGTCGAGACGCTTGCGCCAGGGGTCACGTTCGGCGACCGGGCCGCGCTCGGTGAAATTCAACAGCCGGTCCGTGGCGGCCTCATACCGCGGCCAGGCGGGCTCGCCCGCCGGATCCGGCCGGCCTGTCTTGGCAAATGCCACCCAATATGCGTGCATGATGCGGGCCATGGCCTGGTCGGCGCGGGTGGTGAGCCGGCCATAATGCGCCCTGACGGTATCGAATACGTAGGGAATCTCTGTCGCGTGCGGCGCGCCCCGCCATGACTTACGCATCGAGGTGGCGACGTACGAGAAGCGATACTCGTAGACCCTCTGTCCGCGGCTCGAAAAGGCTCGCGCGATCGCCCGCGCCGGCTCGATCATCCACTGATCCCGGCCGACTTCCGCCGACACCTGCTGCAGGGTACGCCCCCCGGCCGGATCATAAACGGCGCGCGCCGCGGCCGCCCGCGGCCCGAAGGAGGCGAACAGCGCCCGTAACGAGGTCTGGGGCATGGAACCGAGATCAGCGCTGTTGGTGCCGATCATCACCGGCACACGTGCGCCGTTGCCCTGGGCAAAGACCTGGACCGGCGCGCCGAAATACAGCCTGTCATCGACGATCGGACCGTGAACGTACGTCCGATCGTCCTGCTCGGTGGCCATGTTTAGGGCATCGACCAGGCGGGGCGCGGGCAGGGCCCGCAACTGCTCGAGCGCCCCGGGCCCCTCCCCCATGACACCCAGGTGCCGCGCCAGGCGCACTCCGATCGACTCGGCGGACGCCGGCCCGGTGGACAGGGGGTGCATTGGCAGGTCGGGGGCGTTCTCCTTAAGGCCCCAGGCGGACTCCAGAATGGCCTTCTCGAAGAGCCCACGGGCCAAGGGGGTCTCGAGCAGCGCCGCCACCGAGGTGCCGCCGGCGGACTCGCCGAAAATCGTGACGTTGCGCGGATCGCCGCCGAAGGCGCCGATGTTGCGTCGCACCCATTTCAACGCGGCGATCTGGTCCATGAGGGCATAGTTGCCCACCGCACCGGATCCCATGAGCGCGGGGAAGGCAAAGAATCCGAAGTTGCCCAGCCGGTAGTTGAAGCTCACCAACACCACGCCGTCGCGGGCGAACGCGCTGCCGTCGTACACCGCGGGCGATGTCCCGCCGTCCACGAAGCCGCCGCCGTAGATCCAGACCATGACCGGAAGCCTGCGCCGCGATGCGTTCCGTGGACGCCAGACATTGACGAACAGGCAGCTCTCGGCCGGCACGGTCCGCAGCGGCGCCATGTCCCCCGGTGTCGGCAGCTGCATGCAATCCGGGCCGAAGCGCAGCGCCGGCCACACGCCTCGCCAGACCCTCACGGGCTGCGGGGGCGCCCATCTGAGCTGGCCGACGGGGGGCGCCGCGAACGGAATTCCCTTGAAGGCGATGACACCGTGGGCACGGGCGCCGCGAACCCAACCGCCCGTCACCCTGACCCGAAGCGGCATGCGGGCCGCGCCCGCGGCGCCCGCCAGTCCGAACGCCAGAACGGCCAACGCGGCGCGAGTCCCTCCGCTGCCTGGCATGCGCCTCTTTTCCGATTTTCCGGCCGATGCGGCCGCTCGACGCCTCAGCACGTGACGAAGCCGCGGCCGGCAAAGAAGTCCGTCATCGTCCGCATGCCCGGCGAGAGCTCGAGGTGCTTGCTGGCCACCCACTCGTCGTTGAAGCAGGTGGAGGCGTAACGGTCCCCCTGGTCGCACAGAATCGACACCACCGAGCCGCTCTCCGCCCGTCCGGCCATCTCGGCGATCAGCTGCGCGCAGGCCCACAGGTTCGTTCCGGTCGAGCCCCCGCAGCGGCGTCCGAGTCGCTCACTCAAGACCCGCGCAGCGGCGATGCTGTCGGCATCACGCACGACGATCATGCGGTCGACCACATCGGGGATGAAGGACGGCTCGACGCGCGGCCGGCCTATGCCCTCGATGCAGCACTCGCAGCGATCGAGCGTCGTGGTGCGGCGGTCGGCGAAATAGCGGTGGAAAATCGAGCCAGCGGGATCGCTCACGCAGATCTCGGTCAAATAGTGGTTGTAGCGCACGAAGCGCCCGAGCGTTGCCGACGTGCCGCCGGTTCCCGCGCCGCATACGATCCAGCGCGGGACGGGGTGGCGTTCGAGCCTCAGCTGATGAAAAATCGACTCCGCGATGTTGTTGTTGCCGCGCCAGTCGGTGGCGCGCTCGGCGTATTTGAACTGGTCCATGTAGTGGCCCTTCACCTCCCGGGCCAGCCGCTCGGCCTCCTGGTACACCGTCGCCGGGTCGTCGATGAAGTGACACTCACCGCCCTGGAACTCGATCGCGGCGATCTTCTCAGCGGCGGTCTCGCGCGGCACCACCGCGATGAAGCGCAGCCCCAGCATGCGCGCGAAGTACGCCTCGGAAACCGCAGTCGAGCCACTGGACGCCTCGACGACGGGAGTCTCGGCGCCGATCCAGCCATTGCACAGCGCGTACAGGAACAGTGATCGGGCGAGACGGTGCTTGAGGCTCCCGGTGGGATGACTCGACTCGTCCTTGAGATACAGCTCGATCCCGCGATAGTGCGGCAGCTCGATCGGAATGAGGTGCGTGTCGGCGGAGCGGTTGAAGTCCGCCTCGATCCGGCGGACCGCCTCGTCCGTCCAGGCCCGGCGCGCGGCGTGAAGTGTCGGCATTCGCCTAACTTAGCACTTCACGGCGCCGCCGGACAGTTGCCGCTCACTCCGGCGCGGCCACGGCCGAGGCGCTCGCGGCCGCGAGCGCCTCGGCCTTCTGCCGGTCGCGTTCGTGATCCTGTGCGAGCACCAGATACACCGCCGGCACGATGAACAGCGTGAACAGGGTGCCGATCGACAGCCCGGTGAAGATGACGATACCCATGGCCTTGCGACCGGCGGCGCCCGCGCCGCTGGCGAGCACGAGCGGCAAAACACCCACCACCATCGCGGCGGTGGTCATGAGGATCGGGCGCAGTCGCACCTCGGCGGCTTCCTCGATCGCCTCGAGCTTGCTTTTGCCCGCGCGCTGCAGGTCATTGGCGAACTGCACCATGAGGATGCCGTGCTTGCTGATCAGGCCGAGCAGCGTCACCAGGCCCACCTGGGTGTAGATGTTGAGAGACTGCGACGGCAGCACGTTGATGAACAGCAGCGCCCCGAAGAGGGCCGCCGGCACCGATACCAGAATCACGATCGGATCGCGGAAGCTCTCGAAGAGCGCCGCGAGCGCCAGGAAGACGATGACCAGCGCGAACCCGAAAGTCACCAGGAAGTTGTTGGACCCCTGCATGAACTGCCGGGACTCGCCCGCGTAGTCGGCCTTGTAGCCGCTCGGGGCGATCTGCTCCAGAGTCTTCTGCAGGAAGGCGAGCGCCTGCCCCTGGGAGACGGCCGGCGCCCCCATGATCGTCGCGGAATTCAGCCGCTGGAAATGATTGATCGACTCGGGCACGACCTCGGACTTCAGATGCGCCACCGTCCCGAGCTCCACCAGCTGTCCCGATGCGGTGCGCAGGTGGTAGTCGAGCACCTGGCTCGGATTCAGGCGGAAGCGCTGCAGAACCTGCGGCATCACACGGTACGCGCGGCCGGCGAGCTCGAAGTAATTGACGTAGCCGCCGCCGAGCGCCGCGCCGAGCGTCGAGGCCACATCCTGCTGCGTGAGGCCCAGATCGGCGACTTTATCCGGGTTGACCACCAGCTCGTCCTGCGGTTGATCGATTTTCAGATCATCGTCCACGAAGAAGAACAGGCCGCTCGCCTTGGCGCGATCGAGCACCTTCTGCGCGACCGCATTCAGGTTCGCGATCGGCTCCGCCGTGGTGATCACGAACTGCACCGGCATGCCCTGCGCCCCGGGGAGCGAGGGGAACTGGAATGCCGCCACGCGCGCCCCGGCGATGTGGTTCCAGCGGTTCTGCAATACCTGCTGCAGCTGCGTGGCGGTCCGGGTGCGCTGATCCCAGGGCTTGAGCAGAATGCCGCCGAAACCCTGGTTGACCGTCGGGTTGCCGATCAGCTGGAAGGCCTGGCGGTACTCCGGCAGCGTGCGCGCCGCCTGATAGACCTGCTCGGTGTACGTCTCCATCTGTCTGAGCGTCGCATCGGCGGGACCGATGAGCTGATAGAGCACCACCCCCTGGTCTTCCTGTGGCGCGAGCTCGGTCTTGGAGGTCATGAAGAGGTAGACCACTCCGCCGAGCAGCAGCCCGCCGAGCACGATCAGTGCCGGCCAGGTCGAGAGCCAGTTCGAGAGTATGCGGTGATATCCCCGGCGCAGCGCGGTGAACCAGCGATCCAGCAGATGGGCGAAACGGCCCTCCTCCTGCTCGGAGCGGAAGATGCGCGAGCACATCATCGGCGAGAGTGTCAGCGCGATGATGGCCGAGGCGGTGACCGCCCCCACCAGAGTGAAGGCGAACTGGGTGAACAGCGTCCCCGTGAGTCCGCCCTGGAAGGCGATCGGCACATACGCCGCCACCAGCACGGTGGTCATCGCGATGATGGGTCCGCCGAGCTCGCGCGCGCCCTGGATCGCCGCCTCGAACGGCGTGCTGCCCTGTTTCATGTGGCGGTCGATGTTCTCCACCACGATGATGGCGTCATCGACCACCAGCCCGATCGCGAGCACCAGCGCGAGCAGCGTCAGCAGGTTGATCGAGTAGCCGAGCGCGAGCATGACGATGAAGGCGCCGACGATCGACAGGGGCATGGCGAGCGCCGGCACGGCGACCGCGCGCGCGCTGCCGAGGAAAAGGTAGATCACCACGGTGACGATGAGCAGCGCCTCGATGAGGGTGCTCACCACGTCGACGATCGAGGAGTGCACGAAGCTGGTGGCGTCGAACACCACCTTCTGGGTGATACCGGTCGGCAATTGCCGCGCGATGACCGGCAGCTCCGCTTTCACCCGCTGCGCGACATCGAGAATATTGGCGCTCGGCGCGGCCTTGATGCCGACGAACACGCCCGGACGGCCGCTGAAGCGGACGGTGAAGTCGTAATTCTCCGCGCCGAGCACCACCGTGGCGACATCCCTCAGACGCACGATCGCGCCGTTCTGGTCGCGGATCACGAGGTCGCGGAACGCCTGGAGTGTGCGCGGGTCGGTCGTCGCCCGGAGCTTGATGCTGACCATCTGCCCCTTGGTCTGCCCGGCGGCCGACAGGTAGTTGTTGGCCGCGAGCGCCTGGTAGACGTCGGCCGCCGTGACGCCGTGGGCCGCCATGCGGTTCGGGTCGAGCCAGGCGCGCAAAGCGAACGTCCGTCCGCCGAGGATCTCAGCGTTCTGCACGCCCGGCAGCGCATTCAACTGTGGCTGCACCACCCGCAGCAGGAAGTCGGTCAGCGCGTTCGGCTGCAGCACCTTGCTGAAGTAGCCCAGATACATCGTGTCGGTCGTCTGGTTCTTGGCCAGCTGGATGACCGGCAGCTGCGATTGCGCCGGCAGCTGGTTGCGCACGGCGTTGACCTGGGCGCTGATCTCGGTCAACGCCTTGTTGGGATCATAGTTGAGGCGCAGCGTCGCCGTGATCACCGACTCGCCGGCCATCGACTCGGAGGACAGATAGTCGATGCCCTGCGCCTGGGCGATGGCCGTCTCGAGCGGCTGGGTGATGAAGCCGGCCACCGTGTTCGCATCCGCGCCGTAGTAGTACGTGCTGACCGTGATCACCGCGCTCTGGGTCTTCGGGTACTGGGTGACGGGCAGCTGGAAGATGGCGCGCAGACCGAGCACCAGGATCAACAGGCTCACGACGGCCGCGAGAACCGGCCGCCGGATGAAGATGTCGGTGAATCTCACGCTCGCCGCCTCACTCTTCCTGCGGAGCCGGATTGGGGTTGCTGCTCGGCTGCACGCTGTTGTTGATGGCGATCGGCGTGCCGTTCTTGAGCTTCAGCTGCCCGCTGGTCACGATCCGCTCGCCCGCCGAGAGGCCCTTGAGCACGGCGACCTGGTCGCCGCGCGTCGGACCGAGGTGGACGAAAACCTGCTGCACGGTCGGATCGGCGGCGGCGCTCTTGCGGCGCACCACGAACACGGTGTCGCCGTAGGGATTGTAGCTGATGGCCGTTTCCGGCAACGTGAGATAACGCCGCGGCGCGCCCGATTCGACCGCCGTGTCGACGAACATTCCGGGCTTGAGTTGGCGCTGCGGGTTGCCGATGGTGGCCTCCACCTCGAAATTGCGCGTCGAGGTGTCGACCGCCGGGTCGACGGAGGTGACTCGGCCGCTGAACACGCTGCCCGGGAACGCGTCCACCGTGATGCGCACGGTCTGTCCGACCTTGATGCGCGACAGATCGTCCTGCGGCAGCCTGAAATCCACGTAGATCGGATCGAGCGATTGCAGCGTCACGATGGAATCGCCGGCCTTGAGGTACTGCCCCGGGTTGACGGTGGTGATGCCGAGCCGGCCGTTGAACGGCGCGCGGATGGTCATTTCCGCGATCAGCGCCGCCTCGGACGCCTTTTGCGCCTCCAGGCTATGCCAGTTGGCCGTCGCGGCATCCAACACCGCCTTGCCGATGGCCTGCGCCTTGTACTGGATGACGTCGCGGTCATAGGTCAGCCTGGCATAGTGCGCCTGCGCCGTCAGTGACTTCAGGGTCGCGATTTGCGGGTCCGCGTTGAGCTGGATGAGCGGCTGGCCCGCGCGGGCATCGGCTCCGGACTGGAACCGCACCTGGCGCACCAGACCGCCCACCTGCGTCGTCACCTCGACACCGTGCACGGCGCGCAGGCTGCCCACCGACTTCACTTCGGGCTGCCAGCTCGAGTACTCGGCGATGGCGGTGCTCACGGTCTGGGGGGCCGATGCGTTCGTGGCCATGAACTTCCGCATGAAGTGGGCCTTGATCAGGTTCCAGGCCACCACCAGGCCGATCAGCACCGCCATCGAGACCAGCACGACGGCCAGTCGTCGCCCCATCACATTCTTCATCATGCCTCCCGACCCGATCTCACTCGTGTGTTGCCGTGCAGCCCGCTTCAAACCGGGCCGCCTCGCGCCGAGCGGACACCCCGAGAGAGGGCCGGACCCTGGCCACGCGCAGCCGCGAAGAAATTGGAACCCGTCTGATTCTACGCCGGAACCCCGGAATGCTCATGCGGCCCGACGCGCTTGCGGACACGCTCGTCGCAGCAGCGCCCGGTTTCTCCCCCGAAAGAAGGAGGGAAAAACCCGCCTGAAGGGCTAGAGGGACCGTGCGGCCGAGCGTGCCTGGCGTCGGCGCGCGATTTCGGCGAAAAAGGACTTCTGCAGGAAGGAGGTCGCCTGGACGCGCCCCTTGAGCTGGAACTGTGCCACGGTGAAGCCGCCATTGGCCAGTGGCACGGCAAAGCCGATCTGTGCTGAATTGGCGATGCTCGCCTCGAGCTTCTTTTGATTCATGAGCGCCATGCCAAAGGTGCGGCCGCCGAGCGCCCCGCCGCAGAAAATGGCGATGGGATTGGCGCCGCTCTTGGAATTCGCCAGGATCGGGTAAACGTCCCCGAAGCGGCAAGGCGTGCGCACGGCGAGCAGCCAGCGGCACGAGGCCGAGTGGTAGTTGCAGAACTCCCCGAAAACCTCGCCCCTGCCGTTCACCGTCGCCGCGTAAACGTCACCGCCGTCCGCCGAAGTGGCCACCAGCCACCGCCCGAAGGTCACCGATGCGGCCGAAGCGCGGCCCGCAAGTGCGCAGAGGAGGATCACCAGGACGGTGCCGTTCATTTTTCTCATTGGTATTCTCCATTCGGTCGTGCGGGTCGCGATCAGGCGACCCTCTGCGGATACCCGCCACCCGGGTGGCACGCCGGTGGGAGGGAAATTCGAATTTTGTGAATTTACTCCTTGCGCCCCCCGCCGCCAATGCGCTAGGGGACATAATCCGGCGGATCGAGGCGCCGGGGCGCCACCCGTTCAACCGCTCGAACGCCCCTGCCGCAGGGACATCACCCCGGTGGCCGTGGCCACCCGTTCCTCGGTTGCCTCGAGGAAGAGGCTCGCATCCGCGAACGCCAGGCGGGATCCCATGCGCTGGATGCGACCCTGCGCGAGGTATCGCCCGATGAGCGTGGGCCGCAACAGACTGACCGAGAACGATGCGGTCGAATGGCTGTCACCGGCCTCCAGACGGGTGAGTACCGACAGCGCCAGGGCGAAGTCCAGCATGGCGGCCACGATGCCCCCCTGCACACAGCCATTGCCCTGCAGGAACTGCGGACCGGGCTCGAATCCGAGCGTCACGGTCCCCTCCGCGGCATCGGCCGCGAGCAAGCGCGTCCCCAGCGAGCGCGCCAGGGGATTGGCATCGAAAGGCCGCGGTGCGCCGTCACCGGCGAGAAACTCGCGAATCAGCACCTGGTCGGGATTGAGAGGGAAGGATGGGCTCATGGGATCCTCGTCAAGTCTTCGCGCCCGCGGGCAAGATAATCGCTCACCGGCACTCGTCCGGCGATGCGTCCGGCGTCCATCTCCACCACCTCCTCGACGAGGCGTGCAAGGCCGCTCAGACGGTGCGTGATCAGCAGCACGGTGCGGTTGCGCGCCACCGCATCGAGCTCAACGTACAACTCGCGGGCGGTGCGCGTGTCCAGTCCCTCGGTCGGCTCATCGAGCACCAGCACCGGAGCATCCTGAAGGAGCGCGCGCGCGATGGCGATGCGCCGCGCCTCGCCGCCGGAAACCAGCCCGCCTCCCTCCCCGAGCAGAGTGTCATACCCTTCGGGCAAGGAGGCGACGAAGCGGTCCAACCGGGCCAGCGCGACGGCGCGCTCGATCTGTGCGGCATCGGCCTCGGGCGCGGCGAGGAGCAGATTGTCGCGCAGCGAGAGGTTGAAGAGCACGGTTTGCTGCGCGATGACCGCGATGTGGCGGCGCAACGTGTCGCCCTGCAGCGTCTCCAGAGGCTGGCCTCCGACCAGCACACGACCCTTCTGCAGCGGATAGAACTTCAACAGCGCCGCGAGCAACGAGCTCTTGCCCGCCCCTGAGGCGCCCACCACGGCCAGCCGCGCCCCCGGGCGCAGCGTGAGATCCACCTCATCGAGCGCCCAGGGCGCATCCTCGGCATAGCGCAGGCAGGCGCGCTCGAACACGATGGCCGGAGCCGGCGGCAGGGGCGCGCAGGTGTCGGGCTCGAGGAAAGCCGGCGGCGTGTCGGCAAGCTCGAACACGCGCGCCCCGGCGACGAGTGTGGCGTGCCACTGCGGCAGCGCCTCGGACAACGGCGCGATGACCTCGAACAACGCCAGGGCCAGCAGCGACAGCATCACGAGCAATGTCGGTGCGAGGGAGCCGCGATGCACCGCCGCCAGGCCGGGCACCAGCACGGCCAGCAGTGTCAGCTGCCCGCACAGTCCCACCGCACCGCCGGTTACGGACTGCCGCAGTTCCGTGCGGGTCCTGCGCGCATCCAATCGGGTCGCCAAGGCATCGATCCGCGCCGTATGCGCCTCGACGCCCCCCCATGCCAGCAGCTCGGCGTGACCTCGCAGCGCATCGAGGAGCGAGCGGCGCAACTCGGCGGCTTCGCGCACTGCCTGCGCGGCATCGCGGGCGGCCCGGCGCTGCATCCAGGCGGGCAGGAGCACGCCGGCGCAGAGGGCGCCAAGGAGCAGCGGCACCGCCGCGGCGGGCAGCACGATGAGGCACGAGAGCAATCCCAAGGCCACGCTCACCATCGCCACCGCGGCGGGCACCAACACGGCCAGATAGAAGTGCTCCAGGGCATCGATGTCGGCGCGCAGACGCGCAAACAGCTCACCGCTGCGCAGCGCCGACAATCGCGCCGGCGCCAACGGAATCAACCGTTGAAACAGCCAGCAGCGCAACCCCGCCAGACCGCGCAGAGTCGCCTCGTGCGTGACGACACGCTCTGCGTATCTGCCGCCGCTGCGCGCGATGGCGAACGCGCGAATCGCCGCAGCCGGTGTGAAATAGTCGATGACGATTCCACCGGCGCCCGCGAGCGCCATCGCGGCGATGAACCATCCGGAAAGTGCCATCAGGCCGATCGCTGCAAGTGCGGCGAGCAGGGCCAACGCCGCGCCACCGGCCATCCAGGGGCGATACGGGCGCAGCACGGTGAGAAGACGCCGCACGACCGGCGGCAACCGTGGCTCATGCATCACTGGGCGGCCTCCAACAGCGCGGTGTACGCGCCGCGCGCGCGCGCCAGCTCGAGCGGCGCGCCCTGCTCGATGACACGGCCGTCCCCGAGTACCACCACCCAGTCCGCCAGGCGCGCCGCGCTCAGCCGGTGCGCGACCAGCACCACCGTGCGCGTGGTCGCGGCGGCGCGGATGAGCGCCTCCACCGCGTGAGTGCCCTCGGCTTCGAGATGCGCGGTGGGCTCATCGAGCAGCCAGACCTTCGCCTGCTCTCGCAGCAGCGCGCGTGCCAGCGCCAGACGCTGGAGCTCTCCTCCAGAAAGGCCCACTCCATGCTCCCCGAGCCGTGTCTCCCAGCCCTTGGGCAGTCGCGCGAGCACCGCCGCAAGGCCGCTGCGGTCGGCGGCCCGCCGCAGGGCGCAGGCATCGGCACCCGGTTCGGCGATCTGTAGATTGTCACGCACCGTGCCCTCGAAGACGTGGGCCTGCTGCGGCACCCACGCCACCCCGGCCCGCCAGTGCGCCAGGTCGAGCGAGGCGAGCTCGGCGCCATCGACGAGAATGCGACCTCCATCGGGCGCGGCGAAACCGAGCAGGAGATTGAGCAGCGTGCTCTTGCCGGAGCCTGTAGCGCCCACCAGCGCGGTCACCCGCTGCGCCTTCACCGTGAAGCTGCAATCGCGGAGTCCCGCCACTCGGCCGCGATACGCATAACTGAGGCGCTCGATACGGATCTCGGCAGCTGCCGCGGGCGGCGCTCGAGCGAGACCCGCGGAAGGCGCGGTGGCGAGGGGCGGGATATCCTCGAGCCCCGAAAGCTGCTGCGCCGCCGCCAGCGCATCCATGCGCGTGTGGCGCAGTCCCCCCAGTGAGCGCAGCGGCGAGTAGAACTCCGGTGCCAGCAGCAACACGAACAGGCCCGCGCGCAGAGGCAGCTCACCCCACATCAGGCGAAAGCCGATCAGCACCGCGACGACGGCAATGCCGACGGTGGCGAAGAACTCCAGCACCAGCGCCGAAAGGAACGCAATGCGCAACACCTTCATCGTGAGGGCGCGGTACTCCTCGCTCTCGCCCGCGAGGCGCCGCGCGACACGCTCGGCGGCGCCGAGCTGACGCAGCGTGACGAGACCGCCCAGCGCTTCCATGAATGACGCGCCGAGCCGCGTGAGCTGTGCGTAACGGCGCTCGCTGGCGCGTGCGGCGGCGGCGCCGGACAGCACCATGAACAGCGGAATGAGCGGCGCCGTCAACAAGAGGACCAGCCCCGAGAGCCAGTCTGCCGGAAATACGCATATCGCGAGCAGCGGCGGTATGAGCGCCGCCCCGGCGACCTGCGGCAGATAGCGCGCGAAGTAGCCGAGGACGGCATCGATCCCATCGACCAGGCGGGTGATGAGATCGCCGCTCGCCTCGGCGCGCAGTCCATACGGCCCCAGGCGCTGCGCACCGCGAAGCAGCCGCGCACGCAGGCTTTGCCCGAGCCTCTGCGCGGCGCGAAGCGCGGTCCGCCGGGCGGCGAGGCTCAATCCGAAGCGCAGCGCCGCCAGAGCGAGCAGGCCGAGCCAGGGTAGCCACAGGCGCACGAGCGGCGCATGCGCGAACACCGCCTCATCGAGCAACCCCGAGAGAAGCCAGGCCTGCCCGACCATCACTGGCGCCACCAGGGCCGTCAACAGCGCCGCGCACCGCAGGGGCTGGTGGACCCGCCGCGCCTCGAGTCGCAGCCACTGCGCTGCGGGCATGCCGGAGCGCGCCTGGACCGGAGCCGCGGTCGGCCCCGTGGAGGCCACTGGAGGGTGCCCGGTCAGAGCGGCTTGCGCTCGGCGGCGGTCTGCTGCGCCGCCGCGTGCTCTTCCTGGGCATCGAGCAGGGCCGCGCCGGCGGCCGAGATGAGCACGAGCATGGTGGTCCCGATCAGCCAGGCGAAATACCAGGAGCCCTCGTCTCCGAGGATCGCGGCAAGCAAGGTGACCATGACGGCGATGACCAGAAACAACAGGAAGTAGAGAACGCTGCGCATGCTCGTGCCCTCAGTAAGCGTGCTCATCGCGCGCGATGGTCTCGGCGCTGACCTTGCCCCGCATCACCCAGAACGCCCAGCTCGTGTACCACAGAATGAGCGGCACGAAGAATGCGGCGAAGCCGATCATCCACAACAGGGTCAATCTGCTCGAGCTGGAGTTCCATATCGTCAGGCTCATCGACGGATCGCTGCTCGAGGGCAGCATGAACGGGAACAGCGCGGCGCCGGCCGTGCCGATCACACCGATCCACGCCGCCGCGCCCAGCCACCATCCGAGGTGCGATCGGCCGGCGCGCGCGGCGAGCAGCGCGCCGATCATGCCGCCAAAACCCGTGAATGGCACGAGCCACAGGATGGGGTGCGCGCCGAAGTTGCCGAGCCAGGCCCCGGGCAATACGTCGACCGACTGCTCGAACGGGGTCTGCGGCACACCCGGGCCGGGGCCGCCGGTGAGCCGGTAGCCGCCGAGCGCCCGCACCCAGAAGCCACCGAGCGCGAACAGCGCAATGGCCGCCGCGGCGCCCACCTGGGCGATGCCGCGGGCGCGCTCGGACATCGGGCCATCCGCCCCATTCATCACCGTGAGCGCACCCATCATCGCCGCCAGCGCCAACGAGAGCACCCCGGTCAGGATGGCGAAGGGATTGAGCAGCCCGAGGAAGCTG
>DAHVQK010000120.1 GCA_027317845.1 Gammaproteobacteria bacterium
GCAGCTTCTTCTTCAGCAGCTCGTTCAGTTGCGCGGGGTTGGCTTTGCCCTGCATCGCCTTCATGACCTGACCGACGAAGAAGCCAAACAGCTTGTCTTTGCCGGCGCGGAACTCGGCGAGCTGAGCCGGGTTCTTCGCCATGACGGCCTCGATGGCCTGCTCGATCGCGCCGGTGTCGGTGATCTGCTTCAGGCCCTTTGCCTCGATGAGCGCATCGGCGATCTCACCGCTCGCCCACATCGACTCGAACACTTCTTTGGCGATCTTGCCCGAGATGGTCTCATCGGCGATGCGCGCGAGCAGGCCCGCGAGCCGCTCGGCGCTGAGCCGGCCGGAGTCGATCTCCAGTCCATCCTTGTTCAGCGCCGCGGACAACTCGCCCATCACCCAGTTTGCCGCGAGCTTCGGCTGCGCGGGCACGGCGCGCACCACGGCCTCGTAATAGTCGGCCAGATCGCGACTGGCGGTGAGCACGAGCGCATCGTAGGCCGACAACCCATACTCGGCGACGAACCGCGCCGCCTTGGCGTCCGGCAGCTCCTGCAGCGCCGCGCGCACCGCCTCGATGTAGGCCTCGTCGATCTCGACCGGCAGCAGATCCGGATCGGGGAAGTAGCGGTAGTCGTTCGCCTCCTCCTTCGAGCGCATCGAGCGGGTCTCGCCTTTGTCCGGATCCCACAGGCGCGTCTCCTGGATCACCTTGCCGCCGGACTCGATCAGCTCGATCTGGCGCGCCACCTCGTACTGGATCGCCTTCTCGACGTAGCGGAACGAATTGATGTTCTTGATCTCCGCGCGGGTGCCGAATTTCTCCGTACCCACCGGCCGCACCGACACGTTCGCGTCGCAGCGGAACGAGCCTTCCTGCATGTTGCCGTCGCAGATCTCCAGGTAGCGCACCAGGGTGTGCACCTTCTTCATGTAGGCGACGGCCTCCTTCGCCGAGCGCAGCTCGGGCTCCGAGACGATCTCGATGAGCGGCGTGCCGGCCCGGTTCAGGTCGATGCCGGTGAGCGCCCCGAGCCCCTCGTGCAGCGACTTGCCCGCATCCTCTTCCAGGTGCGCGCGCGTCACGCCGATGCGCTTGACCGTGCCGTCCTCGAGCACGATCTCGATCGCGCCGGTGGCCACGATCGGCAGCTCGTACTGGCTGATCTGGTAGCCCTTGGGCAGGTCGGGATAGAAGTAGTTCTTGCGCGCGAACACCGACTGGCGCGCGATGCGCGCGTCGATGGCGAGCCCGAAGCGCACCGCCATGCGCACCGCTTCGGCATTGAGCACCGGCAGCACGCCGGGGTAGCCGAGGTCGACCAGGCAGGCCTGGGAGTTCGGCGTCGCACCGTAAGCGGTCGCCGCCCCGGAGAAGATCTTCGAGCGGGTGGCGAGCTGGGCGTGGATCTCCAGCCCGATGACCGTTTCCCAGGCGCTCATGCGTACGCCTCCGGGATGCGCAGATGCCAATCGGTCTCGCGCTGGTAGCGATGCGCGGCGTTGAGCAGGCGCTCCTCGGCGAAATGCGGCCCGATGATCTGCAGACCGGCCGGCAGACCCGCGGCGAACCCGCAGGGCACCGACATCGCCGGCAGCCCGGCCAGGTTCGCGCTGATGGTGTAAATGTCGTTCAGATACATGGTGATCGGATCGGCCACCTTGGCGCCGAGCTCGAACGCGGGCGTGGGCGTCGTCGGCCCCATCAGCAGGTCCACCTCGCCGAAGGCGCGAGCGAAGTCCGCGGTGATCAGGCGGCGCACGCGCTGCGCCTTGAGGTAGTACGCGTCGTAGTAACCGGCCGAGAGCACGTATGTGCCGGTCATGATGCGTCGCTGCACCTCGGCGCCGAAGCCCTCGGAGCGGGAGCGCTTGTACAGGTCCTGCAGGTCGCGCGGCTCGGCGCAGCGGTGCCCGAAGCGCACCCCGTCGTAGCGGGCGAGGTTCGAGGAGCACTCCGCCGGGGCCACCACGTAATACACGGGCACCGACA
>DAHVQK010000127.1 GCA_027317845.1 Gammaproteobacteria bacterium
CCTCAAGTTCGATCCGGCCACCGGCATGAGCCGCTTGGAGGTGCAACGCATCTCGCGTGCTTCCGCCGACCAGCGTCAGGGCCGCGCGGGGCGTCTCGGGCCGGGGGTCTGCTACCGCGCCTGGAGCGAGGGGGCGCAGCGAACCCTCGCGCCGTTCACGCCGGCCGAGATCCTCGAGGCGGACCTGGCGCCCCTTGCGCTCGAGCTGGCCCAGTGGGGCGCGCGCGAGGCGAGCGACCTCAAGTGGTTGGATCCCCCCCCTTCGGCGACCCTCGCCAGCGCCCGCGATCTGCTCATGCGGCTCGGCGCGCTCGATCGCGCCGGACGCCTGTCCGCCCACGGCCGCGAAATGGCGCGCCTCGCCGTGCATCCGCGCCTGGCGCACATGCTGCTGCGCGGCCGAGCGCTGGGGTGCCTCGCCATGGCCGCCGATCTGGCGGCACTTCTCTCGGAGCGCGACCTGTTGCGCGGCACAGATGGGCGCGACGCGGACATCCGCAGCCGTCTCGAGATCCTGCGGAGCGAGGGGGGCTCGGGCACCGATCGTTTCGTCCTCCAGAACGTTCGCGGCGCGGCCCGCGATCTGGTGCGCCAGCTCACGCCCGCCCCCGGCCCCGCGACATCTGCTCGCCTACCGGCCGGAGCCGAGGGCGCTACCGTGGGCGCGCTCGCTGCGCTCGCCTTCCCCGACCGCATCGGCCGCAGGCGCGCTGGCCAGGAGGGCCGTTTCACGCTGGCCAACGGCCGCGGTGCCCATTTCCCCGAGCCGCAGAGCCTCTCGAGGCAGGAGTTCATCGTCGCGGTGAGCCTGGATGACCGGGAGCGCGATGCGCGCATCCTGCTGGCTGCGCCGCTCGGCCGCGCAGAGCTGCAAGCCGTGCTGCCGGAGCGCCTCGAGTGGCGAGAGACCGTGGAGTGGAGCCGGAAGGAGCAGGCCGTGCTGGCGCGGCGCGTGCTGCGGCTCGATGCGCTCGAGCTGGAAGAGCGCGTGCTGTCCGATGTGCCGCCGGATCAGGCGCGCGCGGCCATGCTCGGGGGGCTGCGGGAACTCGGGATCGAGTCGCTCCCCTGGACCCGGGAAGCCCGTGACCTGCAGGCGCGTGTCACCTTCGTGCGCCGCCTCGGCGGTCCGTACCAGGACTGGCCCGATCTCTGCGACCCGGCGCTCGCCGCCTCGATGGAGGAGTGGCTCTCGCCCTGGCTCGAGGGCGTGACCCGCCGGGAGCACCTGGCACGGGTGCCGCTGGAGGAAGCGCTGCGGGCGCGCCTGAGTTGGGAGCAGCGGCGGGCACTCGAGGAACTGGCGCCCACGCACCTCACCGTTCCGAGCGGCTCGCGCATCCGCATCGACTACCTCGATGAGAGCGCCCCGGCAGTCTCGGTACGCCTGCAGGAAGTGTTCGGGCTGGAGGCGAGTCCGCGGCTTGGCGGGGGGCGGGTGCCGGTGACCTTCAAGCTGCTCTCGCCCGCGCAGCGCCCGGTGCAGGTGACGCGCGACCTCGCCGGGTTCTGGCGGGGCTCCTACAGCGAAGTGCGCAAGGACCTGCGCGGCCGCTACCCCAAGCATGCGTGGCCCGAGAATCCGCTCGAGGCCGAGCCCGTGCGGGGCGTGCGGCGACGGCCCTGAGCCGGTACACTGC
The DNA here is from genome assembly GCA_027317845.1 of Gammaproteobacteria bacterium. Lineage (GTDB taxonomy): Bacteria > Pseudomonadota > Gammaproteobacteria > Steroidobacterales > Steroidobacteraceae > 13-2-20CM-66-19. The sequence continues at coordinate 1,641 of DAHVQK010000127.1, forward strand.
GCGCTGCGATCCATCTCTTCCGCTCACGCACCGCGCCAGGGACTCCATGACAACAGAGAGAGCCGAGGCTGCGCCGGCGCCGGCCATCGACATCCGTTTCGGTCAAGTGGGACTGATCCAAGTGCTCATCTGGAGCACCGACCCGGGGGCCATTCTCGATGAGCTGACCGGACGGGTTGCAACCGCGCCGAAATTTTTTCAGCGCACCGCCGTGTCGCTCGACCTCGGGCCGCTCGGCCGGGAGCCCACGGTCGAGGAGATGCGTGGCGTGCTGGAGGCGGTGCGCCGCGCCGGCATGTGCCCGGTGGGGTTGGCGAGCGGTCCGGATGCCGCGCAGGCGCTCTCGAGGCCGCTCGATCTGCCGGTGCTGCCGCCGTTTCGGCAGTTTCGCCCGCCCATGCAGGCGGTGCCGCCGGCTGAGGCACAGCCCGTTCCGCGCCCGACGCAACAGCCGGCGGAGATGGCAGAGCAGGGCGCGGGCACGCAGCTGCATCATCAGCCCGTGCGCTCGGGTCAGCGTCTCTACGCGCGCGGCCGCGACCTCGTGATCACCGCCACGGTCGGTGCCGGCGCCGAGGTGATCGCCGACGGGTGTGTGCACGTCTACGGCGCTCTGCGCGGGCGCGCGGTGGCGGGTGCGCGTGGCGAAGGCACGGCACGGGTGTTCTGTCAGGAGTTTCACGCGGAGCTGGTGTCGATCGCCGGCGTGTTCCGTGTGTTTGAAACGTTGCCGCCGGAGCTTGCCGGCAAGCCCGTGCAGGCGTGGCTGGATGGCGACGACTTGCATTTCGAGCGGCTGGGCGGTTGAGTGCGTCCGGCCCAACAGAATCGTCGAGGAGAGAAAATTGACTGAGATTATCGTGGTGACCTCGGGCAAAGGCGGGGTCGGCAAGACCACCACTTCGGCCAGCCTGGGGTGCGGGCTGGCCCGTCGCGGCAAGCGCGTGGCGCTGATCGACTTCGACATCGGTCTGCGCAATCTCGACCTGATCATGGGGTGTGAGCGGCGCGTGGTGTACGACTTCGTCAACGTGATCAACGGCGACTGCACGCTGAAGCAGGCGCTCATCAGGGACAAGCGGCTCGAGACTCTGCATGTGCTCGCAGCCTCGCAGACGCGCGACAAGGACGCACTGACCGAGGGCGGTGTGCAGCGCGTCCTCGATGAGCTCGTCGGTGACGGATTCGACTACGTCATCTGCGATTCGCCCGCGGGCATCGAGAAGGGCGCGCACCTGGCGATGTACTTCGCCGACCGCGCCGTGGTGGTCGTGAACCCCGAGGTCTCATCCGTCCGCGACTCCGACCGGATCCTGGGGCTGCTCTCGAGCAAGACCCGGCGCGCCTCGAATGGCAACGGGGGGGTGAAGGAGCACCTGCTGCTCACCCGCTACAACCCGCGCCGCGTGGCCAATGGAGAGATGATGAGCGTCGATGACGTGAAGGAGATCCTCGGGCTGGATGTCATCGGCGTCGTGCCCGAGTCCACGGACGTCCTGGCGGCCTCGAACTCCGGCGTGCCGGTCATCCTCAACGACGAGAGCGATGCGGCCAGTGCCTACGACGATGCCGTCGCCCGCCTGCTCGGGGAGCAGTTGCCGCTGCGGTTCCTCGAAGAGCGCAAGCGCGGGTTCTTCGCCCGCATGTTCGGAGGTTGAAATGGGACTGTTGGCCCTGTTTCGAAGCAAACCCTCCTCGGCCAGCATCGCCAAGGAGCGACTGCGCATCATCGTGGCGCAGGAACGCAGCACGCGCGATGCGCCGGACTTCCTGCCGCTGCTCAGGCGGGAGCTGCTGCAGGTGATCCACAAGTACGTCAACGTGGATCCGGAGGCGGTCCAGGTCAACCTCGAGCGCGAGGAAGGCCACGAAGTGCTCGAGCTCAGCGTCGCGCTGCCGGAAAAGCAGGGCGCCTGAGTTTCCCTCGACCCGCGGTCCATGTGATCGGGCGGGGCCGCGCCGGCGTTCCCGCGTCGGACCGGTGCGCCCGCGCGCCGGAGTCGAGTGCCTGATCCGCCCCCGAGGCCAGATACTGCGGAATCGGTTGCGGCTCAGGATGATCCTCTTCGGACTCATCGTGTCGGGCTGGGCAAAGGCCTATCTGGGTGCAAGGCGAGCCGGGGGTTGAGCGCCGGTCACGCGCAGGCTTCCCTTTTCGGGAGTTCATTGTTACGATTGTAAATACGACTCATTCGTATTTACAAGCAAGACAAGCACCATGACCCAGTCTTTCGAATTCCGCGGGTGGGCCCTGATGCTGGCAGCGGTACTGGCGGCCCTGTTGCGGACGGGGAGCGCCTCGGGCGAGTCCTGCGATGTGGATCGCGACCTCACCAAAGCCATCGGGATCGAAGAGCCCTGGCTGGAGAACGCGGGCTACGTGTTCACCCAAGTCCCCGATAACGGCAGCCCGCAGAGCGTGACGTGGGCTTCGGAGCTCGAGGCGCGCTTCACCAATCGCCTCGGCATGGAATTCGATCTGCCGGCCTATACCGCCCAGGAGCCATTGGGCCGCGCGCCGGGCGCCTTTGGGCCGATGGCCGCGGGGCTCAAAGTCGCGGGCATGCACCGTTGCGAGCTCGACGGGGACCGCGTCACGCTGTTGACCGGGGAGATCGAGGGCCAGTACCGGGTCGACACCCGCCGCACGGTGCTGCCCGGCCAGGGCAATTCCGTTTCCGGACAGGCGATGTGGGGCGAACTCTGGAGTCCCTGGTTCGATCAGGGAGAGCTCGGCTACACGCAGCGCATCGGCACCGGGAACACCAGTGGGTGGTACTTCGACACCTCCTTCGGGCGGGCGTTGAATTCCGCCTGGGCCGCACAACTCGAGCTCGCGATCGACAACCAGCTGCGCTCGACGGAAGGCCATCGCGGCATCGAAGGCAGCGTGATGCCGCAGATCAGCTACCGGCCTGGCGCGAAGTGGCGGGTCGCGTTGGGTGAGCAGGCCTCGCTGCTGCAGGGCGCTTCGCAGACCGGTTGGTCCACCTGGCTGATGATCGAGCGCGAGTACTCCGATTCTGACCATCCGGATTGAGATCCGGGGTCAGCCGCGCCGCGGCAGGTTCGGCGATGGCACCCCGAAGTCCGAGAATCGGCCATTCAAACCGGCGGTTTACCCGCGGTGACGTGCACTGATGCGATCGGTGCGGAGCGTGATCCTCGCAGAGGCGCGTGAAGCCGGGGATTCCCTTCCCCTATGCGCAACGCGAGCGGCTCAACACACCCCGCCGCCTTCTTCGGCCGGCGCGGCGTTGGCGCGGAAGAGACGGAACAGCTCGCGGCCCATGCCGTGGTCGTTCCCCTCGAGGCTCGCGTCCGGCTGATGGCGTTTGCGCCACTCCGGCTCGCTCACCAGCGCCTCGAGCTTCCCCTTGTGGCTGTCCAGGCGGATGACATCGCCATCGCGTACCTTGCCGATGGGGCCACCGCAGACGCATTCCGGAGTGAGATGAATCGCCGCCGGCACCACGCCCGAGGCGCCCGACATGCGCCCGTCGGTCACCAGCGCCACGTGATGCCCCTTGCTCTGCAGGGACGCGAGCGCTGGCGTCAGGCCGTGCAGTTCCGGCATGCCGTTGGCGCGAGGTCCCTGGAAGCGCACCACCACGACCACATCGCGCGACAGCTCGCCCTTCTTGAAGGCCTGCAGCACGGCTTCCTGGCTGTCGAAGACTCGGGCCGGCGCCTCGATGCGGCGGTGCTCGGGCCTGACTGCGGACACCTTGATGACCGAGCGGCCGAGGTTGCCGCGCAGGAGCTTGAGTCCTCCGTCGGCGCTGAAGGGATCGGTCACGCGCCGCAGCACCTCGAGGTCACCGCTGTTGGAGGGTGAGTCGCGCCAGTCGAGCCCCGCGGGCGAGAGCCACGGCTCGCGCGTGTAGGCGCCAAGTCCCTGGCCGGAGATGGTCCACACGTCCTCGTGCATGAGTCCGGCGAGCAGCAGCTCGCGGATCAGGAAGCCCATGCCGCCCGCGGCGTGGAAATGGTTCACATCGGCGCTGCCGTTGGGATAGATGCGCGCCAGCAATGGCACCACCTCGGACAGATCGCTGAAGTCGTTCCAGTCGACGACGATTCCGGCCGCACGGGCGATCGCTACGATGTGCAGCGTATGGTTGGTCGAGCCGCCCGTGGCGAGCAGTCCCACGATGGCGTTGACGATGCTGCGCTCATCGAGCACCTGCGCGAGCGGCAGGGGGCTCTTGCCGAGGGCGGTGATCTGCGCCGCGCGGCGGGTGGCCGCGGCGGTGAGCGAGTCGCGCAACTGGGTGTTGGGCGGCACGAAGGCGGCGCCCGGCAGGTGCAGCCCCATCACCTCCATCAGCATCTGGTTGCTGTTGGCGGTGCCGTAGAAGGTGCAGGTGCCGGCGGAGTGGTAGCTGTCGGCCTCGGACTGCAACAGCGCATCGCGCCCCGCCTTGCCCTCGGCGAACAGCTGCCGGATGCGCGCCTTTTCCTTGTTGGGCAGGCCCGAGGGCATGGGGCCCGCGGGCACGAACACCGTGGGCAACTGCCCGAAGGCGAGCGCGCCGATCAGCAGTCCCGGCACGATCTTGTCGCACACTCCGAGGCAGAGCGCCGCGTCGAACATGCCGTGCGAGAGCGCGATGCCGGTCGACATCGCGATCACGTCGCGGCTGAACAAGGACAACTCCATGCCCGGCTGGCCCTGCGTCACGCCGTCGCACATGGCAGGCACGCCGCCGGCGACCTGGGCGGTGGCGCAGGCATCGCGCGCGGCCTGGCGGATGAGGCCCGGGAAGCGCTCGAACGGCTGGTGGGCCGAGAGCATGTCGTTGTAGGAGGTGACGATGGCGAGGTTCGGCCAGCGCAGCCCCTTGAGCGCTTCCTTGTCGGGACCCGATGCCGCGAAGCCGTGGGCCAGGTTGGTGCAGGAGAGCTGCTTGCGGGCCGGCTCGCCGGCCTGCGCGCGCATGCGCTCGAGGTAGGCGGAGCGCTGCGTGCGGCTG
>DAHVQK010000130.1 GCA_027317845.1 Gammaproteobacteria bacterium
CATGACTGACGACAGCGACTTCAATCTGCGTGACCTGAACGATCAGGAACTGACCGAACAGGTTCACGACGATCTGTACAACGGGCTGAAGGATGAGGTCGTCGAAGCGACTCATATCTTCCTCGAGCGCGGCTGGGGCGCGGACAGGGTGCTGAACGATGCCTTGGTCGAAGGCATGCGCATCGTCGGCATCGACTTCCGGGACGGGATCCTGTTCGTTCCCGAGGTGCTGCTCGCGGCGAACTCGATGAAGGCGGGGATGGAGATCCTGCGGCCGCTTTTGGCCGAGACCGGCGCCGAGCCCATTGGCAAGGTCGTGATCGGCACCGTCAAGGGCGACATCCACGACATCGGCAAGAACCTGGTGTCGATGATGCTCGAAGGCGCGGGATTCGAGGTGATCGATTTGGGGATCAACAACCCGGTCGAGAAGTACCTCGAGGCCCTCGAACATCACAAGCCCGACATCCTCGGCATGTCCGCGCTCCTGACCACCACCATGCCCTACATGAAGGTGGTGATCGACAAGATGCGCGAGCTCGACATCCGCAAGGACTTCATCGTGCTGGTGGGCGGAGCGCCGCTCAACGAGGAGTTCGGCAAGGCCGTGGGGGCGGATGCCTATTGCCGCGATGCGGCGATTGCGGTCGAGACCGCCAAGAGCCTGATCGCCGCCCGGCGCGCGGCACGCCACGCCGCCTGAGGCCGATGCGCCCGCATGGACACCCGCCGCGGCATCCTGATCATCGCCTGCGGTGCGCTTGCCCGCGAGATCCACGCGCTGCGAGAAGCCAACGGCTGGGACATCGACATCAAGTGCCTGGCCCCTGAGCTGCACAACCGCCCGCAGCGCATCGCCCCCGCGGTGCGCGCCGAGATCCGGGCCAGCAGGGACGGGTACCGCACGATTTTTGTCGCCTATGCCGAGTGCGGCACCATGGGACAGCTCGATCAGGTGCTCGCCGAGGAAGGCGTGGAACGCCTCCCCGGCGCGCACTGTTATGAGTTCTTCGCCGGCACGCAGACCTTCGCCGCGCTCGCGGACGCCGAGCCCGGCACGTTCTACCTGACGGACTTTCTCACGCGCCACTTCGAGCGTCTCGTGATCGGTGGACTCGGGATCGACCGGCACCCCGAGCTCGCCGAGACGTATTTCCGCAATTACCGCAAAGTGGTCTATCTGTCCCAGGCTCACTCGGGCGAGCTCATCGAGCGGGCGCAGCAGATCGCATCGCGGCTCGGACTTTCCTTCGAGCATCGCTTCACGGGATACGGGCAGCTCGGCACCCGTCTCGCCACCCTCGCACGAGGCACAGCGCCGGCATGGCAAACCTGATCATCATCTCCTGGCGCAACATCCCCGCCCAAGTGATCGTCAAGCGCGCTCGCGAGACGGCCAAGGCGCAACTCTCCCAGCGCTTCCAGGAAGCGGTGGACCGGGCCGCCATGCGCGCCGGCCGCGGCACCTCCAACGCGTATCTCGCCGATTGGCAACGCAGCCCTCCGCGTCCCTGCGGAGAGGACCTGCAGGCCGAGGCGGCCGCGGAGGCGGCCCGAATCGAGGCGGCCTACAGCGAGGAGCGGCTGGAAGCGCTCGTGCGCGCCAAGGGTGTGGATGCCTCTTCAGACAATCCCTTCTCTCCCGAGCCGAGCGAGGCCTGATGTACGCCGTAAGACTCTGGTCGGTGCGCCACGCACGCGGCCTGAACGCCTTCTACCGTGGCTTCGAGAACGTGCTCGCAACGCTCCATCCGCTCTTCAAGCGCCTGGGTTACGGGCGCCTGGAGCGTCCGGTGGCCGCGGTCGAGCACACGGTCAAGGGCTTTCTCTTTGACTGCAAGATGTGCGGCCAGTGCGTACTGTCCTCCACGGGCATGTCCTGTCCGATGAACTGCCCCAAGCAGCTGCGCAACGGTCCCTGCGGTGGAGTGCGCGACAACGGCCACTGCGAGGTGCGGCCCGAGATGAAATGCGTCTGGCACCAGGCGGTCACCGGGAGTGCGCGCATCGCCGGCGGCCGCGAGGCGTTGAGCCAGGTGCAGCCTGCGGTCGATCGGCGTCTGCAGGGCCGCTCGTCCTGGCTGCGCGTCACGCGCGAGCGCGCCGGAGAGCCGGCATGATCTTCGAGGATGAGCCGGTTCCGGGCTACCCGTTGCCGATTCTTCCCGGCCACACTTCCCCGGGGCGTCTCGAGCGTATCCTGCGCGCGGGCCAATTCGCCGTGACCGCCGAGCTCGCGCCGCCCGACTCCGCCGACCCGGAAGAGGTATTCCAGCGCGCCAAGATCTTCGATGGCTACGTGGATGCCATCAACGCCACCGACGGGAGTGGGGCCAACTGCCACATGTCGAGTGTCGCGGTCTGCGCGCTCCTCACGCGCTTGGGCTACGCCCTCGTGATGCAGATCTCCTGCCGCGACAAGAACCGCATCGCCATCCAGGGCGACATCCTCGGGGCGGCCGCCATGGGCGTGTGCAACATCCTGTGCCTGAGCGGCGATGGCGTGCAGGCCGGGGACCATCCGCAGGCCCTGCCGGTGTTCGATCTCGACTGCATGTCGCTGCTCTCGACGGCACGGACGCTGCGCGACGAGCACCGGTTCTTGAGCGGCCGCAAGCTCACCTATTCCCCCCGGGTGTTCCTCGGGGCGGCCTCGAACCCCTTCGGGAAGCCGCTCGAGTGGCGGGCCGATCGGCTCGCCAAGAAAATCGCCGCCGGCGCCCAGTTCGTGCAGACGCAGTACTGCTATGACGTCCCGATGCTCAAGACCTTCATGCAGCGCGTCGAGGACCTCGGGCTCCTCGACAAGATCTTCATCCTCATCGGTGTCGGCCCCTTGCGCTCAGCCAAGACCGCCGAGTGGATGCGCACGCACGTTCCGGGGCTTCACATCCCCGATACCATCGTGAAGCGCCTTGCCGGCGCGCAGGATCAGGCGCGCGAGGGCAGGAACCTCTGCGTCGAGCTCATCCAGCAGATCCACGAGGTCAAGGGTGTCGCCGGAGTGCACCTGATGGCCTATCGCCAGGAAGAAAGCGTTCCCGACATCATCGATCGCTCCGGAGTGCTCCAGGGACGCATCCCCTGGCACCCGGGCCGCGATCCTCAACGCAGCCCACAAAGAGTAGCCGCATCATGACCGACACCGTCCTAAGCTCAGCCACCCGCGAAGTCGTCATCGGCTTCGAGCGCCCCTTCGTCATGATCGGTGAGCGCATCAACCCCACGGGCAGGAAGATCCTGGCGGCCGAGATGGCCGCGGGAGATTACTCGCGGGTCGAGGCGGACGCTCGGGCCCAGGTGGCTGCCGGCGCGCACATGCTCGACGTCAATGCCGGTATCCCGCTCGCGGACGAGCCGGCGATCCTCGCCAGGGCCGTGCAGCTGGTGCAGTCGGTGACGGACGTGCCGCTCTCGATCGACTCCTCCATCGTGGCGGCTCTCGAGGCGGGCCTCGCCGTCTACAAGGGCAAGGCCCTGGTGAACTCCGTCACCGGCGAGGAGGAGCGCCTCGAGTCGGTGCTCCCGCTCGTGAAGAAGTACGGCGCGGCGGTGGTCGCCATCTCCAACGATGAGACCGGGATCTCAGAGGACCCGGATGTGCGCTTCGAGGTGGCGAAGAAGATCGTGCACCGCGCCGCCGATCACGGCATCCCGGCCTGCGACATCGTGGTCGATCCGCTGGTGATGCCGATCGGGGCCATCAACAAGGCGTGCGTGCAGGTGATGCACCTGCTCAAGCGCCTGCGCAACGAGCTCAAGGTGAACACCACCTGCGGCGCCTCCAACATCAGCTTCGGGCTGCCCGCACGCGAAGGGATCACCGCCGCCTTCCTCATCTCGGCAATGGGAGCCGGGATGACCTCCGCCATCATGAACCCGCTGCACACCGAGATCGTGCGGGCCATCATGGGGGCGGACGTCATGATGGGACATGACCCCGACTGCGCGCGCTGGATCCGCCGCTTCCGCGAAGTACCGGCTCCCGGGACACCCGGGGCCCCGGGTGAGGGCGCTGCGCGCGGTCGCCGCGAGGGAGGACATCGCCGCCGTGTCAGCTGAGCCCAGCGCCCTCGTCGTCTTCACCCCCTCGGGCAAACGCGGCCGCTTCCCGCTCGGCACGCCGCTCCTGCAGGCGGCGCGCTCGCTCGGCGTGGACATCGATTCGGTATGCGGCGGACGGGCGATCTGCGGACGCTGCCAGGTGCTCGTCATGGAGGGCGAGTTCGCCAAGCACGGCGTCCTCTCGAACGCAACGCACCTCTCACCGACCGGTGAGACCGAGGCGAGCTATGCGCGCCGCAGGAGCCTCCCGGACGGCCACCGCCTCTCCTGCCAGTCCCTCATCCAGGGGGACCTGGTGGTGGATGTGCCCCCATCGAGCCAGGTGCACCGCCAGGTGGTGCGCAAGCGCGCCGACGTGCGCGCCATCACCCTGGATCCGGTGGTGCGCCTGCACTACGTGGAGGTGCGCCAGCCGGACATGCACGACCCCTCGGGCGACCTGCAACGGCTGAAGGAAGCGCTCAAACGCGAGTGGGATCTCGGCACCCTTCACTGCGACCTCCAGGTCCTGCAACACCTGCAGCCGGCGCTGCGCAAGGGAGAGTGGAAGGTCACGGTCGCCGTGCACGCCGGCTCCCAGATCATCGGTATCTGGCCGGGTTTCCACGAGCTTGCCCTCGGGCTTGCCGTGGACATCGGCTCGACCACGATCGCCGCGCACCTCTGCGACCTCGAGACGGGCGAAGTTCTCGCCTCGAGCGGCGCCATGAACCCGCAGATCCGCTTCGGCGAGGACCTCATGAGCCGCGTGTCCTACTCCATGATGCACCCGGGCGGCGCAGCGCAGATGACCGCCGCCGTACGCGATGCGCTCAATCAACTCGCCACCGAAGTGACGCAGCAGGGGAGCGGCACCCCCGAGGACATCCTCGAGGTGACCCTCGTCGGCAATCCGATCATGCACCACCTGCTGCTCGGCATCGACCCGGTGGAATTGGGCGGCGCCCCCTTTGCGCTCGCCACCGATGAGGCGACGGTGCTGCGCACCGCGGATCTGGGCTTGACCCTGCACCCCAACGCGCGCGCGTATGCCCTGCCATGCGTCGCCGGCCACGTCGGCGCCGATACCGCCGGCATGATCCTCTCGGAGCGGCCCGATCTCAATGACGACATCACGCTGCTCGTTGATGTCGGCACCAACGCCGAGATCGTCCTCGGCAACCGCGAGCGCCTGCTCGCCTGCTCGAGTCCGACCGGCCCCGCCTTCGAAGGCGCGCAGATCAGCTCCGGTCAGCGCGCCGCGCCGGGCGCGATCGAGCGCGTACGCATCCATCCCGAGACTCTGGAGCCGCGCTTCAAGGTGATCGGCTCGGACCTGTGGTCGGATGAGGCGGGTTTTGCCGAGGCGATCAAAGACACCGGCGTCACCGGCATCTGCGGCTCAGGGATCATCGAGATCATCGCCGAGATGTATCTCGCGGGCATCATCAACCAGGACGGCGTGGTCGATGGCTCGCTCGCCTCACGGAGTCCGCGCATCGTCCCACAGGGCCGCACCTTCAGCTATCTCGTGCACCAGGGCGAGCAGACCCTCATGGTCACCCAGAACGACGTGCGCGCAATCCAGCTCGCCAAGGCCGCCCTCTACGCCGGCATCAAGCTGCTGATGGAACACTTCGGCACCGAGCACGTCCACCGCATCCGCCTCGCCGGCGCCTTTGGCGCCCACATCGACGTCAAGTACGCGATGCTGCTCGGGATGATCCCCGACTGTGATCTCGCCCAGGTCGCATCCGCAGGCAACGCCGCGGGCACCGGAGCGCGCATCGCGCTGCTCGATGTCGGCTCGCGTAAAACCGTCGAGACGCTCGTGCACAAGGTCGAGAAGATCGAAACCGCCATCGAGCCGCGCTTCCAGCAGCACTTCGTCGAAGCCATGGGCCTTCCCCACTCTACCGCGCAGTACGTGCACCTGCGCAAGGTGGTGGACCTGCCCGCCCCCAAACCGATCGCCCCGCGCGAAGGCGCCCGAGGCCGCCGGCGCGCGAGGCCGGAAACGGTCGAAAGCACATGACGCAATCCATTCCTCGCTGAGTGAGGCATCGAACCAACCCATGAAACGCATACTGGTCGGCATCAAGCGCGTTGTGGACTACAACGTGCGCATTCGTGTGAAGGCGGACGGGAGCGGTGTGATCACCGAGGGGGTGAAGATGAGTGTGAACCCCTTTGATGAGATTGCGCTGGAGGAGGCG
>DAHVQK010000154.1 GCA_027317845.1 Gammaproteobacteria bacterium
GCGGTATTCATAGTCCCGGTAGGACTCGAGATTCTCGCACCAGGCCTTGCCCCAGAAGCTGCGGGCGATGGCGCGCCCCTCGATCGAGACGGGGGAAGGCTGCCGTCCGCTCTTGGCCAGACGCTTGGCGAGCCGCTCGCCCTCGCGCGAGGCGCGCTGACGCCGCTCGGACACGCTCGGTGCACGGGTGTATCTCCACCAGTTCATCGGATTTGAGAGCCTCGATGCTCGGTTCGCGTGATCTTGCGCCACAGGTCCTGGCCCTGTCGAGCGCCCCGCGGTGCGCCAGCAGTCTTGACGGCGCCTTCAGCCCGGATAGCGCGGGTCAGCCCGGGAGGTCCACTCCGCGCCGCCGCAGATCCTGCATCAGGGCGCTCGCCAGAATGAGCGGATCTTCAATATAGTCGTGAATCATCTGGTTGCGAAGCTGGCGCAATGTCAGCCACGTGTCCGTCGATGCCAGCAGCCCCAGGCGTTCCGCGCGATCCAGGTTGTCGATCATGGCGCCAGGCGTTTCCCCCACCGCCTGCCGCCAGAGGGGCAGCAATTTGTCGCCGACCGTGTCCTGAAGGCGGCCGAAACGGCTGACGAAGGCTTCCACCCTCTCCGCCAAGTCCGCGTCGTCAGCCAGGCGTTTGGCATCCTCGACGCCGAACTTCGACGCGAAAAGGCGCTGATCGGTCTGGCGCAGATGCGTGGATTCGCGATCGATCACCCGCGCAAGAAACTGCAAACGCGTGACCAGCTTCGGAGGGAAACTCACAGCCTGATCCCGTCGCGCTTGGCGGCATCGTGGATGGGGAGCCGCGCAAGGTTGGGGGCTGCGAGCACCACATCGACCTTTCGCCCCTGCATGCCACGCTGGATGCGGGCCGAGAGGCGGGCGGCAACCCAGGCGGGCGCCTCGACGATATTGTCGGATTCCACGTAGATATCCACGTCGCCGCTGCGCTTGCTGTCATCCACGCGGGAGCCGAACAGCCAGACGCGGGCGTCGCCGCCGAGGACATCCCGAACTGTCTGGCGAATGACGGAAGTTTGCTCGTCGGTCAGACGCATCGTATGCGGGGGTCACCTTCGCCTGGTACGTCCAAAGGAATTCGCGACGGGTGTCATTGTCACACTTTCCTCTTGCGCAAGACCACCTCCACCGCCGCACCTCGGATCGAGCCGGCGCGATCATGCGTCGCAGGCCTTGTGGATGTCGAGCGCCACGGTGGCCAGCAGTTCTTCGTTGCTCATCTCGGTGAGGATCCTCTCGCCTGCCTCATCGAGCAGGTCGTGAGCGAGCCCGGTCTTCGCCTCGATGAGCGCGTCGATCTTCTCCTCGACGGTGCCGCGGCAGACGAACTTGTGCACCAGCACGTTGTGCTTCTGCCCGATGCGGAAGGCCCGGTCGGTCGCCTGGTTCTCGACCGCCGGGTTCCACCATCGGTCGAAGTGGATCACCTGCGAGGCCGCGGTGAGCGTGAGGCCGGTGCCGCCGGCCTTCAGCGACAGCACGAAGAACGGCGGACCGTCCTCGCTCTGGAAGCGCTCGATGAGCCCCTGGCGCTTGGCGACCGGGATGCCGCCGTGCAGCACCAGGCCGGGGCGACCGAAGACCCGGGCCAGATGCCGCTCGAGCGGCTCGGTGAGCTCGCGGAACTGCGTGAACACGAGCACGCGCTCCTGGCGCTGCGCGAGTTCCTCGCAAAGCGCCGCGAGCCGCTCGAATTTGCCGCTGCGGGCCGCCTCATAGCCGCCCTGCCCGGCCCACTGATCCGGATGATTGCAGATCTGTTTCAACTGCATGAGGTGCGCAAGGACCGAGCCTTTGCGCGCGATGCCTTCGGTCCGCTCGAGCGTGCGGGCAAGCTCCTGCACGCACTGCCCGTAGAGCGCAGCCTGCTCGCGCGTCAGGCCGCAAAAGGCGCGGACCTCGGTCTTCTCGGGAAGATCCGCGATGACCTGCTTGTCGGTCTTCAGACGCCTCAGGATGTAGGGGTGCACCAGGCGGCGCAGCGGCGCATAGGAGGTCTCCGTGTCTTTCGCCATGCGTTTGGCGGCCACGGCGAATGCGCGCGCCGTCCCGAGCAAGCCCGGATTCAAGAAGTCGAACAGCGACCAGAGGTCCGACAAGCGGTTCTCGATCGGGGTCCCGGTGAGCGCGATCCGGGCGGGCGCCTCGAGCTCCTTGACCGCCCGCGCCTGCTGGGCCGAGGGGTTCTTGATCGCCTGCGCCTCATCGAGGACCACGAGCCGCCAGTGCCTGGCTCGCAGTGCCGCGGATCGTGTCACGACGCCATAGGTGCTCAGCACGACATCGATCCCGGTCAATGCATCCGTCAGCGCATCGATGGAGTTGAGGTCGAGATCGCTCTCGGAGGGATGCGCGACGTAGACCTCGAGGCTCGGCGCAAACCGCTCGATCTCGCTTTTCCAGTTGGCGATGAGTGACGCTGGCGCGACGATGAGACTGGGAGGGGGAGGCTCACCAGGGTCTTGGCGGCGGCGGTGTGCTTCGGACCGCAGATGCATCAGGAGCGCGATCACCTGGAGCGTCTTGCCGAGCCCCATGTCATCGGCCAGGCAGGCCCCGAGGCCAAGACCGGCGAGCAGCGCCAGCCACTTTGCCCCCGTGACCTGATAGGGCCTCAAGGTGGCCTTGAGACCCGCCTTCGATAGGGGATGCTCGGCTTCCGGGTGACGCAGGCGCGAGAGCAGCTCGCTCAGCCACACGCCCGGCTCGAGGCCATACCACTGGCGTAGCGGCTCGGGCACCTCCGCGGTCACGCGATCGGCGGCGGCTCCGGCCAGCAAGCGCATGCCCTCGTGGAACGAGAGTCCTCCGGCGCGCGCCTCCCGTTCGACGCGCTTCCAGTGCTCGAGCGCCGCGGCGAGCTTCTCTCCATCGGCCTCGACCCACTGCCCCCGCAGCCGGACCAGTCCGGAGGTGGAAGCGAGGAGTTCCCGCTGTTCCGCCTCCGTCAGGCTTTCCCCGCCCAGCGTCAAGTCCACCGAGAAATCGAGCAATGCCTCTGCGCCGAGCGAGACGGCGGTCTCGCTGCCGATCCGTACGCTCACCTGCGGCCGCGACGCCCGGCCGGCCTTCCACCAGTCGGGAATCCGCACGGTCAGCCCGCAGGCCTCCAGGATCGGGGTGTCCCGGAGCAGTCGGTGCGCCTCCGCGGGCGTCCAGGCGAGCGGGTGATAGATGTCCCCGCTCTCGAGGAGCTCGCGCACCCACGGCAGGCGCTCGGAGGCTTCCCGGATCGGCGTCAGGAGACTCACCAGGCGCTTGCGGTGGGCCGCGCCCGAGTATTCCTGCAGGGCGCGCCCGAGCGGCAGATGCCGCGCCGCGCCACGCTCCGACACGCTGCCGGCGTAGGTCACCAGGAACGCAAACGGCAACGACTCATCGCGCCGGTTCTCGGCCAGATGGAAGGTGACGCGGCCGACGAGGCGCCACAACGGACTGCGCGCGTGGAGATAGCCCCGAAGGCTCTGCCCCGCCGCTCCGGCATCCGAGCGCAGCCGATCCTCCATGTCCCGCCAGGCCATCGCGAGCATGGCGGCATCGAGGTACTCGAGCCCCTTGATGGGCGGCGCCTCGAGGGTGAGGGTCTCGAGCGCTTCATCGGAGGGCAGCTCGACCAGTACACCTGGAGACTCGGGCTGCGCGTCGCCCAGGTGGCACAGGCGGGTCAAATAGCGCTGCGCGAAATCACGCGCGAACATCAGCCCCGGCGTCAAAGGAGTCGTCAGCTCCGCCGTCGCAAGATGCACCAGCCCCGCGCCCTGGCCTTCCGCGAACGCGCGCTCGATCCGGGCCGCGGCCGCGGAGGACACGGCCGTGCCATCGCGCTCGCTTCTCTGCACCGCGAAGTGGCGCTTGGCGTTGACGTACAGGTCGAGGCTTTCGGGCATTGCAGTAACAGGCGAATGGGACAAAACCGAAATATTACCGCTCGCCCGACCGCGGGGTGTGAAAGCGACGAGAGATTTGATCAGAAGTTCGATGCCGGCGAAAACGTCCTCGAGCATCTCGATCTGCGCCGGGCTCACCGGCAGGGCATCGACCTCAAGCGGGTCAACGTGGACTTCCCGCAGTGGATGGTTCAATCCATCGATCGGCTGGCCGCGGCACCTATCGGTAGTGCGTATCGATCCACCGTTCGTAGCTGCCGTCCATGACCGCCCGCCACCACCACTCGTTGGCGAGGTACCAGTTGAACGTCTCTCTGAGACCCGCCTCCAGGGTGACCGCAGCACGATAGCCGAGCTCTCGCTCGATCTTGCCGCAGTCGATCGCGTAGCGGCGATCGTGCCCGGGGCGGTCCTTGACGAAGCGGATCAGACCGGACGCCTTCCCACCGCGGGCGGCCGGACAATCGGGGAAGCGCGAGCCGAGATCCTTCTGCTCCGTGAAGGCGGCATCGGCGACCCGGCACAAAGTCTCGACGAGCGTCAGGTTCTCGCTCTCGACTCCGCCGCCGATGTTGTAGACCTCGCCCGGCCTGCCGTCCTGAAGGATGAGCTCGATCCCCCGGCAGTGATCCGACACGTGCAGCCAATCGCGGACGTTGCGTCCATCGCCGTAGATCGGCAGCTCCTTTCCATGCAGGAGGTTCACGATCATGAGCGGGATCAGCTTCTCGGGAAAATGAAAGGGCCCGTAGTTGTTCGAGCAGTTGCTGGTGGTGACCGCGAGACCGTACGTATGGTGGTAGGCGCGCACCAGGTGATCGGACGCCGCCTTGCTCGCCGAATACGGCGAATTCGGCGCATACGGGGTGCGCTCATGGAAGGCAGGATCGTCCGGCGCCAGCGAGCCATACACCTCGTCCGTCGACACGTGATGGAAGCGATGGCTCGGCACCGTGCGCCCCTCGAGCCAGACCTTGCGTGCGGCCTTGAGCATCGAGTGCGTGCCCTGGACGTTGGTCTCGATGAACGCGTCCGGTCCGTGGATCGAGCGGTCTACATGGGATTCCGCGGCGAAGTGCACGACGGTATCGAGACCTTCCTCGCGCAGCAGTTCCTCGACCAGAGCGGTATCGCGGATGTCCCCTCGCACGAAGCGAAACGCGGACCGGTCCTTGACCGGCTCCAGGTTGGCGAGGTTGCCGGCGTAGGTCAGCGCGTCCAGCACGATCAGGCGATCGTCCGGATGGCGCTCGAGCCAATGGTGTACGAAGTTGGCGCCGATGAAGCCGGCGCCACCGGTGACCAGGAGTCTAGGCATGGGGCAGCTCTCTCATCACCTCGCGCAGGCGCCGCCGCCAGTGCTGTGGCGTCGAATCCACCGACGTGAGCGTGCGCGCGAGGACGCTGTACGAGGGGCGGCGCGCGGGAGTCGGGTACTCCTCCGTCGCGATCGGTGTGACTGACACCGTGGACGGCAGGATGCCGAGCTGCGCGCCCTCCTCCGCAATGGCCACCGCAAAGTCGTACCAGCTCGCCACCCCGGCATCGGTCCAGTGATGGATGCCGTGGAACTCGCGCCGGGCCGCGATCTGCCACAGCACCTCTGCCAGCGGGCGGGCCGAGGTCGGTGTGCCCACCTGGTCCGCCACCACCCTGGCCTCGCCCCGTGATCTCATCACGCGCAGCATGGTGTGCAGGAAATTTGTTCCCTGTGCAGCGTAGACCCAGGCCGTGCGGACGATGACCGCGTGGCTCGCCAAGGTCGTGAGCACCGCCTGTTCGCCCTCCTCCTTGGTCTTGCCATACACGCTCAGGGGGTTCGTCGGCGCATCCGGCGTGTACGGTGCGCAGGCCTTCCCGTCGAACACGAAGTCCGTAGAGAGGTGGATCAGCCGGGCACCCGTGTCCCGCGCTGCGGCGGCGAGGTGTCTGGGACCCTCGGTGTTGATGGCGCGCGCGGCCTCTGGATTGGATTCGGCCTTGTCGACCGCCGTGTAGGCGGCGGCATTGAGAATCAGATCCGGAAGGTCGCGCAGAATGCGCTCGCGCACCGCCCCGGCATCCGTGATATCCAGATCGCCGTGCGCCAGGGCGTTGACCTCGACATCGGCGGGGCGGGTCTCGAGCAGCATCCGCCCCACCTGTCCCCCCGCGCCCGTGATGAGGACCTTCACGCGTAGACCTCCGCATCGCGGAAGGCCGGCGCCGCGGCATCCTTGCCGGACAGTCCGGGGGGCGTCCCGGGGGGCAACGGCCACGCGATGCCGATCTCGGGGTCATCCCACCGGATGGCCCGCTCGTGCTCGGGCGCCCAGAAGTCGGTGACCTTGTAGAGAAAGTCGGCCGAGTCGCTCAACACGAGGTACCCGTGCGCGAAGCCCGGCGGGACCCACAGCATGTGGTGGTTCTCCGCAGAGAGCACGACACCCACCCAGCGGCCAAAATTGGGCGAGGAGCGGCGGACGTCGACCGCGACATCGAACACGGTGCCGCTCGTCACGCGCACGAGCTTTCCCTGGGGCTTCTCGATCTGGTAGTGGAGCCCCCGCAGGATGTGCCGGGCGGAGTGACTGTGGTTGTCCTGCACGAACTCGACATCGAGCCCGGCGGCGGCGAACTTGCGTCGCTCCCAGGATTCCATGAAGAAGCCGCGCGCATCGCCGAAGACCTTCGGCCGGATCAGCATCACCTCGGGGAGCGCGGTCGGCTCGAACTCCATCTCAACCCCCGCCTTTCAGGATCTCGAGGAGATAGTGGCCATAGCCGCTCTTGGCGAGCGGCGCCGCCAGACGCTCGAGCTGCCCGGCGTCGATGAAACCGGAGCGGTAGGCGATTTCCTCGGGGCAGCAGATCTTGAGGCCCTGGCGCGCCTCGATGGTCTCGATGAACTGGGCCGCCTGCAGCAGGGACTCGTGGGTGCCCGTGTCGAGCCATGCCGCGCCGCGCCCCAGCAGCTCGACGCGCAGCTCGCTGCGTTCCAGGTAGATGCGGTTGACGTCGGTGATCTCGAGCTCGCCCCGCGCGGAAGGTTTGAGGCTGGCGGCGACGTCAAGAACCTGGTTGTCGTAGAAGTAGAGTCCCGTCACCGCATAGTTCGACTTGGGCCGCGTGGGCTTTTCCTCAATGCTGAGCGCGCGGCCGCCTCCATCGAAACTCACCACGCCATAGCGCTGAGGGTCCCGCACCCGGTACGCGAACACGGTAGCGCCGCTCTCGCAGCGGGCCGCCACCTGAAGCTGTTCCGGCAGCCCGTGGCCGTAGAAGATATTGTCGCCCAGCACCAACGCGACGCGGTCACCGCCGACGAACGAGCGGCCGATGACGAAGGCTTGTGCCAGACCCTCTGGGCGCGGTTGCTCGGCGTACCTGAGCGCAATGCCCCACTGCGATCCGTCCCCGAGGAGCCGCCGGAAGAGCGGCAGGTCCTCGGGTGTCGAGATCAGCAGGATGTCGCGGATTCCCGCCAGCATCAGGGCCGAGAGCGGGTAGTACACCATGGGCTTGTCGTAGACGGGCAGCAGCTGCTTGCTGATGCTGAGGGTCACCGGGTGCAGGCGCGTGCCTGCGCCGCCGGCGAGAACGATGCCTTTCAAGGGATGGCTCCTGTTCCCATCATCATTGAGATGGTGAAAGCTTGCCACGGGCCGCACATCCCGTCACGGATGTTCCTGCGGATTGAGACTCGCCTCCGGTTGAAACTCACTCAGCGCGCCCCGCACGCAGGCGAGCAGATCGGGATACACACCGTCCGACCTTTCCATCGCTTCGGCCGACAGCTCGTATCCCGTGCGCACCAGGAAGCATCGGCCTACGCCGGCCGCGCGTCCGGCCTCGACGTCAGAGAGCCGGTCCCCGACGAGGAAGGACTTCTTTGGATCGATGCCGAGCGTCCGGATGGCCCGCAGCAACATCCCCGGCTTGGGCTTGCGGCACTCGCAATCGAGCCGGTACCGGGCCAGCGGCGCATCGGGAAGATGCGGGCAGTGCTCCAGCGCATCCAGGTGGATTCCGCAGGCCTGCAGGCGCTCGCGCAGATGCGCGGCCAGGGCGAGATAGTCGGCTTCCGTATACAGGCCGCGCGCGATGCCCGATTGGTTGGTCACGACCACCAGCCGGTAGTCGGCTTCCTGCAACAGCCGCAGCGCCTCGATCGCGCCCGGAATGAAGACGAAGTCCTCCGGCCGGTAGACGAATGCGCGCTCCTCGTTGAGCACGCCGTCGCGATCGATGAAGGCCGCCTTCTGGCTCATTTGCCGCGGATGCGACGCACCAGCGCCGTCGTGGAGTAGCCCTCGACGAAGGGGATCGCGAGCGAGCGACCGCCCCAGGAGCGCATGAGCCGGGTCTCCTCCAGGGTGCTCATGTCGTAGTCACCGCCCTTCACGTAGATGTCGGGCCGGCAGCGCTTGAGGAGCTCGCACGGGGTGTCTTCCAGGAACAGGGTTACGAAGGACACGCTCTCGAGCGACGCCATCACGATCAGACGATCGAGTTCGCCGTTGAGCGGCCGATCGGGCCCCTTGCCGAGTCTCTTCGCGGAGGCGTCGCTGTTCACCGCCACCAGCAGCGCCTCACCCATGACGCGCGCGGCCGCGAGGTACTCCACGTGACCGCGGTGCAGCACGTCGAACACGCCATTGGTGAACACCAGCGGCCGCGGCCATTTGCGGCCGACGATTTCGGAGGCGGCGACGATTTTCCGGCTGAGGGACAGTGGGAGATCGGCCATCGGATGCGCCTCAGCCGCCCCGCCCCGCCAGCCACTGCGCATAGCGCCTGACACCCGTCGCGACGTCCACGAAGGCGACGTCGCAGCCGCTCTCGCGCAGGTTGGTGAGATCCGCCTCGGTGTGGCACTGGTACTTGCCCACCAGCGCCTCGGGGAAGGGAATGTACTCGATGAGGCCCTGGGCGACCTGCTGCTCGAGAGTCAGGGCCGGCTCATTGCGCAGCGCCCGCGTAGCATTGATCGTCGAGTGCGCCACGTCGTTGAAGGGCTGGGAGCGGCCCGTGCCGACATTGAATACGCCGCTGCGCTCGGGATGGCGCAGGAACCACAGGTTCACCGCGACCACATCGTCGACGTACACGAAGTCCCGCGTCTGCTCCCCGGGCCCGTAGCCGCCGTACTCGCCGAAGAGCCTCACGGTGCCGCGCTCGCGGATCTGGCCGAAGTGATGGAAGGCCACCGAGGCCATGCGGCCCTTGTGCTGCTCCCGCGGACCGTACACATTGAAATACCGGAAGCCCGCCACCTGGTGCTTCGCCTCGGGCAGCATCCGGCGCACGACGTTGTCGAAGAGGAGTTTCGAGTAGCCGTAGACGTTGAGCGGCCGCTCGCACTCCGGGGACTCGCGAAACACCGCGCTGTCCCCGTACGTCGCGGCCGAAGAGGCATAGAGCAGGCGCGTGCCCTGGGCCTGGCACGCATCGAGCAGGCGCTTGGAGCAGCGGTAGTTGTTGTCCAGCATGTAGCGGCCGTCGTGCTCCATGGTGTCCGAGCAGGCGCCCTCGTGGAAGACGGCCTCGATGCGCCCGAGCTGCCCGCGCTCGAAGCGCTCGTAGAACTCGCTCCGGTCGAAGTAGTCGCTGATGCTCGCGCCGAGGAGGTTGCGGTACTTCATGCCCTCGGTGAGGTCATCGACGGCAATGACGTCCTCGATGCCCGCGGCATTGAGCCCATGCACCAGGTTGCTGCCCACCATGCCGGCCGCACCGGTCACCACCACTTTCATCCGATTTCTCCGCGCCGGAAACCTCGCCGTTCAGGGCGAGGAGGATGCGCACTGTCTGCCCACTCTGTCGTGGGTCGGCGTTGAATAGCGCGTCTGGTGACGCGTCCAGTGCAGCCGCTACTTTGGCTGTCGCCCCATCCCGTAGTGCTGTTCACGGTCGCAACGACCGCAGTTGCCGACGGTGCTTCAGGCGTGAATGTGCCCGCTGTGTGTTTGGCGTCTGACTTGTTTTCGCAACTTCCGTCAACGATCCTGTCGATATGGTGCTCACCTACCGCTACCGCATCAAGGATGCCACCTCGGCACCGCATTTGTGGCGCCAAGCTCAGGCGGTGAACCGGGTGTGGAACTACTGCAGGGAGATCCAGGAGGCGGCGCGCCGGCACAACAAGCGCTCGCCCTCGGGCTTCGATCTGATCAATCTCACTTCGGGGAGCAGCAAGCTCCTGGGCCTGCACTCGGACACCGTTCAGGCCGTGTGCAAGCAATTCGTGGCCTCGCGCAATGCCCGCGGCAAGCGGCCCCGATGGCGCGGCAGGCGATCCCTGGGGTGGATCCCCTTCCAGGCAGCGCGGGCCGTTCAGATCGACGGCAATGGGGTGACCTTCCTCGCTCGCCGATACCGGCTCTGGCTCAGCCGCCCGGTGGAGGGAACCGTTCGCTGCGGCAGCTTTTCGCAGGATGCCCGAGGTCGCTGGTACCTGAACCTGCAGGTCGAGGTTCCGACAGAGCAGGACTGCGGCACGGGCGAGGTCGGGATCGACCTGGGCCTGAAGTCCCTGGCGACGCTCTCCACAGGCGAGAAGATCGAGGCGCCGCGCCTGTACCGCCAATACGAGCGCTCCCTCGCCCTCGCTCAGCGGGCTGGCCGCAAGCGCCGCGTGCGGGCCATCCACGCCAAGATCGCCAACTGCCGCCGGCACTTCCTGCACGGACTGTCCACGCAGCTCGTGCGCCAGAACCGGCGTATCTGCATTGGTAATGTGAATTCCAGCGGACTGGCCAGAACCAGCCAGGCCAAGTCCGTCCTCGATGCCGGCTGGTCGCACCTTCGATCCCAGCTCCGCTACAAAGCCATCAGGCACGGGGCCGAGTACCTCGAGGTTGACGAGCGCTTGACCACCCAGGTCTGTTCTGGCTGCGGCGCGGCCAGCGGCCCCAAAGGTATCGCAGACCTCGGAGTAAGAGACTGGGTATGTGCTGAGTGCGGTATCCACCATGACCGTGATGTCAACTCGGCGATCAATATCCTCATCTCGGGCCGGAACGTCGGCCTCCAGTAGACGGAAATCTCCGCCCTTCAGGGAGGAGAAGGCGTTAATCAAACAGCTCCTCGTAGCTCACGGTGGCCGTGCCGAACTTGCCGACCACGATGCCGCCGGCGCGGTTTGCGACGGGCATCGCTTCGCGCAGGGTCAGGCCCGCGGCGAGCATCGCCGCCAGGGTGGCGATGACTGTATCGCCCGCGCCGGTCACATCGAACACCTCGCGCGCCTGCGCGGCGACGCTCACGTGTCCCGCCTCATCGAACAGCGACATGCCCTCTTCGCTGCGCGTCAGCAGGAGCGCCGCAAGCTGCCGGTCCCGGCGCAGCGTCTCGGCGCGCTCGTGCAACTCCCCCTCGGACTGCCAGGCGCCGATCACCTGGGCGAGCTCGGAGCGGTTGGGGGTGACCACCGTGGCGCCGGCATAGCGGCGGTAATCGTCGCCCTTGGGATCGACGAGCACGGGCTTGCCGGCCGCCCGTGCCAGCTCGATCATGCGCGGAATGTGGGTGAGTCCGCCCTTGCCGTAATCGGAGAACAGCACCGCGTCGTACTGCGGCACGATGCGCGCGAAGTCCGCGAGCATGCCCGAGAGCACCTCGTGGTCCGGCTGGTTCTCGAAATCCACGCGCACCAGCTGCTGCGATCGACCGATGACACGCAGCTTCACGCAGGTGAACAGCTTCGGATCCCGGCCGAGGAGGCTGTCCACGGCCCGCGCCTTGAGAAGCGATTCGAGCTTGCGCGCGGGCTCATCATCACCGACAACCGTGATCAAGGTCACCGACGGACCCAAGGCTTTGACGTTGAGCGCGACGTTGGCGGCCCCGCCGAGCCGCTCCTCCTGGCGTCTCACGCGCACCACGGGAACCGGCGCCTCGGGAGAGATCCGCTCCACGTCGCCAAACAGGTACTGGTCGAGCATCGAGTCGCCGACGACCAGCACGCGTGCAGCCTGCAGGCGGGCTCTCAGATCATTCGGGTGCGCCTGCCTCATGCCAGCCCCAATGCCGCTTCCACGAGGCCGCAGAGGGTGTGGCCGATGAAGATGTGTGCCTCCTGGATGCGCGCCGTGATGACGCTCGGCACGATGATGGGCACATCGCACAGGGCCGCGAGCGCGCCGCCGTCGCGTCCCAGGAGACCGATGACGTGGATCCCGATCCCGCGAGCCGCATCCACCGCCCGGATGACGTTCTTCGAGTTGCCCGAGGTCGAAATGCCCATCAGGCAATCCCCCCGCGCCCCGAGCCCGATCACCTGCCGGGCGAAGACGTCCTCGTAGCTGTAGTCGTTGGCGATG
>DAHVQK010000001.1 GCA_027317845.1 Gammaproteobacteria bacterium
GCTTATGACATGGGAAGAATAGCTATCGTTTACGTCATCACCCTGATAACCATGGTTCCCCTCGCAATCGTGCTTGGAACGAGAAAGCGTGCAGGGAGAGTGTTTGCTTCAGCCATTCAAAGCGCCTGAGAATCGACATCACCCGCGGCGGCCGAAGGGCGCCGCGCGCGGGTGTCTCATTCAGCGTCCCGGCCCGGTCGTTGCGGTCGGGTTCCGCAGGGCCTTGGGCGCTGCTCCCGGGTCTCAGGCGCCGCGCACCAATCGAGCGGTGATCTCGGCAACATGCCGCCCCTGGAAGCGTGCACCGGCCAGCTCGTTCTCGCTCGGCTGACGCGAGCCGTCGCCGGAGGCGAGGGTCGTCGCGCCGTAGGGCGAGCCGCCGCTCACCTCGTCCATACGGGTAAGGCCCGCGAAGGAGTAGGGGAGCCCCACGATGATCATCCCATGATGCAGCAGGGTGTTGTGGAAGCTGGTGATGGTCGTCTCCTGGCCGCCGTGTTGGGTCGCGGTCGAGGCGAAGACGCTGCCCACCTTGCCGACCAGCGCCCCCTTGACCCACAGCCCTCCGGTCTGGTCGAGGAAGTTGCGCATCTGGGCGGCCATGTTGCCGAAGCGGGTGGGAGTGCCGAAGACGATCGCGTCGTAGTGGGCGAGCTCATCGACGCTCGCCACCGGCGCCCGCTGATCGGTCTTCATGCCCGCCTTGCGCGCCGCCTCCTCGGGCATGAGCTCCGGTACCCGCTTCAGGGTGACTTCGGTGCCCGCGACGGATGCCGCACCATCGGCAATCGCCTGCGCCATGCGCTCGATGTGGCCGTAGGATGAGTAGTAGAGGATGAGGACTTTCGCCATGGTGGACCTCCTGAGTGTGGTTCGTGCCGCAGTATAAGGCCATGTCGCGGCGCACTCGTGGTCACATCCGTGTGACCGACCCGCCCGGCGGGGCCGACCATGCCTCCCCGGCAAGCACACCGGCGGAAATGCCGAGGAACGATCCGCCCACCACGTCACTCAGGAAATGCCAGTCTCCGGCGACCAGCAGCGCCGCGGCGAGCCCGAGCAGGGCGCCAAGCGGCCAGAGGCTTCTCGGGTAGAGCCGCATGAACACTCCGGCAAAGGCTCCCGCGAGCACCATGTGACCGGAGGGAAAGCTGCTCATCGGCGAGCCCTTCGTCAGATGGAGGGCATGATGGGCGCCGTGCAGGACCGCCGTGGGGTTGGGAATCCCGAAAAACGGTTTCAACACGAGGCTGTTGACGCCATAGCCGCAGATCGATGCGAGGCACGCGATGGTCAATGTCTCGGCGAACCGCGATATGTGACCTCGCACCAGGCGGGCGAGCACGAGCGCGAGCAGCACCGCGGACTCCAGAGTCAGGATGCCCGCGGCCGCGAAGGGCTTGTTCAAGGGGTGTAGGAATCGGCTGAATTTCCAGAAGTATCTCGCCATCGGCACATCGAGGTGCCCGAAGGAGAAGGCGGCGAGCGCGGTGCACAGCGCAAATGCCACGAGCCAGGCGCGGGCGGGGGCGGGCAGGCGCCTCACGAGGGACGCATCCGCCGGGCCCCGGCCGCGACGGCGCGCTCGTTCTCGAGGCCGCGAAATTCGACGAAGGCGGTCATGCGCCGCCAGAGGAACTCTCCGTAGGCGAAGGGCGCGAACGAATCGGGGGCATCGAAGGGGAGCGGTGCGATGATCGCCTCGGCGTGTGCTTCAAAGAAGAACGGAATGGAATGACGCTCGCGACCGCCACCGAGCACCCGGTGCTCGGTGGCGCGGATCCGACCCGCCGTGAGGTTCTCCGGGGCGAATTCGCGCCGATACAGACGGCGTTTCTCACTCTCATCGGGGGCGAAGATCCCGAGCAGCCGCGCCCGCTCGCGAGGTCCCGGCACCGCCTCATCCGGCAGTCCACGGATGCACGCGAACCCGCTGTCCCGGGCCGCCGCGCCGAGCGCTTCATCGGGGCGCGAGCGGTCGACCCGATCGGCCTCGAACAACGCTGCGACGTCGATGACGGGAATGATCCCGCGGTGCGCGGTGGCTGCCATCGAAGCCGCTCAGTAATGCGGCGGCCGCTCATCCTGCGGCGCAGGGGCGGGCAGATCCGTCTCCCGCACCTGCAGGCGCAGCGCCAATGACTCCAGGCGCTCGCGCAGCGCCTCGATTTCGCGGTGCTGCCGGAAGAGGACATCGCTCAGCTCGGCGTTCGAGCGCTCGAGGAAGGCGATCTTGATCTCAATCTGCTCTAGCGATTCTGAGTCCACGGCGTTCCCTCGTGCACCGGCTCTGGGGTGTCTGCCGGCATTCTACCGGACGGCGCGCGAATCGGAGGGCGGGCGTCCCGGGGAGGGGCAGGCCCGCCACGCGAGGCTCTGGCCGATGACGCTCGATGCTAGACTCCCGCCGTATGGAGCCGGATCAGCCGTCGGGCGATTCCAAGCATGCGCGGGGCGCGCGGCTGCGCCTGCCGCTGAAGATCACCACCATTTCCTGGTGGGACCTCACCCACACTCTGGGGCCGATCCTGTTGCTGAGCGCGGCCGCCATCTGGCTCACGGTGCACTTCGTGCGCCCCGCCCCGCCGCGCACGATCACGATCAGCGCGGGCCCGCCGGGCAGCAGTTTCGCGATCCTGGCGCAGCGCTACCGGAGCATCCTCGCGCGCAACGGCATCACGCTCAAGATCCAGCCCTCCCAGGGCTCCCAGCAGAATCTCGAGCGCATGAAGGCGCATCATTCGCGCGTGGATATCGCCCTGGTGCAGGCCGGCCCCGATCCCGGGACGGGCGCCGGCGCAGCAGGGCAGAGGGGGCTCGTCTCTCTCGGCAGCATGTTCTATCAGCCGCTGGTGATCTTTTATCGCGCCCGGAAACCCTTGATCCGCCTCTCGCAGCTGTGGGGCAAGCGCATCGCCGTGGGCAAGCCCGGCAGCGGCACGTACGCATTGGCGCGCGCGCTGCTCGCGGCCAACGATGTCACGCCCACCGCGCCCACCCGGTTCCTCGCTGAGGAGGGGATCGCGGCCCGGAACGCGCTGCTCACCGGGGAGGCCGATGCGACTTTTCTCACGGGAGACTCTACACCGCCGGCCATCATGGGCGCGATGCTGCACGCCAGGGGCGTGCGGTTGTTTGACTTCACGCAGGCCGATGCCTACGTGCGCCGCTTCCCCTACCTGCACCGGATCGACATCCCCGCCGGCGCGTTCGATCTCGGCGAGGATCTGCCCTCGCATGCCATCACGATGCTCGCGCCCGCGGTCGAGCTCCTGGCGCATTCCGACCTGCATCCGGCACTGGTGGACCTGCTGATCGAGGCGTCGCAGGAAGTGCAGGGCGGTGCCAACGTGCTGCACGCGGCGCATGTGTTTCCGAACAGTGCGACTTACGACTACCCGCTCGATTCGGAGGCTGCGCGTTACTACAAGTCGGGCGACAAGAGCTTCACGTATCAGTACCTGCCGTTCTGGCTGGCCAGTCTCGTCGATCGGATCCTGGTGGTGCTCGTGCCCGTGATCGTGGTGCTGGTGCCGGGACTGCGCTATCTGCCGCAGCTCTACGGGTGGCGCGTCAACAGCCGCATCCACCGCCGCTACGGGGAGCTGATGGCGCTCGAGCGGGAGTCACTCGGACCGCTATCGCCGGAGCGCCGGGTGGAGCTCCTCGAGCGGCTGCTCGAGATCGAGCGCTCCGCGATTCTGCGCAAGATCCCCGGTTCGCACGCCGAGCAGCTCTATCTGCTGCGCGAGCACATCGGCTTCGTGCGACGCAATCTCGCCGGCGCGCACGCGTCCTGAGGTCCGGGAAAGAGCCTGCCGGCCCTCCAGTCCACCGGCTGCGCCGTGCGCGCAGGTCAGCCACCCGCGCAAGGTGACCGGCAGAGCCACGGCTGCGCTGCCTTCAGGCCTGCATCACCGAGCGGATATCGATCGGCTCGCCCGAGGGCGGCGGCAGGGCGTGCTGCGCCAGGCCTTTCTGCTCCAGCCATTCGCGGTTGAACAGGCGCGACTGGTACTTCGCGCCGCCATCGCACAACACCGTGACGACGGTGTGGCCGGGGCCGAGCCCGCGGGCCACGCACACCGCGGCGGCCACGTTGATCCCGCTGGTGCTGCCGAGGAACAGGCCCTCCTCGCGCAACAGCCGATAGACGTAACGGACGGTGTCGCGGTCCTCGACGTGCACCGCGTCGTCGATAGGCGCACCCTGGAGGTTCGCGGTGACGCGGCCGATGCCGATGCCCTCGGTGATCGAGCCTGATCCCGTGGATTTGAGCGTGCCGCTGCGCACGTACTCGTAGAGGCTGCTGCCCGGAGGGTCGGCCAGCACGCACCGGATGGAGCGGCGCCTCGACTTCAGGTAGTGCGATACGCCGGCGAAAGTGCCGCCGGTGCCGCTTGCGCACACGAATGCGTCGAGGCGCCCGCCGGTCTGTTGCCAGATCTCCGGGCCGGTGGTCTCGATATGGGCTTCCCGGTTGACGGTGTTGTCGAACTGGTTGGCCCAGATGGCATTGGGCAGGCTCGCCGCGAGGCGCTCGGCGAGCTTCTGGTACTGGTTGGGGTTGGCGTAAGGGACCACCGGAACCTTGTGAAGATCGGCGCCGAGGGCCTCGAGCAGGCGGAATTTCTCCGGCGACTGGTTGTCGGGCATGACGATGACGCAGCGGTAGCCGCGGGCGTTGCAGACATGCGCGAGCCCGATGCCCGTGTTGCCGGCCGTGCCCTCCACGACGGTGCCGCCCGGGGCGAGCTCGCCGCGCTTCTCGGCCGCAAGCACGATGGCGCGCGCGGCGCGGTCTTTCACCGAGCCGCCCGGGTTCATGAACTCCGCCTTGCCGAGCACCTCGCAGCCGGTCTCCTCGCTCAAGCGGCGCAGCCGGATGAGGGAAGTGTTGCCGACCGATCCGACGAAGCCTTCTCCCACGTTCATGTTGCCTGTCATCTCCGATTCATTCGCTGGGCTCTGGCAGTCCCGCGGTCTCGCGCGGCGCAGCCGCCGCGATCCCCACCTCGATGTTGAGCGCGGCCACCTCGCCCACCAGGAACAGCGCGGGCGGGGCAATGTGCGCTTCGCGGGCCCGCTCGGCGATGTTCTCCAGAGTGCCGCGCAGGGTGCGTTGGCCCGGCAGCGTCGCGCGCTCGATGAGCGCGGCGGGAAGAGTGGGCGGGGCACCGGCGGCGCGCAGCTGTGAGACGATGTGGCTCAGGTGCGCCACACCCATGTAGAAGACGATCGTCTGATGGGGCCGGGCAAGGGCGCGCCAGTCGAGGGCATCGTCCTCGAGCGGATGTCCCGTCACCAGGGTGAGGCTCTGCGCCATCTTGCGATGCGTCAGGGGAATGCCCGCCGCGGCTCCCGCCCCGAGCGCGGCGGTGATACCTGGAACGACGACGTAGGAGATTCCGTGTCGCGTCAGCACTTCGATCTCCTCACCGCCCCGGCCGAAGACGAAGGGATCACCGCCCTTCAGCCGCGCCACGCGCAGCCCCTGTCGGGCGAAGCGGACCAAGAGCTCGTGGATCTGCTCCTGGTCGGTGTGCGGGCCGCGCGCCCCCTGGGTCGCGCCCTTGCCGACGAACACCCGCTGCGCATCGCGCCGGCATCGCTCGAGCACCGCGGGTGGCACCAGACGGTCATACAGGACGACGTCCGCCTGTTGCAGCAGTTGCAGCGCGCGCAGGGTGAGCAGATCCGGGTCTCCGGGGCCGGCGCCGATCAGATA
>DAHVQK010000022.1 GCA_027317845.1 Gammaproteobacteria bacterium
CATGACCAGCGAGTATGGGGCTGCGAGCCAGCTCGAGAAGATCGACATGCTGGACTTCGCCGACCTGATCGCTCTCAACAAGAGTGAGAAGCGCGGGGCGAGCGACAGTCTGCGCGACGTGCGCAAACAATGGCGGCGCAATCACCCCCAGCACAAAGCGCTTGCGGATGTCGATCTGCCTGTGTTTCCTACTGTCGCGAGCCGCTTCAATGATGCGGGTGTGAATCGGCTGTTCGCCGCACTGTGCGCCACGCTCGGCGCCAGGAGAATCGGCGCGGCAAGCTGGGATGTCGCCGATCCTGGCCCCGTGGAGATCGCGTCGCGCGAGCCGCTGATCCCCGGCGCCCGGGTGCGCTATCTTGCGGAAATCTCGCGCAACGGCCGCGCGACCCGGGACGACATCGAGCGTCGGGCCGCCGCCGCTCAGCGGGCCCAGGGGCTGTACGAGTCTCTCGCCGCGCTCAAGGACCTGCCGCTCCCGGCGTCGCTCGATCCGTATCCCGAGTCCGCGCTCCGGGAGCCCTCGGCCGATGCGACGCGGCGTGAGCTGCGAGGGGCCTACAACCGGATGCTCGATGAGGTGGGCACCGAGGGTATCGGCGAGTTGAAAGCCTGGCCGGCGCGCGTACGTGCGGCGACCGAAGAGATCTACACCTACAAGGTCCGTGACCGGGATCTCACGGGCGAGAACTACACCGAGACGCTCTCACACCAACGGGTCCCGAAAATCGCCGTTCCGGCCTTCAAGGACTGGGGAGAGCAGCTGCGCTTCATCCGCCGCGAGAACCTGCCTGGCACCTTCCCCTATACCGGTGGTGTCTATCCGTACCGGCGAGAAGAGGAGGATCCCACCCGCATGTTCGCCGGCGAGGGCGCGCCCGAGCGAACCAATCGGCGGTTCCATTACCTCGCGCTGGGCGCCAACGCGGTGCGGCTGTCGACCGCCTTCGATTCCACGACGCTCTATGGCGAGGATCCCGACACCCGCCCCGACATCTATGGTCGCACGGGTAACTCGGGAGTGTCTGTGGCGACGCTGGATGACATGAAGAAGCTCTACTCCGGCTTCGATCTCGCGTTGTCCTCGACCTCGGTGTCGATGACCATCAATGGCCCTGCGCCGATGATCCTCGCGATGTTCATGAATACCGCCGTCGATCAGCGCATCGAGCGGCACCTGCGCGCCGAAGGGCGCTGGAGCGAGGCCGAGCGGCGTATCGAGGCGCTGCATCGCGCGGCGGCGGAACGGGGCATCGCCCCGCCCGCCTATCGCGGCGAGCTGCCCGCCGGCCACGACGGATCGGGGCTCGCCCTGCTTGGCGTGAGCGGAGACCAGCTCCTCGACGGTGAG
The DNA here is from genome assembly GCA_027317845.1 of Gammaproteobacteria bacterium. Classification (GTDB taxonomy): domain Bacteria; phylum Pseudomonadota; class Gammaproteobacteria; order Steroidobacterales; family Steroidobacteraceae; genus 13-2-20CM-66-19. Next base: position 1,352 of record DAHVQK010000022.1, read on the forward strand.
GTGTACGAGCGCATCAGGGCCGAGACGCTTGGCGCCGTGCGCGGCACGGTGCAGGCGGACATCCTGAAGGAGGATCAGGCGCAGAACACCTGCATTTTCTCCACGGAGTTCGCGCTGCGCATGATGGGCGATGTGCAGCAGTATTTCACCGAGCGGCGCGTGCGCAATTTCTACTCCGTGTCGATCTCGGGCTATCACATCGCCGAGGCCGGCGCCAACCCCATCTCCCAGCTCGCCTTCACCCTCGCCAACGGCTTCACCATCGTCGAGTACTATCTCGCCCGCGGCATGCGCATCGACGATTTCGCGCCCAACCTGTCGTTCTTCTTCTCCAACGGCATGGATCCGGAGTACGCGGTCATCGGCCGGGTGGCGCGCCGCATCTGGGCGCGCGCCATGCGCGATCTGTACCGCGCAGGCCCGCGCAGCCAGATGCTGAAATACCACGTGCAGACCTCGGGCCGGAGCCTGCATGCCCGCGAGATCGCCTTCAACGACATCCGCACGACGCTGCAGGCGATGTACGCGCTGTTCGACAGCTGCAACAGTCTGCATACCAACGCCTATGACGAGGCATTGACCACGCCGACCGAGGAGAGCGTGCGCCGCGCGGTGGCGATCCAGCTGATCATCAACCGCGAACTTGGCTTGAACAAGACGCAGAACCCGTGGCAGGGATCATTCGCCCTCGAGTACCTCACCGACATGGTCGAGGAGGCGGTATACCGGGAGTTCGATGCCCTCACCGAGCGCGGGGGAGTGCTCGGCGCCATGGAGACGATGTACCAGCGGGGCAAGATCCAGGAGGAATCGCTCTACTACGAGACGAAAAAACACGACGGAACCCTGCCCATCATCGGCGTCAACAGTTTCCTGTCGAAGTCCGACGGACTCGCGGAGCACGCGCACGCCGAGCTCATCCGCTCGACGGAGGAGGAAAAACAGGCCCAGGTGACGGCGGTACGCGCGTTCCAGATGCGCAACGCCGAGCACACGCCGGCGGCCCTCGAGCGCCTGAAGGCGGTCGCCTGTGCCGGGGGCAACGTGTTTGCCGAGCTGATGGAGACGGTCAAGACCTGCTCGCTGGGGCAGATCTCTCACGCTCTGTATGAAGTGGGCGGTCGCTATCGTCGCAACATGTGAGATCCGGCTCGCCGAGCACGGCGAGGATCGCATCGCGCGCCGCATCGCGCAGGAGCGATGCGCAGTGTGCGGGCGGGCCCGGAGGCGGCGGAATCGGCGGTAGGATGGTGACCTCGATTCCGACCGGCCGGGGCAGTCGGCCGCGGGGCGAGAGCGCCGCGCGGGTGCCCCGCACCACCGCGGGCACGATCGGGCAGCCGGCGCGGGCGGCCGTCGCGAAGGCGCCGGTATGGAATTTCAGCAATCCCGGCTCCGGGGTGAATGTGCCCTCGGGGAAGAACACCAGCGAATGGCCGTTGGTGGCATTACGCAGCACCCGTAGCGCATCGGCGGCGCCGCGCTTGCGGTCGAAGCGCTCGACGAACTCCGATCCGATGCGATGCAGAAACCAGCCGGCGAGCGGCACGCGGGCCATCTCGCGCTTGATGACGAAGCCGAAACGGGCGGGAAGGGCGGCGGTGAACACCAGTCCGTCGAGGTAGCTGGCGTGGTTCGCGACGATCACACACTGTCCCTGCGGCAGGCGATCGAGCGCATCCACGGAGAGCCCCATCCCCGCGCCCCGCAGGAAAGCTCGCGCCAGCGCCCGCGCGGCACGCCGCCGCCGGTGCAGGCCCGGCAGTACCAGGGCCGAGGCGAGTGCCGAGAAACCCACCGTCAGGAACAGGGTCGTGGCGTAGAGCGAGTAGAACAGCCTGAACGGGAGCAGGGCCACGTCGCGGGCCCGGAACGCAGGGTCTGGCAGATCCCGGGGCATCGTGGTCGAGGGGGGCGCGCGGAATCGCCTGCGGATTGTGATCGGCTTCTCCATTACGTTAACTTCCCGCCTCGACTGTGATACGGGTCACACCGGGCGAGGGCATTGGCTCACCATACTTCAGGCGCCACCGCGGCGCCGGCATTGGCGTGCGAGGCGCCAGGCGTATCGGGGTGAAATCCCGGTCCGCGATGATACGGGCCCAAGCGAGACGACAATTGTCGAACCATTCTGCCGCAATTACGACGCCCATTCACTCGGATACGGATCCGGCGGTGGTCCGCTTTCTGGATGCCGTGTGGGCCGAGCGCGGCCTATCGCCCAACACGCTGGCGGCCTATAGGGCCGACCTCACGGCGCTGTCGCGCTGGCTCGGCGAGCGCCAGGTGCCGATGATGCAGACATCGCACACGGATCTGCAGCATTTCATCGAGTCGCGCGTGCATGCCGGCGCGCGGCCGCGGTCCACCGCCCGCCAGCTCTCGAGCTTCCGGCGCTTCTTCCGTTATCTGATGCGCGAGGGCGTGATCCAGGAGGACCCCACGGCCCAGATCGCCATGCCCAAGATCGGCCGCTCGCTGCCGAAATCGCTCACCGAGGAGGAGGTGGAGGCGCTGCTCGCCGCACCGGCGGTGCGCGATCCGCTCGGTAATCGGGATCGCACCATGCTCGAGGTGCTCTACGCCACGGGCTTGAGGGTATCGGAGCTGGTGAATCTGCGCTACGCGCAGATCAATCTGAATCAAGGCGTCATACGCATCGTGGGCAAGGGTAATCGCGAGCGTCTCATCCCGCTCGGCGACGAGGCGGTACGCTGGCTGAACGAGTTTGTGCACGGGGCGCGGGATGAGATCCTGCTCGACCGGCAGACGGATTACCTGTTTCCGACCCGGCGCGGGGACCGCATGACCCGCCAGGCCTTCTGGCACATCATCAAGCGCTACGCCCGCAAAGCGGGGATCGCCAAGGGTCTCTCCCCCCATACGTTGCGGCATGCATTCGCGACGCATTTGCTCAACCATGGCGCGGACTTGCGCGTCGTGCAGATCCTGCTGGGTCACAGCGATCTGTCCACCACGCAGATCTATACGCACGTCGCCAGCGAGCGCATGAAGGATCTGCACTCGCGCCATCACCCGCGGGGATAGGGAGCAGCGCTATCCCCCCTGGGCTGCGCGCAGCGCAGGGGTGCCGAGCGGAACCGGGCCTTTCAGTGTCCCGCCTCGACTCTGTGCATCGTCGTTCCTGACAGCTCGCGTACGGTCTCGGTCCTTTCGGGCCATCCAGCTCGTTCGCGTTCCCCGGCGCTCAGGCTTGCCCGTCCGACGATGCTGAACGGTCCCTCAGGTCCGCTGCAAGCGCTTCGCGTTCCGCTCACCTGGCGCAGGCGCTTTGTCTGCCTGGAAATATACACAGTTGAGCGGGCTGCGATCAATGATTCGACAAACACCTCGCTGCCGGCGGAGGTCCCGCGGCGCGTTGACTTGAACCGCCGGGGTCATCCGCATCCATGCCCGCTTTTTAACGCGCCAGGTGCTTGAGCTTGTCCGGCTTCCCGTCCCAGTCCTTCGCGTCCGCGGGCGCCTCCTTCTTCTCCGTGATGACCGGCCACTGCTTGGCGAGCTCGGCGTTGAGGGGCTTGAACGATTCCTGGCCGGCAGGCAGCTCTTCCTCGGAGAAAATGGCCTCCGCAGGGCATTCCGGTTCGCACAGAGTGCAATCGATGCACTCATCCGGATCGATCACGAGGAAATTCGGTCCCTCGTGGAAGCAATCGACCGGGCAAACTTCCACACAGTCCATGTACTTGCACTTGATGCAGTTTTCAGTCACTACAAAGGTCATCAGGATTTCCTAGCGTTTTGGGCACGCGAAGCGCAGCAGCCCGCGCGGACCGGGTATTGTGCCACGCTGTCCGGACCGGCAAAACCAATCTGTGCGATGGGCTGCCTCAGGCGCCTTCCAGGCGCCGATCAAGCGAGGCGAAGTGATGGGTTTCGCGGGCGGCGGCGCGGTCCTCCAAATAGCGTCGCAGGCTGTATTCGGTACTCGGGAATGCCAGTTGCGACCACGGGATGTCCTGGGGATGGAGCAGCTCCACCTCCAGGCTCTCCGGTCCCGGGCCGTACTGCGGAGCACTCATGGTCGCCCGGAAGAACACGTGCACCTGATGGGCCTGCAGCACGTGAACGATGGAAAGCAACGAGCCGATCCGCACCTCGACCAGCGCCTCCTCCCGGGATTCCCGGGCCGCCCCTTGCTGCAGGGTCTCCCCGTTCTCCATGAATCCCGCGGGGATGGTCCAGAAGCCGCGCCGAGGCTCGATTGCCCTGCGGCACAGGAGGATCCGGCCCTCGTACTCCGGTACACAGCCGACCACCAGACGCGGGTTCTGGTAGTGGACGGTGCCGCACGCGTCACAGACGTACCGGGGCAGATGATCGCCCGCCGGGGTGCGCAACGCGAGCGAGGCGCCGCAATGACTGCAGAATTTCATCGGTTGGAGCACAGGCTTACGCGCAGGATACGGGTGCGGCGAACGCTTGTCGATCATTGCGCTCGCCCCATGCGAGGCACGCTCGCCTAGCAGGGTTGCCCGGGCCCAAGGGTCGGGTTGTGGCTGCTTTCCCGGTCGATGCGCACCAGGTTGCGGCCGGCATTCTTGGCCTCGTAGAGGGCGGCATCGGCGCGGGCGACGATCTCATCGAGGGTTGCGGCGCCTTCGGCGGTGGTGGCGAGTCCGGCGCTGAAGGTGACGCGGGAGAGGGCTTGCGGGCGGTCACTGGCGGGAATGGAGATGCCGAGTGCCAGCAGGCGCAGCCGCTCGATGCTCGAGAGGGCGGTATCGAGGGTGGTGTCGGGCAGGACGAGCAGGAACTCCTCCCCGCCCCAGCGTCCGAGGACGTCTGTGGCGCGCAGCGCCCCGCGGGCGAGGCGCGCGAACTCCTTGAGCACGTGGTCGCCGGCTGCGTGGCCGCACCGGTCGTTGATGTCCTTGAAGTGATCGAAGTCGATCAGCGCGACGGTGAGTGGCCAATGATGGGCGAGCGCGCTCTCGAGGGCGCTCATGGCGAGCTGCGCGGTGTGGCCGCGGTTGGGCGCCCCGGTCAGGGGGTCTTCGCTGGCCAGTCGCAGCAACTGGCGGCGGTGGCGCGTGGCGGTGAACAGGATGTAGGAGAGTAGCGCCATGGCCACAGTGCCCGCGATGCTCGCGATTTCAATCCAGCGCAGCTGCTGACTCTGACGCGCGGCATGCTGGGCGGCCACCTGTAACTTGCGCTGCAGCACCGCGTTGCGCCGGATTTCCTGCCTGGCGTGGAAGCGCACTTCCAGCGCTTCCTGCAGCCGGACGCGATACGATCGGTTTTGAGCCGCGTAGAGATGCACATAATGCTGCAAATCGCGGTATGCGTTGCGGTAGTGGTGCAGCGAGGCGTTCGCTTGAGCACGTGCCAGATACGTTGGCGCCACGTCGCGGGCCAGCAGATCCTTGCCGCCGTGGTCAAGCACCCGGTCTAAACCGCTGAGTGCCCGCGTCGCGCGTCCCTCGGCGAGGTCAATGCGCGCCAATAGCGCGCGGGCTTCCTTCACGGTTTCCGTGGCTCGCCCCTGGGCGAGTACTTGAGCGGCCCGTTCGCAATCACGGCGCGCCGGGACGAACTGACCGAGCCCGATCCTGGACTGGCAGATGCGCAGATCCGCGTACGCGACTCCCTGGTGATCGCCTTGGGCGAGGCTGATATCGCGTGCCCGCTTGAAGGAGGCGATGGCCTCGCGGAAGTGTCCCATGGTCGTCAGGATCTTGCCCTGAAGGTACACATCGATCCCGATATCCGCGGTCGATCCCTGGGAGGTGTCCCAGCGGATGACCTGGCGGATGAGCGCCAGTGCCTGGTCGAAGTCGTCCATGCGCTCGAGCACCAGGGCCAAGGTCGATGCGGCTTCCATGCGCGGCTCGGCCAGCGAGGGAGTGTTGCTTTGCAGATACGCCCGGGTCAGTTCGCCGATGGCGAGATCGGGGCGGGCCCGCAATTGATTCAGGGTCCCCTGGACGATTTCCAGGCAGAGGTCGCTGCGCGATCCGGATTTTTGCGCGGCGCGTGCGCCCTTGACGAGGGTGAGCGCCTTGTTGATGCCGGCAGGCTCGTTGAAGCTGTACGCGTAGTTGGACAGCAGCACCAGGCGCAGCGGGTCGGTCGGATCATGCAGCAGGGCCAGACCCTTCAGCGCCGAGGCGCGCGAGAAATTATCGAAGCTCAGGGTCCCATAAGCTCCGGCCTGCAGGGCGTACAGCGCGGCGAGGCGCCTGGGTTCGCTCGAGGCGGCATTGGCCGGCAGCCGCGCCAGCAGCCCATTCACCATCGTCAGGGCTTTCTTGGGGTCCTGGTCGATGAGCGGGCGCAGCCGCACGAAAGCCGGGTCCTTGACGTCCAGGCAGCCCGCCCGGGCGCCGCCGATCCCGCAGGCGCACAGAGCAAATACGATCAGCGCAGCGCAGCATCGGGCGGCGCTGAGCCTCAGGGATGAGGGACCGGTCATGACGTGCTTGAGATTAGGGTGGCCGGATGAGGCGCATGCGATTGTATTTCACGCTTTTTCGCACGAGCGACTTCCGGGGTACGCGGATCGGACGCACTCGTGCGCGGGATCACACTTGCCGCCCGCCGCCCTGTCCGGGCGGGCCTGCCAGGGAGGGCGTTCACCGATGGCGGTCGTGACTCGAGGTGCCAGGGTCCGTCCTCGAACCGGGGCAGGTGCGACTCGGGATCGGGAGAGACGAATCACGTTTCCGTCACCTTCGCTCAAGACTGGGCTACGGCTGCCGAGACAGCGGTAACCATACAATATTCCTGAAAAATCAAACGGTGGGTAGTGCGCAGTAAGTCGGCACCGAGACGCCCGGTTGGGGCCGTTAACACCCGTGCCCGGCACCGGCCGCCGGGCCGGGTCTGGGGACGCAGTCTTGCGATTACCGCACTGTTCACGGTGTCGCTCGGCGGAACGCTGTTTTGGCTGCGCCGGGTAGCCGGAGCGACGGGCACCATCAAGCTCGAGTTGCCTCTGGCGGGCACTGTCGCAATCGCGATCGCACTCGTCGTCGTGTGCATCGCACAGTTGCGCGGCCGGCGTACGGCCGAGCGCGCGTTGCGAGGCATCATCGATCGACAGAGCCGCGTGCTCGAGGAGGTTTCCGCCACCAGCCGGATGATGGAGCTGCTGCAGGTGTGCCACTCCCTGGCGGAGATGGCCGAGGTGATCTGCGGGGCCTTGCCGAAGCTGCTCACGGGAGTGGGTGGCGCATTCTACGTGGCGCGTGGTCCCGAAAATGCCCTCGAGCTGCAGGCGCGCTGGGGCGAGCCCGCCCCGGCACAGAGCTTCGCGCCCGAGGACTGCTGGGCTTTGCGCCGCGGCCACCCGCACCTCTACGAACCGGAGCGTGCCGGCATCGCGTGCGTCCACGCTGGTTCTTCCGGGCGGGCCTGTCTGTGCGTGCCCCTGGTGGCAGACGGTCACGCTTTCGGGGTGCTGCACGTCATCGCGGCGGGCAGCGAGCGTATCCCCTCAGGAGTGCAACGTCTCGCCGCCACCCTGACAGAGCAGCTCGCCCTCGCCGTCGGCAATCTGAAGCTGCAGGAGTCGCTGCGCACCGGCGCGGAGCGGGATCCGCTCACGGAGTTGTACAATCGGCGCCACCTGGAGATCTCACTGCAGCGGGAGCTCGCCCGCGCCCAACGGCACGGATACGCTGTCAGCGCCGCCATGCTCGACGTCGATCACTTCAAGGATTTCAACGACACCAACGGTCATGAGGCCGGTGACGCGGTGCTGCGCGAGGTCGCGCAGGTGCTCAAGCGCCACACGCGCGCCGAGGACATCGCCTGTCGATGGGGCGGCGAGGAGTTCCTGCTCGTGCTGCCCGGGTGCGCGGTGGATGACGCCTACGCCAAAGCCGAGGCGATCCGCGAAGCGATCGCCCAGCTGCGGGTGTTCTGTCGCGGCAACGCGCTGCCGCGCGTGACGGCCTCCCTGGGGATCGCCTGCTATCCGGTCGATGGCGAACGGATGGAGGATTTGATCAATGCGGCCGATGCGGCGCTCTATCACGCCAAGGCGGCCGGCCGCGACCGGGTGGTCGCCACCGACGCGCCCGGCCAGGTGGTGTTGTTCGATCCGCCGGGCGAGCGGCGCGCACTCAAGGCCGGCTGAGCGCGGGGGCTGCGCGGCCGATCCCGTGTACCGACGTCCGGCTTGTACCGACACGACATTTGAGGCCGGTGCATGGACCGCGGCGCCCGCGCCGATTACTCTCGACCGGAATGTACACCGAAGATTCGGCCTGCGTCTCCTTCGATCTGCTCGTCATCGGCGGTGGCATCAACGGCGCCGGTATCGCACGCGATGCGGCCGGCCGGGGGCTGCGCGTGTGCCTGATCGAGCGATCGGACCTCGGGGCGTTCACCTCATCGGCGAGCACCAAACTCATCCATGGGGGATTGCGCTACCTCGAGTACCGGGAGTTTCGCCTGGTGCGCGAGTCACTCGCCGAGCGCGAGCGGTTGCTGCGCATCGCGCCGCACCTGGTGCACCCGCTGCGCTTCGTCCTCCCGCACGTGCCGACGCTGCGGCCGCGCTGGGAGATCCGGGCGGGACTGTTTCTTTACGATCACCTCGGCGGGCGGCGGCATCTGCCTGGATCACGTTCCCTCGACCTGCGGCGGGAGGCCGCGGGCGTGCCGTTGAAATCCACCTGCCGGCGCGGCTTCGCCTACTCGGACTGCCGGGTCGATGACAGCCGCCTGGTCGTGGCCAATGCGCGCGATGCGGCCGATCGCGGCGCGCTGATTCTCACCCGCACCCGCGTGACCCGGGCTCGGTGCGATGACCAGGGCTGGCACGTCGATGGCGAGAGCGAGGCGGGGAGCCCGATCCGCCTGCGGGCCGCGGCCGTGGTGAACGCCGCCGGCGCCTGGCTCAATGAGGTGCGCGGCCTGTTGGGTTTGCGCACTCCCGAGCCGATCCGCCTGGTGCGGGGCAGCCATATCGTCGTGCGGCGACTGTTCGAGGGCGAGCAGGCCTACATCCTGCAGAACCCGGATCATCGCATCGTGTTCGCCATTCCATACGAGGAGGGGCTCACGCTCATCGGCACCACCGACGTGCCGCACTCGAGCGGGCTCGAGAGCGTCGCGATCACGGACGAGGAGACCGCCTATCTGTGCGAGAGCGTCAACCGCTACTTCACGCGGCGGATCCAGCCGGAAGATGTCGTATGGAGCTACTCGGGCGTGCGATCGCTGCGCGACGATGGCGCCCCGGAGGCGTCCGCGGTGACCCGCGACTACGAGTTGGTGCTCGAGCATGCGCCGCAGGGCGCTCCGGTCTTGTCGGTCCTGGGCGGCAAGATCACCACCTATCGCAAGCTTGCCGAGAGCGTGCTCGCGATGCTGCAGCCCGCGATCGGCGGCTCGGTCGCCCGCTGGACGGCCACCGCGGTGCTGCCGGGCGGCGATCTGCCCCAGGGAAGCCTGACGGAATTCATCGATGAGGCTGCGCGGCGCTGGCCCTTCCTCGGGCGGCCGCATCTGCGGCGCCTGGCGTGCGCGTACGGGACCCGAATGGAGCGCGTACTGCACGGGGCGCGCACGGCGGAGGATCTGGGCGAGCCGCTCGGCGCGGACCTCACGGCCGCCGAGGTCGCCTACCTGAGGGATCATGAGTGGGCTGTGACCGTGGATGACATCCTGTGGCGCCGCTCGAAACTCGGCCTGCGGATGACGCCGCAGGAGGTCGCCAGGCTCGATCGCCATCTCGGACAGACCTGACCCGTCTCTTAATGTGGAGAACATCAGCATGACCCCCGAGCACCGCGCCCGATACGTCGGCGCGATCGATCAAGGGACCACGAGCACGCGATTCATGGTGTTCGGGCGGCAGGGAGAGACACTCTGCTGCGCGCCG
>DAHVQK010000035.1 GCA_027317845.1 Gammaproteobacteria bacterium
TGCACCAGAGCTGATCGTAGTTGCCGCACTCGGCATCGAGGCACACCACGAGCGATGGCTCGCCGATGGCGCCGCCGAGCGCCGCCAGATGCGACGGCAGATCGACGCTGCCGCTTTCCTCGGATGCCTCGATCAACACCACGCAGCGCGCGAGCGGGATCTTCTGCGCCTTGAGCGCCGCGATCGCGGTGAGGGAGCTGAAGAGCGCATAGCCATCGTCGGCGGCGCCCCGGCCATACAGTTTCCCCTCGCGTTGCGCCGGCTCCCAGGGGCCGAGGCCGGGCAGCCAGCCGGTGAACTCCGGCTGCTTGTCCATGTGCCCGTAGAGCAGCACACCGCCCGGCAACTCTCCGGGGATATCGATGAGCAGCACCGGCGTGCGGCCGGGAAGGCGGTGAATCCCGACCGTCATGCCCGCAATCGGCTGGGTGCGGCACCAGTCGGCCATCAGCGTCACGGCCGCTTCCATGTGGCCGTTCTCCTGCCAGTCCGGATCGAAGAGGGGTGACTTGTTCGGAATGCGCACGTAGGCGCTCAGGCGCTCGACAATCGAGTCGCGCCATGTGGCGGCAATGAAGCTCTGCAGTCTGTGAAGGTCCACGGCCATCTCCGGATGAGTATCCCGGGATGGTAGGCGCTCGAGACGCCCGCGCCAAGGCGCCCCGCGGCAGCCCGCAATGAAGCGGGATGCGGCTCAGGTCGTGAGCGGCACTTGCGGAAGTTTGAACAACGCTTGCGCCGCGGCCGTGCTCGTACGCGCGAGCGTTTCCACCGACTCACCGCGTGCGCGGGCGATGACCGCTGCGATGTGCGGCAGGTAGGCCGGCTCATTGCGTCGCGAGGCCGGCTTCGGATCGAGGTCGCGCGGCAGGAGGTAGGGGCCGTCCGTTTCAAGGAGCAGCCGGTCGGCCGGGATCCGCCTCACGAGCCCGAGCAAATGCCTCCCCCGGCGCTCATCGCAGATCCAGCCGGTGATGCCGATCGCGAGGCCGAGATCGAGATAGCTGTCGAGCTCCGCATCCCCGCCCGTGAAGCAATGCGCCACGCCGCCCGCGAGTTCGCGCCAGTGCTCGCGCAGGATGGCGAAGAAGTCGGAATGCGCATCACGCTGGTGCAGAAAGACGGGTTTGCCGACACGAGATGCGAGCTCGAGCTGGCGATGGAATGCGCTGCGTTGAGCCCCGTGGGGCGAGTGGTTGCGATAGTAATCGAGGCCGCATTCGCCCACGGCGACCACTTCGGCAGCGCGCCCCAAGACCTCGAGCTCGGCAAGCAGCTCCGGGGTGAGCCCGGTGGCGTGGTGGGGGTGAACGCCCGCGGTGGCAAAGAGTCCGCCGGGGTGCGCCTTGGACAACCCGATCGCCGTGCGGGTGCTCGGGCCACAGGAGCCCGTCACGATCATCTGCGCGACTCCGAGCGCGTGTGCGCGCGCGATCACGGCTTCGCGATCAGCGTCGTAGCTGTCGTGGGCGAGATTGATGCCAATGTCGATGAGAGGCGGGGCGCGCTCGAATGGTGCGTTGGTAATGTCTGGCAAGGTACCGTGACTCACGGGTGTGAGGCGGTATCATAACATCCTGGCGCGAAAGACAGATTCCATTGGCGAGCCTCCGCGCGGCGCCGCTCGTGCGCAGGGAGACGGTCGGCGGCGGCCTGGAGGGCCCTCAGGAGCGGAAGCGGGGCGTCTCGTTTGAGGCCCAGCGGGTCATCGGCGGCGCGGGCTTGCGGATTGAGGGTCCGTCGCAGGGGCTTTTGCCACAGGCAATCCGACCTGCTGCTGCGCGGACTCGAGCCGTTTCAACATCACGCCGATCTCGGGGTTCGACATGAACGCCCGCCACAACAGTCCGGTGCGATAGTTCTCCACCATGACGACGATTGGCGCCTGGTTGAGTCCCATGTAGTGCGGGGCGACCCAGTGCTGGCTGGGGTTGTAGTTGTCTCGAGGTCCGTAGATCCCCCACAGCTCGGCACCGAGATCGCGATAGTAGTGCTTGAAGGCGGCCATGGATGCCTTCGGCGTGTAGGGAAATGAGGCGAGCGCGCCGGTGAGCGTCAGCGTTCCGTCATCGTTCGCCGCATCGGGTCCGGGTGTCGCGTAGCCATCGAAGCCGTAGCTCGCGGTCAATCCCCAGGCATCGGGTCCGTAGCCCGCAAAGTGCTTCGGGTTGGCGATGCACCACGCGCGGTTGATCCGGGCGATCCGGCGGTTATTGTCGAAGTAGGAGGCGGTGTAACGATCGTGCAGGGCGTGCGGATCGAAGCCCATGAAAGAGTAATGAATGAAAAACAATGGACCGCCGCTGCCCACGCCGACATCGAGCTTGATGCCGAAATAGCTCTTGCCGTTGGCATAGAGCTTGCCGGCCGTGCTCCCGGACCAGCCCTCGCGGTATTCCTGCGCCCGCTTGCTCTGGCTGGCCCAGCCGCTGTAATACAGGCTCGCCGGCACCGGATGCGTCGGTGAGGCGATCGCGAGCAGGTAGACCGCCATCGTCTCGTTGAAGCCGATCAGCGGATGATGAATCTGAAATCCCCACTGCGGCGACCAGTGCCAGTAGAGAAACGGACCCGGCGGCGACCCGCGGTACCAATCCCAGTCCACTCCCCGCCAGAGCGCCGTGATTCGTTGCCGCAGTGCCCGCTCGCGCGGATCGTCGCGATTGAAATAGCCGCGCGCGGTGAGCAGACCCTGCATCAGGAACGCGGTTTCGACGAGGTCACCCCCGTTGTCGTACATGCCGAAGAGCGGCATGGTCTTGCCCGTCTCGTCGTTCATGTAGTGGGACCAGGCACCGTGATAGCGCGGGGCGCGCTCGAGGAACGACAGGATCTTTTCCAGGCGTCCGAGGCCCTGCTGGCGGGTGATGAAATGCCGCTCGACACCCACGATCAGCGCCATGATTGCGAAGCCGGTCGCGCCGGTGGCGACGATGCGGTCATCGCCGGGAACGTTCTCGTGTGCCATGCCGGAGAGGGTGCCCGAGGCGTCCCAGGAGTACAGGAATGCCTCTCTCTGGAGCATGGTCAGCAGTTGCGCATCGCTCATCACGCGCGTGGTCGCATCGGCGGTATCCGATGGCGCGGACAGGCCGCCCTCCCAATCGGCCGCGGCCACGCGGTAGCGCGCCTGTACGCCCGTGCGGCCGATGAAATCCGAGTAGCGATTGACCCCGGGGCGCTGAATGCCGATTGGCTGGAAGGGCTGCGAGCCGATCGAGCGATAGATCAGGAAGTAATTGGCGCGGCTCCGTGCGGGCGCGTGCCAGTGCAGCGCGACGTGCAGTTCGTAGCCGCGTGCGGTCAGCTTATCGGGTGCGTTCAGGCCGGCAGCGGATGCGGCTTGCGCAGGGGCATTGTCCACGCGCACATCATCGACGATCAATACGTGCCGGGCGCCGTCGGCACGACGCTGGTGGAAGATGACGCTTTGCAGGCGTTGCGGACGAAAGGGATACACCGAGGCCGAACGAAGCTTCGCGAGCGGAATCCGCACCTGCACCCAGCGGGCAGCCGGCAGATCGCCGGTGTAGGCAGCAAGCGGCACCTCGACCGTGAACCGTCCCGGTACCGTGGCGACCTGCATACCACTGCGGTTGTCCGACAGGATCACGCCGGGCAGATCGGCGGCCGCGATCGGCTGCGGCGCGTACAGCCAGAAGTAGAGATATTTCCCGATGAGGTCCGGATTGCGGTTCGGAAAGTCGACCCGCTTGATCCACGCGTCCCAGCTGCCCCCGGGCCGCGACTGCCACTCGATGCGCAAGGCGTTGGGCGGGGTATGATGGATCTTGGATTCGACCGGGAGATGATGGTCGATCGAGCGCACCCAGCTCGGTGCGCTCGAGTCCGCGCTACTCCAGTAATACAGGTCGGGTTGCCGGCTGTTGTCGAACACCACGTGGCGGTAATAGTCCGATTGCGCGGCGGCAGGACGATTCCACGCAAGACCGGCGGCGAGCAACGCAAGCACGGCGAGCACCTTCGGGGCGAGCCGAGGTGCCCCGATTCGTTGCACGCGTTGCTGAGTAGGAGCCGGGGTCATGCCCAATCCGGTGCGTTGCCCGATTTCCACTTGATGCTGCAGCCGATGCTGGCGTTCTGGTGCTCCACGCGCTTGCCGGATATGAGCGCCTCCACGGCGGTGCGCAGCTCGATACCCGTCACGGGCTTGATGTTTCCGGGTGTGCTCGCGTCGAATCGTCCGCGATAGAAAAGAAAGTGCTCGGAATCGAACAGGAAGAAATCCGGGGTGCAGATCGCCTCGTAGGCGAGTGCGGTGCGCTGGGTTTCGTCGTAGAGGTACGGAAAAGTGAAACCCTTCGCCTTGGCGATCCGCGCCATGTGCTGCGGGCTGTCATCCGGGTGGGCGGTGGCATCGTTGGCGTTGATGGCGATGATGTCGAGCCCCTTCGCTCCGTACTCGTGCGCGAATTCCACGAAGCCGTCCAGGATGTGCTTGACATAGGGGCAGTGATTGCAGATGAAGGCGACCAGGAGGCCCTTCGGGGCGGTAAAGTCGCTCAGGGTCCAGATCTTCCCCTCGGTGTCGGGCAGGGAGAAATCCGGCGCCGGGGTGCCGAGCGGGAGCATGCGGGACTGTCTTGCGGCCATGGTGGAGCTCCAGAGTTCAATCGCCCGGCAGGTCGCCGAGCGCGGCGCATAGCGCCTCCACGTCCCGCTCGCTCTGGTCCCAGGAGGTGACCAGGCGCGCGAGGCCTGAGGTGGGCGCACCCCAATCATAGAACTCGAAGCCGGCCGCGCGCAGTGCCTGCCTGCCGGCTTCGCCGAGCCGGACGAACACTTCATTGGCTTCGACCGGGTTGAGCAGCCGGGAGCCCGCAGCCTCGCCCAGGCGTCGCGCCAGACGATTGGCGTGCTCCGCATTGCGTCGCCAGAGACCTGCCTCGAGGTAGGCCAGCAGCTGTGCCGAGACGAATCGGGACTTCGAAAGCAGATGGCCGGCGCGCTTGCGCCGCAGCTCGAAGTCGCGCACCAGTGCCGGGTCGAAGAAGACCACCGCTTCGGCGGCCAGAGCGCCGTTCTTGGTCGCACCGAAGGACAGCACGTCGATGCCCGCGCGCCAGGTGACATCACCCGGATGGCAGCCGAGGAACGCCACCGCGTTGGCGAAGCGTGCGCCATCCATGTGGACTTTGAGTCCGCGCGTGTGCGCGACAGTGCACAGCGCAGCGATCTCCTCGGGACGGTACGTGCCGCCGAGCTCGCTCGCCTGGCTCACCGAGACCGCCGCCGGCTGCACCGTGTGCACCGAGACCGGATGTTCCTCGATCGCACGGGCCAGCGTGCCGGCTGAGAGCTTCCCGTGTTCCCCCTCGAGCAGCACGAGCTGCGCGCCGCCGCAGAAAAATCCCGGAGCGCCGCACTCGTCACAGGCGATGTGCGCCTCGTGGTGGGCGAAGATCGCTCCGTACGGAGGCGTGAGCGTCGCCAGGGCGAGCGCGTTGGCCGCGGTGCCTGTGGCGACGGGGAATGCGCGGACCGTGGTGCCGAAGAATGCCCCGAGCACCGAGTCCAGGCGCTGCGTCCAGGGATCATCGCCGTACGCGACCGCGAGCCCCCGGTTCGCCTCCGCGATGCCCGCAAGGATCTCCGGGCAGACGGTGGCCGTGTTGTCGCTCATGAATCGCATGGGCCGGGGGGGAGTCATGGGCTGTCTAACCTCCACTGGGCACCTAGATGCGCCATTTGAACGACCACGCCCCGAAGGCGAGGAATACCAGGGTCACCGCCGCGAGATACAGAAGGTTGGGGGCGATCTGCTGCACTCCCGCACCGTAGAGCATGACCGCACGGGCCGCATGCAGCAACTGCGTGAGGGGCAGCGCATCGGCAATCCAGCGCACCCACCGGGGTGAACCGGCGAGCGAGAACCACACGCCCGAGAGCAGCATCATGGGCCAGGTGAGCAGGTTCAGCAGTCCGTTGACCAGCTCCTGGCTCGAGAATCGCGCCGCGATCGTCAGGCCGAGCGCGATCATCGACAGCGAGCCGAGCACCAGCAGCAAGAGCAGCAGCGCCAGGTTGCCGGAGTTGTGGAATCCGATGAGCGCTCCGACCCCGAGATACAGCGCCATCGTGATGAAGACGATGATGGTGAGGCGGGAGAACACCTGGGCGGTGAGGAACTCGAAGGCGGTGAGCGGCGTTGCGTGCAGGCGCTTCAGGAAGCCGCTCTGGCGGTACTGGAGCACGACGTAGCCGACTCCGAAGAGGCAGCTGAACATGAGGTTCATCGCGAGGATGCCGGGGAAGAGCCAGTCGATGTAGCGCACCGCCTTGCCGGTCACGGGCAGGCGCTGCGCCGAAGGGTCGGCGGCGAGCAGCAGCTTCTCGATGACGTAGCCCTTGGGCGAGTCGGTGTTCACCCAGTAGCGCGGCGGGTCGCCGGGGGCGAACAGCAGATCGATGCGCTGGCGCCGGACCTCCCTCAAGCCCGCGACGGTGCTCTGGACAGGCAGGAACTGCGTGTAGCGCTCGTGCATGAACGGGTCGGCAGGCGCGGTGACCGGTGTGCCCACCACGCCCACCTTGAACAGCGGCCGCGGCGGGCCGCCGAAGATGAACCCCATGCCGACGATGATCGATAACGGCAGGATCAGCGTGAAGAGCATCGCTCCCCGGTCGCGCAGGAACTCCAGGTTGCGCGCATGCCA
The DNA here is from genome assembly GCA_027317845.1 of Gammaproteobacteria bacterium. Lineage (GTDB taxonomy): Bacteria > Pseudomonadota > Gammaproteobacteria > Steroidobacterales > Steroidobacteraceae > 13-2-20CM-66-19. The sequence continues at coordinate 6,678 of DAHVQK010000035.1, forward strand.
GACGGCGAACAGGCGCCGCATCACGAGCGCAGCTCCCGCCCGGTGAGCTCGAGGAAAAGGTCCTCGAGGTTGGCCGGCCGGATGCGCAGGTTCCTCAAGGGTACGCGCGCCTCGATCAGCGTGCGCAGCGTCGCGTCCAGGTCATCTGTCGTGATCTCCACCCGGTCGCTGGCCTCGATGAGCTCGATCGGCAGCTGCCGGGCGCTCTGGGGGAACTCCGCGCGGGGCAGCTCCAGCAGCACTTCGGCGAAGTGCTCGCGCAGCAGTCGTTCCGGAGGGCCCTGGGCGATGAGGCGGCCCCGATCCATGATGGCGATTTCGTCGCAGAGCATCTCGGCCTCTTCCATGTAATGGGTGGTGAGCAGGATGGTCTTGCCCTGGGCTTTGATCGATCGCACCAGCTCCCAGAAGTTGCGCCGTGCCTGAGGGTCGAGCCCGGTGGTGGGCTCATCGAGGAACAGCACCGCCGGGTCGTTCACCAGCGCGACCGCGAGCAGGAGCCGTTGCCGCTGGCCCCCCGAGAGCTTGCGGTTGTCGCGATGTGCGAGTTTCTCGAGGGAGCACAGCCGCAGCACCTCCTCGACCTCGAGGCCTCGGCCATAGAGTCCCCGGAACATCGCGACGCTCTGGTGGACGGTGAGGAAATTCTGCAGCGCGGTGGCCTGAAAGAGGATGCCGGCCTCTTCGCGAAAGCGCGCGTTGAGCGGTTCACCGCGGTAGCGGACCTCGCCCGAGGTCGGCGGCAGGATCCCCTCCATGATCTCGATGGTGGTGGTCTTGCCGGCGCCGTTGGGTCCGAGCAGCCCGAAGCACATGCCCTCGGGCACGGCGAAGGACACGCCGTCTACGGCGGTGACGCCGGGATAGTGTTTGACGAGAGTGCGGACTTCGAGAATCGGCGTGCTCACGGTAGTCCCGATTGCCCCATCAGCGCGCATCGTAGCGGAATGCGGCGCGGGCGTCTGCCGCTCATGCGGGCGCGGGAGGCGCTGTGGCTGGTATGATGCGCGGGCAGGCGAGGGCGTCTGCGATCCTTGTGGCGGTTTGCTTGATTCCCGAGAGCGTGACGCACCAGTTGCCGTTGTGGTCCGAGCCGCAGGCCAGCTGGAAGGTACGTGAAAGCCATCGTGCGCGGCGCATGGTGGTGCGTGTCTTTCACACTGGGCGTGTGGAGGTGGTCGTGCCCACCCGGACTTCAACCCGGGCGATTCAGACTTTCATCGAGCGGCATCGCCCCTGGATCGAGCGCAAGCGCGAAGAGGCCCGGCTCAAGGCGGTCGCGCCGGCGCCGTTCCCGCCTGCCGCGATCGAGTTGTCCGCGTGCCGGGAGCAGTGGCGGGTGCAGCTCTGTGGGGGTACGGGGCGCGCACGCATCGCGCCGCGGGGCGAGGGGCTGCTGGCGCTCACCGGCGATCCCGGCAACCGCCAGTTGGTGCGTCAGGCGTTGCGAAGCTGGCTCACGGAGCGCGCACGCGGGGTGCTTGCGCCCTGGCTCGCCGACTGTGCGCGCGAGCTCGGT